>NZ_JBEFLV010000016.1:0-120668 GCF_040149365.1 Kluyvera huaxiensis
ACCCCATGCCGAACTCAGAAGTGAAACGCCGTAGCGCCGATGGTAGTGTGGGGTCTCCCCATGCGAGAGTAGGGAACTGCCAGGCATCAAATAAAGCGAAGAGCCCAGTCGGAAGACTGGGCTTTTTTGCGTCTGTGCAGTGTGAAAATGGATGCAGGACGTAAGTAGGTTGTTAGATAAGGTGTTAATTTCAACCTGGTTGGCATGCGCCAGACAGCTAGATCGCCGTCTGGATTTGTTCAATCTACCATTTGCGTCCGTCAGTTATCCCGATGAGACAACCAACCCACAATAAACTCCACGATTTGATGCAGATCGTTCAGGTTCAGCACCGGTATATCAATATTTAATGCGGTATCGCTGGCCACCGCGATCGTATGCTCATCAATAGTCAGTTCACACATGCTATGTCCCGCTGCCTCACGGAACAGTAAGATCTTGGCGACGGCATCGTGCTTGAATCCTTCAACCAACACCAAATCCAATTTTGAAGCATCCATTCGGCTGACCAACCAGGCGAGATCAAGCTCCTGTTCCTCAGGAGTTTCTGTCATCAATGCCCAGCGCTGCTTGCTGGCAACCAGCGTTTGCGCAGCTCCCGCTTTACGCAGTTCGTAGCTATCTTTGCCTGGTTTATCAACATCCATATTGTGATGGGTATGCTTAATCAATCCCGGGCGAATCCCTCGCGCGCAGAGTTCAGGTATCAACTTCTTCAGCAGCGTGGTTTTTCCGGTACCGCTCCATGCCGCAATCGCTAAGAGCGGAATCATTTCGCCACCTGATTTTGCTGCAAATCTTCCAGAGTGTTCATGTTGTGAAATGCCGCCTTCATGCCGCTAAAATCTACCGAATGGCCTCCAACCTCACGCATAAAGACCATAACGCGACGTTCGCCACGAGCCAGATAGGCTTTTATTTCTGCAGCCAGACTTCGGTGTATTAGGACGATGGCGGGGTGATCGCGTTCTCCGTCATGAACCCAAACGACGGGTGCCTGAAGGCGTTTATCCTCTAAACGCTTAGCCAAATATTCGGGAATAAAAGGAGTGTCACAAGGACAAAACAGAAACCATTCGTCAGGGGTCTGCTGCATTACCGATAAAATACCGGCCAGCGGTCCTGGATAATCAGAGAGCGTATCGGCAATGACCGGTAAACCGCTTGCCTGATAAATTGGTAGGTTACGATTCGCGCTAATCACAATCCTGCTGACCTGGGGAAGCAGACGGTCGGCCACGTGTTGCCATAAAGGTTTACCGTTTAGCAGCATTAACCCCTTATCCTGACCACCCATTCTGGAGGCTTTGCCGCCCGCTAGCACCACGCCGGTTATCTGGCTCTTCGCTTTCACTACTATCGCCTCTTTTATTGTGGGGTTTACCCTGCTACCGTATCTTTATCAAGCGTAAGGAGCACGACCATGAAATGTAAACGTCTGAATGAAGTTATTGAACTCCTCCAGCCAGCCTGGCAGAAAGAGCCTGAGCTGAATCTTATGCAATTTTTGCAGAAACTGGCGAAAGAGTCAGGCTATGACGGTGAATTGGCCGATTTAACGGACGATATTCTGATCTACCATCTGAAAATGCGTGACTCGGCAAAAGACGCGGTGATCCCGGGTATTCAGAAAGATTATGAAGAAGATTTCAAAACCGCGCTGCTACGCGCTCGTGGTGTGATTAAAGAGTAAAAGGTTGTAAGCAGAGCCGATCAACCCGCCGTGAAATGATATCCTGACTCATTCGTATCGTTAGTCGGATGTCAGGATGAACGACAAGGCTTTCAGTTTCCAGACTCTCCACCCGGATACAATTATTGATGCTCTGTTTGAACAGGGCATCCGGGTGGATTCTGGTCTCACCCCTCTTAACAGCTATGAGAATCGGGTTTACCAGTTTCAGGATGAAGACCGCCGTCGCATGGTGGTGAAATTCTATCGTCCGGAGCGCTGGTCTGCCGCGCAGATTCTCGAAGAGCATCAGTATGCGCTGGAACTGGTACAGGATGATGTACCGGTTGTGGCCCCGCTCGCCTTTAATGATAAAACCCTGCTGACCCATGACGGCTTCTACTTTACCGTATTCCCAAGCGTGGGTGGCCGGCAGTTCGAGTCAGATAATCTGGACCAGATGGAGTGGGTTGGACGTTATCTTGGTCGCCTACACCAGACGGGACGCAAATCGCGTTTCACGGCTCGCCCGGATATCGGCGTCAAAGAATATCTTATTGAACCGCGTGCCGTATTTGAACACTCGGCGCTTATCCCCGCAGGGTTAAAAGACCGTTTTCTGAAAACAACCGATGACCTTATTGATGCTGTCATGGGGCTGTGGCACGGACGTTTTGATGCGCTGCGTTTACACGGCGACTGTCATGCGGGGAATATTCTCTGGCGTGATGGTCCAATGTTTGTCGATCTCGATGACGCGCGCAATGGTCCCGCGGTTCAGGATCTTTGGATGTTGCTTAACGGCTCTGTTGCTGAGAGGCGTATGCAGCTTGAAATGATCGTAGAGGCTTACGAAGAGTTCAGCAGCTTTAATTCAGATGAATTGGCGCTGATTGAGCCTTTACGCGCAATGCGGTTGGTTTATTATCTTGCCTGGATTATCCGGCGCTGGGATGACCCTGCATTTCCGAAAAATTTTCCCTGGTTAACCGGGGAAGATTTCTGGCATCGGCAGATTGCTACTTTCGTTGAGCAGGTGAAGGTTCTGCAAGAACCCCCTCTACAGCTAACGCCAATGTATTAATTCGACACAGTCAGGAGAGAGTGAGTTATGAAAAAGGTTTGGCTTGCGCTGGCAGGTATGATTCTGGCATTCAGCGCATCTGCTGCTCAGATTACCGAAGGCAAACAATATATTACCATCGATAAACCGGTTGCAGGTGAGCCGCAGGTGCTGGAGTTCTTCTCCTTCTACTGCCCGCATTGCTATCAGTTCGAGGAAGTTCTGCACGTTTCTGATAACGTGAAGAAAAAGCTTCCTGAAGGCGTCAAAATGACCAAGTACCACGTTGAGTTCCTGGGCCCACTGGGCAAAGATCTGACTCAGGCGTGGGCAGTTGCGATGGCGCTGGGTGTTGAAGACAAGGTGACTGTACCGATGTTTGAAGCCGTTCAGAAAACACAAACGGTTCAGACCGTTGCCGATATTCGTAATGTCTTTATCAACGCTGGCGTGAAAGGCGATGATTATGATGCGGCATGGAATAGCTTCGTGGTGAAATCGATGGTTGCTCAGCAAGAAAAAGCAGCCGCCGACCTTCAGCTGCAGGGTGTTCCGGCGATGTTTGTTAACGGTAAATACCAGCTGAACCCACAGGGTATGGACACCAGTAATATGGATGTCTTTGTGGCTCAGTATGCGGATGCCGTGAAACAGCTCGTTGAGATGAAATAAAATGAAAACGCCGGTCATTGACCGGCGTTTTTGTATTCTGCTTTTGTGGCAGCAATTTGCTGGTCTTTCTCTTCCCATAACGCATTCAGCCACAGCTGGAAGCGCCGCTTGAAGTTCTTATCCGCTACATAATCGCCGTGCAATTCTGGGTCGATGGAACGTAAATTAACGCGGACCACAATACGCGTCAGCTTCCCACTCAGCATATCGTAAAACGGTGTCTTATCGTTTTCCGGGTAGCACAGAGTCACGTCGAGCAGCTTATCAAACTGAGATCCCAACACATTTAATGCCATGGCGATGCCGGCTGCTTTAGGAGGCAGCAAGTTCTTATACGGCGAGCGGGTCTGTAGGCGTTTTTCTGGTGTGAAACGAGAGCCTTCCACAAAGTTAACGATAGTCGTTGGATGCGCGCGGAATTTTTCACACGAACGGCGGGTTGTTTCAACATCCTTGCCACGACGTTCAGGATGGCGAATCAGATAGCTGCGGGAATAGCGGCGCATAAAAGGCATATCCAACGCCCAGCACGCCAGCCCCATAAAGGGTACCCAGGCCAACTGCTGCTTGAGGAAATACTTATTCATCGGGATATGGTTACGGAAAATAACGCACAGCACCACGATGTCTGCCCAGCTATGGTGGTTACAGATAAGCAGATACCAGTTCTTCTTATTTAAGGTATCCAGCCCCTCAATATCCCATTTAAGCCAGGGATTAAAATGCAGCAGCGCGGCAAGCCCCGCGCACCAGCAGAACATCATAAAATTACAAAATACCGAGACTGAACGCCAGATCACCGGAACAGGAAAGATAAGCTTTATGATCCCTGCGAGGATGATAGGAATGGAGCACAATATAGTCAGTAAAATGGTGAGCGCGATACTAATAGGTAGCGTTATCGCTGCGAGCAATCTCGACATAGTTTTTTTATTCAGATAGTTAGTTATTTAACGTGTGCAGATAAAAGAACACAAGGCGCTGATTTTACCAGAAAACGCGCTAAATGATGGGTCTTAGCAGAATAGAAAAGAGGCCATCATGTCTATCCACATTGTGTGAATTATGTTCAGATCACAATTTATCGTAACGATCCACAATCAACCAATTGAAAATTAATGATTATTTTTAATTTAACTCTGGGTTACATATTGTTTGTTATAAGTAAAATAAAACTATTCACAAACTTATCCACAATTTGTTTTACGCGCGATCGCGAAGATCTCTAAATCTTTTCGCGTTATTTTGGCGAAAAATTCATGTTTTCATGCTGTCTGTGGCATCCTTTACCCATAATCTGATAAACAGGCACGGAAATTATGGTTCAGATCCCAGAAAACCCTCTTATCCTCGTTGATGGCTCCTCTTATCTCTACCGGGCATATCACGCATTCCCACCGCTAACTAACCGTGCAGGCGAGCCAACCGGCGCTATGTATGGCGTGTTGAATATGCTGCGCAGTCTGATTCTGCAATATCAGCCAACTCATGCGGTTGTGGTTTTTGATGCGAAGGGAAAAACCTTCCGTGACGAACTGTTTGAGGACTACAAATCTCACCGTCCACCGATGCCGGACGATCTGCGTGCGCAGATTGAACCGCTGCACACCATGGTGAAGGCAATGGGCTTGCCGCTGTTGGCGGTCTCCGGAGTGGAAGCCGATGATGTTATCGGTACGCTGGCACGCGAAGCCGAAAAAATCGGCCGCCCGGTGCTGATCAGCACCGGTGATAAAGATATGGCACAGCTGGTGACGCCGGGCATTACGCTTATCAACACCATGACCAATACTATTCTTGGCCCCGAGGAAGTGGTCGCGAAATACGGCGTACCTCCAGAGTTGATTATCGATTTCCTCGCGCTAATGGGTGACTCCTCAGATAACATCCCAGGTGTTCCTGGTGTGGGTGAAAAAACGGCGCAGGCGTTGCTGCAGGGCCTGGGTGGCCTTGATGCGCTGTATGGCGAACCGGAAAAAATTGCTGGCTTGACCTTCCGAGGCGCGAAGACCATGGCGGCTAAGCTGGAGCAGAATAAAGATCTGGCCTATCTCTCCTACAAACTGGCAACGATTAAAACCGATGTTGAGCTGGAGCTGGGCTGTGAACAGCTGACCGTGGTGCCACCGGCGGCAGATGAATTGCTGGAACTGTTTAAAAAATATGAATTTAAACGCTGGATAACCGACGTCGAGTCCGGTACCTGGATGCAGGCCAAAGGTGCTAAACCAGCCGCAAAACCTGCGCAAGCAGCAGCGACAGTCACTGAGCCGGAAGAAGAAGAGACGGCGACCACTCTGTCATCAGAAAATTACGTTACCATCCTTGATGAAGAAACGCTGCTGACGTGGATTGAGAAACTGAAAAAAGCGCCGCTGTTCGCCTTCGATACCGAAACGGATAGCCTGGATAATATCTCCGCCAATATGGTTGGCCTGTCATTCGCTATCGAACCCGGCGTGGCCGCGTATGTCCCAGTTGCCCATGACTATCTTGATGCGCCGGATCAAATCTCCCGCGACCGCGTGATTGAGTTACTCAAGCCCCTGCTGGAAGATGACAGCCTGCTGAAGGTTGGCCAGAATCTGAAGTTCGATCGCGGTATTCTGGCTAATTATGGCGTTGAGCTGCGCGGAATTGCCTTCGATACCATGCTGGAATCCTACACGCTGGATAGCGTTGCTGGGCGCCACGATATGGACAGCCTCTCCGACCGTTGGTTGAAGCATAAAACCATCACCTTTGAAGAGATTGCCGGTAAGGGTAAAAATCAGCTTACTTTCAACCAGATTGCGCTGGAAGAAGCGGGTCGCTATGCCGCAGAAGACGCTGATGTCACCCTGCAATTGCATCTGAAAATGTGGCCAAAACTCCAGAAGATAGAAGGGCCGCTGCGCATCTTCAATGAAATTGAAATGCCGCTGGTGCCGGTACTGTCGCGTATTGAACGCAACGGTGTAAAAATTAATCCTACGGTCTTGCATGCGCACTCGCAGGAAATTGCCAAGCGTCTGGTTGAGCTGGAGCAGAAAGCCTATGAGATAGCGGGCGAAGAATTTAACCTCTCCTCGCCAAAACAGCTGCAGACCATCCTGTTTGAAAAACAGGGCATCAAGCCGCTGAAGAAAACGCCGGGTGGAGCGCCATCTACCTCAGAAGAAGTGCTGGAAGAACTGGCTCTGGACTACCCGCTGCCAAAAGTGATTCTGGAGTACCGCGGGCTGGCGAAACTGAAGTCGACCTACACCGACAAACTGCCGCTGATGATTAACCCGAAAACCGGGCGCGTACATACCTCCTATCATCAGGCGGTGACGGCGACCGGGCGTCTCTCATCCACCGATCCAAACCTGCAAAACATTCCGGTGCGCAGCGAAGAAGGCCGCCGTATTCGTCAGGCGTTTATTGCCCCAGAAGATTACGTCATTGTGTCTGCGGACTACTCGCAAATCGAATTGCGTATTATGGCGCACCTGTCACGTGATGAAGGGCTGCTGAAGGCGTTTGCCGAAGGTAAGGATATCCACCGCGCCACGGCTGCCGAAGTGTTTGGGATGCCGCTGGAGAGTGTTACCGGTGAGCAGCGTCGCAGCGCGAAGGCGATCAACTTCGGTCTGATCTATGGCATGAGTGCCTTCGGTCTGGCGCGTCAGCTGAACATTCCGCGTAAAGAAGCGCAGAAGTATATGGATCTCTACTTCGAACGTTATCCAGGCGTCCTGGAGTATATGGAACGCACCCGTGCGCAGGCGAAAGAGCAAGGATACGTCGAAACCCTGGATGGTCGTCGCCTGTATCTGCCTGATATTGCTTCGAGCAATGGTGCGAGACGTGCTGGTGCCGAGCGTGCGGCGATTAACGCCCCAATGCAAGGGACCGCCGCTGACGTGATTAAGCGGGCGATGATTGCCGTTGATAGCTGGTTAGAAGGTGAGAAACCGCGCGTACGCATGATCATGCAGGTGCACGATGAATTGGTCTTTGAGGTCCATAAAGATGACGTGGATGCGGTGTCGAAGAAGGTTCATGAGTTAATGGAAAACAGTACTCAGCTAGATGTCCCGCTGCTGGTGGAAGTCGGCGCTGGCGAAAACTGGGATCAAGCGCATTAAGTGTTCGATGATTAACGTCGTTTTATGTAAGTAAGCAACATAACTTATCTATTTTTGTGATGAACATTAGAATTCGTTATGTAACAAGTGAAAAAAAACTACAAAAAATGCTTTCTGTGAAACGTAAAAAAGAGTAGAGTTAATCTCGTAGGGTACAGAGGTAAGATGTTCTATCTTTCAGACCTTTTACTTCACGTAATCGGATTTGGCTGAATATTTTAGCCGCCCCAGTCAGTAATGACTGGGGCGTTTTTTATTGGGCGAAAGAAAACTTTTTCGCATCAGTCATTGTGATAAGCGATGAGTTTAAACGAAGGAATAGGACGGGCCCGGAACAGGGCGCGAGGCGCCGCTATCCGGGATTATGGCGGGGATTACTCTTCTGCTGCTTCTGGTTCTTCCTGCGGTGGAATCTCGTTATACCAGCTATCCAGCTTCTGACGCAGTTTGTCGACGCCCAGTTTTTTCAGCGAAGAGAATGCTTCAACCTGCACGTCGCCGTTAAAGGCAACAACGGCTTCACGAACCTGATTGAGCTGCGCTTTACGGGCGCCACTAGCCAGTTTATCTGCCTTGGTCAGCAGTACCAGAACCTGAATTTCGCTGGCGACGGCCCACTCGATCATCTGCTGGTCGAGATCCTTCAGCGGATGGCGGATATCCATCAGAATGACTAATCCTTTCAGGCACAGGCGTTTTTCCAGGTATTCACCCAGCGCTTTCTGCCATTTGATCTTCATCTCTTCCGGAACCTGCGCATAGCCATAACCTGGCAGGTCGACAAGACGTTTACCCTCAACGACTTCAAACAAGTTAATCAGCTGCGTACGCCCTGGTGTTTTTGAGGTACGGGCCAGGCTTTTTTGATTGGTCAGCGTATTCAGGGCGCTGGATTTGCCCGCGTTGGAGCGGCCAGCAAAGGCCACTTCGATTCCGGTATCGGAAGGTAAGTGACGGATATCAGGCGCGCTTGTCACAAAGTGCGTCTGTTGATAGTTCAAGTTAGTCAAAACGGTTATCTCCGTTAAATAAGGCAATGGGGGCGATTATACCCGATCGGTAGAAAAAGGCTGGTTTTCCTCAGGCATCAACGGATGTAAGCCCATGTCCTTCCGTTTGTAAGACATTTGCCATCTGGACTATGCGAAATCTAAGAGAAAATGCAGGCTATAGAATATTCAAAGCCTTTAAAATCATATAATTAATATTGGGTAATAATCTGGATTGTTTATTTTTCGCCGTTTCGTCGCTTGTTAGTTTAACTCAACGCTGTAAAGTAGCACCCATCGGCAAGGGCGCCAGAAGGATTTAGACTCAGGATGAGGGGTCAGGAACGCCAGGAGGCGAAGACCGAAGGAATCTGTCAGGATGACAAGCGTCTGGAGACGCTACGCAGGGATAGGGAACAATAACACGGACTGTTATAAAGCTAATGGATAAACAGGGCGTGTTGTAAGCCAACATGGAATGTAGAACCCGTAATGGGTTGTGAGTCAGGAAAAAAGGCGACAGATTACTCTGTCGCCTTTTTTCTTTGTTTGCTTTCTGCTAGATTCCGGCTCAATTCTATACTGAATAAAACGGCTTAAAGACTGACATCATGAAAAAACCAACCTCTGCACCGCGCAGTAAAGCTCCGGGCAAACAGCGTCGTAAAACGCGTGAAGAATTGAACCTGGAAGCTCGCGATCGTAAAAACGACAAAAAGCACCGTGGCAACGCGGCAGGCAGCCGTGCGTCAGGCACTGACGGTGCATCCGGCTCCAATAAACAAAAGCAGCAAAAAGATCCTCGTATTGGTAGTAAAAAACCGATAGCGCTGGGCGTGACCGACGCGCCTGTCGCTAAACAGCCCAAACCGAAGAGCGAGAAACCTATGCTTTCACCGCAGGCCGAGCTGGATATGCTGGAGAGTGATGAGCGCCTGGATGCGCTGCTGGAACGTCTGGAAAATGATGAGACCCTGTCAGCTGAAGATCAGAAATGGGTTGATGCCAAACTGGACAGAATTGATGAGCTGATGCAGCAACTCGGCCTCTCTTACGACGATGATGAAGAAGAAGAGGAAGAAGAGGGCAAGGAAGACATGATGCGCCTGCTGCGAGGTGGAAACTAACGTTTGCACCCGATTGGCCTGCCAGTCCTGCTTATAACCCTTTTGGTTGTATGTTATCTGGGGTGGTTATTCGTTAAACTACGACGGTTGTCGCGGCGTCAAAGTTGGCTGCGCAACCGGCTGGGGCGCAGCAATGCGGCCACGCCGGCAAGCCGTCGTCGTTCTCGACACCATCGCAAGGAGTAAGCATGTCTGTGCAGTTAATCGACTGGGATCTGGCCCTGATCCAGAAATATAACTATTCCGGGCCGCGCTATACCTCATATCCCACCGCGCTGGAATTCTCTGATGCCTTTGGCGAAAGTGAGTTTCTTAACGCCGTTGCGCGTTATCCAGAGCGGCCGCTGTCGCTGTACGTGCACATACCGTTCTGCCATAAACTCTGCTACTTCTGCGGCTGCAATAAAATTGTTACCCGCCAGCAGCACAAAGCCGATCAATACCTCGACGTCCTGGAGCAGGAAATTCGCCAGCGCGCGCCGCTATTTTCCGGCCGACATGTCAGCCAGCTACATTGGGGTGGCGGCACACCAACCTATCTCAATAAAGCGCAAATCAGTCGCCTGATGACGTTGCTGCGTGAGAGTTTCCATTTCGATGCCGACGCCGAGATTTCGATTGAAGTCGATCCGCGTGAAATCGAACTGGATGTGATTGACCATCTGCGTAGTGAAGGCTTCAATCGCCTGAGCATGGGCGTACAGGACTTCAACAAAGAAGTGCAGCGACTGGTTAACCGCGAACAGGATGAAGATTTTATCTTCGCACTGCTTAACCGCGCTCGCGAAATCGGCTTCACTTCGACCAATATCGACCTGATTTACGGTCTGCCAAAGCAGACGCCGGAAAGCTTTGCTTTTACGCTCAAGCGCGTTGCCGAACTGAACCCCGACCGTCTGAGCGTGTTTAACTACGCGCACCTGCCGACGCTGTTCGCCGCACAGCGGAAAATCAAAGATGCCGATCTGCCGTCGGCGCAGCAGAAGCTGGATATTCTGCAGGAGACTATCGGTTCGCTGACCGAAGCGGGCTACCAGTTCATCGGGATGGATCACTTTGCTCGCCCGGATAATGAACTGGCGGTGGCGCAGCGTGAAGGCGTGCTGCATCGCAATTTCCAGGGTTATACCACCCAGGGCGATACCGATTTACTGGGCATGGGCGTCTCCGCCATCAGCATGATTGGCGACAGCTACGCGCAGAACCAGAAAGAGCTGAAGCTTTACTATCAGCAGGTCGCTGAGCAGGGGAATGCCCTGTGGCGCGGTATTGCGTTAACCCGGGATGATTGTATTCGTCGTGATGTGATTAAGGCGTTGATTTGTAATTTCAGCCTCGATTTCACGGCGGTAGAAAAACAGTGGGAGCTGAACTTCAGTGAATATTTTGCTGAGGACCTGGCGCTGTTGGCACCGCTAGCGAAAGATGGGCTGGTGGATGTGGGTGAGCAGGGGATTCAGGTGACTGCCAAAGGCCGTCTGTTAATTCGTAATATCTGCATGTGCTTTGACGCTTATCTGCGTCAAAAGGCGCGGATGCAGCAGTTCTCGCGGGTTATCTAAGGAACAGCCCGGCGGCATTGTGCCTACCGGGCCTGCACTACATTTGGCGGGATGGGCGTTAGCGCCGTCCCGCACAAAATCAGCTAAACAGCCCGACCAGCGCTGCGCAAAGTACCGCAGCCATTGCCGTTTGCGGCGAATGGCTGGCAGCGCCGCTCGACGCCAGGTTAATCAATGATTCAAGCATTTTCGTCCCCCCGTGGATTGCCGGGCAGCATGATACTTAACTCATCGGAACAGTAAAGTATAAAATTGCAGCAGTTTGCGCGAATCGAGCAATATTTACACTTCACCCTGGCCTTACTCCATCCCTAATTCTTTCAACTTACGCGTCAGGGTATTGCGACCCCAGCCGAGCAGGCGAGCCGCTTCCTGTTTATGCCCCTGGGTATGGCGCAGCGCGGTGGTCAACAGCGTGCGCTCCATTTCAGGCTGCGCTTCGGAAAGCAGATTTTGATGACCGGAACGCAGCGCGCGGTCGGCCCATTGCGCCAGCAACGTTGCCCAGCTATCAGGGAGCGAGGACGATGCGGTGCTGTCCGGCATGCTGGCTTCAAACAGCTCGCCGGGTAAATCCTGAATCAGCACTTCTTGTCCGGCGGCCATCACCGTTAGCCAGCGGCAGGTGTTCTCCAGTTGGCGAACGTTACCCGGCCAGGCGAGACGCGTTAGCGCCGCTTCCGTTTCGGGATGCAGCAGTTTGGCTTCAACCCCCAGTTCACGTGCAGCAACCTGCAGGAAATGATGCGCCAGGCGCGGAATATCTTCCCTTCTCTCGCGCAGCGGCGGGAGATGAACACGGATGACGTTCAGGCGGTGGAACAAGTCTTCACGAAATTTGCCTTCCTGCACGCGCTGCTCAAGGTTCTGGTGGGTGGCGGCAATGATGCGCACATCCACCTTCACCGGCGCATAGCCGCCGACGCGGTAGAACTGGCCATCGGCCAGCACGCGCAGCAGACGAGTCTGCACGTCCATCGGCATATCACCGATCTCATCAAGGAATAGCGTGCCGCCATCGGCCTGTTCAAAACGCCCCTGACGCACGGTGTTGGCGCCGGTAAAGGCCCCTTTCTCGTGGCCAAATAGCTCGGATTCAATCAGGTCTTTCGGGATGGCCGCCATATTCAGCGCGATAAACGGTGCTTTAACGCGCGGGCTGTGGCGGTGCAGCGCATGGGCGACGAGTTCTTTACCGGTACCGGATTCGCCATTAATCAATACGCTGATTGAGGAACGAGAAAGGCGACCAATAATGCGGAACACGTCCTGCATCGCCGGCGCTTCACCAATAATATCGGTTGTCGGGTCGTTAACCTGAACATTGCGCGGCTGCTGCTGTTCCTGGTAGTGGCTAATGGCGCGTTCAACCAGCGCGACCGCTTCGTCAATATCGAACGGTTTTGGTAGGTAATCAAACGCCCCTTGCTGATAGGCGCTAACGGCGGCATCCAGATCGGAGTGCGCCGTCATTATGATGACCGGAAGCATTGGATGACGTTGTTTGATTTGCGTTAACAGTGCCAGCCCGTCCATTCCTGGCATACGAATATCGGACATCAACACGTCAGGCGTTTTGGTCGCCAGCGCGTCCAGAACCTCTTTCCCGCCTTCAAACGTTGTACAGGTCAGCCCCGCGCCGGTGAGTGCGCGTTCAAGCACCCAACGGATGGAGCTATCGTCATCTACGACCCAGACTATCCCTCGTTGCATAAACACACCTTATTTTTTAATTGGCAGGTAAACCGAGAACTCGGTATGACCCGGCCAACTGGTAAATTCAATTTTGCCGGAGTGCTGATCGATAAGGCTGCGCGCAATCGATAGACCCAGCCCGGTGCCGCCTTCACGGCCACTGACCATCGGGTAGAACAGCGTGTCCTGTAAATGTGATGGAATGCCGGGACCGTTGTCTTCAACATCGATACGGGCGGCCAGGCGATAGCGTACGCCGTGAAGCGTGAGCTGAAATGCAGTACGGGTGCGCAGGACTATTTCACCCCCTTCCGGCCCTAAAGCTTGAAGGGCATTGCGCACGATATTAAGCAGAACTTGTTCTATCTGATCGGGATCGTGCGGAAGCTCCGGCAGGCTCGGATCATAATCACGGACCAGCTTGATGTTATCCGGTAGCTCCATTGAGACCAGCTTCACGACCCGCTCGGCCACTTTATGAATGCTCTCAGTCACATGTGTGCCGGGATGCTGTGGCCCAAGCAGACGGTCAACCAAATTACGCAGGCGGTCGGCCTGTTCGATAATGACGTTGGTGTATTCAGTCAGCGCCGGGTCAGGCAACGCTTTGCTAAGCAGCTGTGCTGCGCCGCGTAGGCCACCCAGCGGGTTTTTTATCTCATGTGCCAACCCACGCACCAGATCGCGTGCTGCGATTTGCTGAGCGTGCTGGAGCTGCTCCTGGCTCAAACGTCGTTGGTTATCCATCGGCGCCATTTCTAGCAGAATATAACCATCCGGCAGACGCTGCGCCGTGAGCGAGAGAATATGTGAACGACTGTCGATGACCAGCGTCACCTCGTTATCGGTAAATCCCTGGCCGGTTTGCAGGCTTTCCTGCATTAAGGCGATATTGAGCGAAAAATAGCTCAGGAGTTCAGGTAACGGGGTGCCAAAAAGTTTACGCGCGCTTTGCGCCAACAGCTGCTGTGCTGCGGGATTGGCGTAGTGAACGGCCAGGTCGTCATCGACTAATAGGATGCTGTTGATTAACGAATTAAGGATCTGCCCAGCATCGGGCAGTGCGCCTGTTGCCATTTAGCAGTCTCCTGAAAAGGCTTGCACTGTTTTAGTGCAGTATAGCTTTTAATTGATAAAAAGCGCGAAAGATCAGTTCGTTGGTGGAGAAAAAAGCCCATCCTGAGATGGGCTGAAAGTTTCCACGGCAACTCAATTCCAGGTGTTGCGCCAGAGCCTGTTGGCCATGGCGCGACGTCAGCTGGACAGTACAACTCAAATTTCGATTAAACGCTGTAGTACAGCTCAAACTCTACCGGGTGCGGCGTCATGCGTACGCGGTCGTTTTCTTCAATACGCAGACCGATGTAAGCGTCGATAGCTTCATCAGTGAATACGCCGCCAGCCGTCAGGAACTCACGGTCTGCGTCCAGCGCATTCAGTGCTTCTTCCAGAGAACCTGCAACCTGTGGGATCTCTTTCGCTTCTTCCGGCGGCAGGTCGTACAGGTTTTTGTCCATGGCTTCGCCAGGGTGGATTTTGTTCTTGATACCGTCGAGGCCCGCCATCAGCAGTGCTGCGAAGCACAGGTATGGGTTAGCCGCTGGGTCCGGGAAGCGCACTTCGATACGACGCGCTTTCGGAGAAGCAACCACTGGGATACGGATGGAAGCAGAACGGTTACGGGCAGAGTAAGCCAGCATAACTGGTGCTTCGTAGCCTGGGACCAGACGCTTGTAAGAGTTGGTGGTTGGGTTCGCCAGGGCGTTGATCGCTTTAGCGTGTTTGATAACACCACCGATGTAGAACAGCGCTTGCTCAGACAGGCCTGCGTATTTGTCGCCGGAGAACAGGTTTACGCCGTTCTTGGACAGAGACATGTGGCAGTGCATACCGGAACCGTTGTCGCCAAACATTGGTTTTGGCATGAAGGTTGCGGTTTTACCGAAGCGGTGAGCAACGTTGTGTACAACGTATTTGTAGATCTGAATTTCGTCCGCTTTTTTGGTCATGGTGTTAAAGCGGGTGGCGATTTCGTTCTGACCCGCAGTCGCCACTTCGTGGTGATGCGCTTCAACGACCAGGCCCATTTCTTCCATGATCAGACACATGGTAGAACGGATGTCCTGGGAAGAATCGACCGGAGGAACCGGGAAGTAACCGCCTTTCACGCCTGGACGGTGACCTTTGTTACCACCTTCGTATTTGGTGGAGGAGTTCCATGCGCCTTCGATATCATCGATAGCCACGTGGGAACCAGAGATGGACGCACCGAAACGAATGTCATCAAACAGGAAGAATTCTGGCTCTGGCCCGAACAGAACGGTGTCCGCGATGCCGGTAGCGCGCAGATATTCTTCAGCACGTTTAGCAATGGAGCGCGGGTCACGGTCGTAGCCCTGCAGCGTACCTGGTTCCAGGATGTCGCAACGAATGATCAGGGTAGACTCTTCAAAGAACGGGTCAATGAGCGCAGTAGAAGCATCTGGCATCAGAACCATGTCTGATTCGTTAATGCCTTTCCAGCCGCCGATTGAGGAGCCGTCAAACATTTTGCCTTCTTCAAAGAATTCGGCATTTACCTGATGAGCAGGAATAGTGACGTGCTGTTCTTTACCTTTGGTATCGGTGAAGCGCAAATCGACAAACTTCACTTCGTGCTCGTTCAGCATCGTCAAAACGTGTTCAGCGGACATACTTAACATCTCCCGGATTTATCATTGTCGTCGTGGTAACGAGGTCTTCAATCACTGCTTAAAGTGGCGTTGTTGCCCTAAAAAATATAAAGCGAAATCTGTGCCAACTTTTAAATTACCCCCAAAAGGCGTTATCATGCGCACCATAGTGCAAAAGGGCTGCACCACGATAGCTTGTTTGCACCATTATAGTGCTTATCTGTGATTGTTGAGCACCATATTGGTGCAAATTGCGATTAGGTGCCCTTTTTATGCTCCGTGAAAGCGATCACAAAGAAACTCTGCAATACTTGTTTGCGGAGGATCTCTGTGATCCTGTTTTGTAGTGCGATTAATCCGTGTACAATAACGCGCTATTTCTAATGCCCGAGGCAAAGTTGTGATCGAAAATTTGCGTAACATCGCCATCATCGCGCACGTTGACCATGGTAAGACTACCCTGGTTGATAAGCTGCTCCAGCAATCCGGTACGTTTGATGCGCGTGCTGAAACACAAGAGCGTGTGATGGACTCCAACGATTTGGAGAAAGAGCGTGGGATTACCATCCTCGCGAAAAACACCGCAATCAAATGGAATGATTACCGTATCAACATCGTTGATACCCCAGGGCACGCCGACTTCGGTGGTGAAGTTGAGCGCGTCATGTCTATGGTTGACTCCGTGCTGCTGGTTGTTGATGCAATGGATGGCCCGATGCCGCAGACGCGCTTCGTGACCAAAAAAGCATTTGCCCACGGTCTGAAGCCGATCGTCGTTATCAACAAAGTTGACCGTCCGGGCGCACGTCCTGATTGGGTTGTTGACCAGGTATTTGACCTGTTCGTTAACCTTGACGCGACCGACGAACAGCTCGACTTCCCTATCATTTATGCTTCCGCGCTGAATGGTATTGCGGGTGTTGATCACGAAGATATGGCGGAAGACATGACCCCGCTGTATCAGGCGATTGTTGACCACGTACCGGCTCCAGACGTAGACCTGGATGGCCCGCTGCAGATGCAAATCTCCCAGTTGGACTACAACAACTACGTTGGTGTTATCGGTATCGGCCGTATCAAACGCGGTAAAGTGAAACCAAACCAGCAGATCACTATCATTGATAGCGAAGGCAAAACCCGTAACGGTAAAGTCGGTAAAGTTCTGACCCACCTGGGTCTGGAACGTATCGACAGCGACCTGGCGGAAGCTGGCGATATCATCGCGATCACTGGTCTGGGCGAGCTGAACATCTCCGACACCATCTGCGACCCGCAGAATGTTGAAGCGCTGCCAGCGCTGTCCGTAGATGAGCCAACCGTAACCATGTTCTTCAACGTAAACACCTCTCCATTCTGTGGTAAAGAAGGTAAATACGTTACTTCTCGTCAGATTCTTGACCGTCTGAAGAAAGAACTGGTACACAACGTGGCACTGCGCGTTGAAGAAACCGAAGACGCCGATGCGTTCCGCGTTTCTGGCCGTGGTGAACTGCACCTGTCCGTTCTGATTGAAAACATGCGTCGTGAAGGTTTCGAAATGGCGGTTTCCCGCCCGAAAGTAATCTTCCGCGAAATCGATGGCCGTAAACAAGAGCCATTCGAAAACGTAACGCTGGACGTCGAAGAGCAGCACCAGGGTTCTGTCATGCAGGCACTGGGTGAGCGTAAAGGCGACCTGAAAAACATGAATCCAGACGGAAAAGGCCGCGTACGTCTCGACTACGTGATTCCTAGCCGTGGTCTGATCGGCTTCCGTTCAGAATTCATGACCATGACCTCCGGTACCGGTCTGCTGTACTCCACCTTCAGCCACTACGACGACGTTCGTCCGGGTGAAGTGGGCCAGCGTCAGAACGGCGTTCTGATCTCCAACGGCCAGGGTAAAGCAGTTGCGTTCGCACTGTTCAGCCTGCAGGACCGCGGTAAGCTGTTCCTGGGTCACGGTGCAGAAGTTTATGAAGGCCAGATCATCGGTATTCACAGCCGTTCTAACGACCTGACTGTAAACTGCCTGACCGGTAAGAAACTGACCAACATGCGTGCTTCCGGTACTGACGAAGCAACCACGCTGGTCCCAGCTCAGAAAATGACTCTGGAGCAAGCTCTGGAATTCATCGATGATGACGAACTGGTAGAAGTAACACCAACTTCTATCCGTATCCGTAAACGTCACCTGACTGAAAACGATCGCAAACGTGCGAACCGTGGTCCTAAAGAAGATTAATTTCTCTCTTTAGCGGATACAAAAACCTGCCAGCGATGGCAGGTTTTTTTTTGCCTTGTGGCTGGCACGGAGTATTTCTATTCCCATGTTTGGTTGTGGCTACTTCTTAAGAGAGGTTTGTCACAATTATCCGCAAAGTTCCGCGACGCTATTTGCGTTCTTTTTTCCCGTGAGCGTAAGATGCATCATCTGGTTTAAACCAAAAGGGTTAAACAATGACGGCGAATCAGTCAACCGTTGAAAATGCGAAAGAGAAGTTAGACCAGTGGTTAAAAGATGGCATCACCACGCCGGGCGGCAAACTCCCCTCGGAAAGAGAACTGGGAGAGCTGCTTGGCATTAAGCGTATGACGCTGCGTCAGGCGCTGCTGAACCTCGAGGCAGAGTCAAAGATATTCCGTAAGGACCGCAAAGGCTGGTTCGTAACGCAAGCGCGGTTTAACTACAGCCCGGAATTGTCTGCCAGTTTCCAGCGTGCGGCGATTGAACAAGGGAGAGAACCTTCCTGGGGATTCACGGAGAAAAGCCGTGTGAGTGACCTTCCGGAAATGGTACTCCCACTGACGTCTGCGATGCCTTCCGACGAACTCTACCGGGTGACGGGCTGGGGGGCACTGGAAGGACATAAAGTTTTCTATCATGAAACGTTTATTAATCCTGAAGTCGCACCGGGTTTTATTGATCAGCTTGAGAACTACTCTTTTTCTTCCGTCTGGGAAAAGTGCTATCAAAAAACGACGGTTGTAAAAAAACTGGTATTCAAACCCGTCAGAATGCCGGGCGATATCAGTAAATACCTTGGCGGTTCTGCCGGTATGCCCGCTATTTTGATTGAAAAGCATCGAGCTGACCAGGATGGCAATATTGTACAAATAGACATTGAATATTGGCGGTTTGAGGCAGTTGACCTCATCATTAATCTGTAGGTGTTTTATGCTCACAATAAATAATGCTAGAAAGATTTTACAACGTGTCGATGACCTTCCTCTTTATCTTCACGCTTACGCGTTTCATTTAAATATGCGCCTGGAGCGGGTATTACCTAATGATTTGCTGGATATTGCATATGCAAACAAATTACGTGGAGTGAAAATTCATGTGCTGGACGGCGAGCGTTTCGCGCTTGAGAACATGAACGACAGCGAACTTTCAGCCTTTGGGGATAAAGCGCGCAAACTCAAACTTGATGTTCATATTGAAACCAGTGCTTCAGATAAAAAATCTATCGACCAGGCTGCAACCATTGCCTTAAAAACCGGTGCTTCATCGGTCCGCTTTTACCCGCGTTATGAAGGTCATTTGCAGGAAGTGATGTCAGTGATTGCGGGTGATATTGCCTATCTTCGCGACGCTTATCAGAACAGCGGCCTAACCTTCACTATTGAGCAACACGAAGATCTGACAAGCCATGAATTGGTCTCGCTTATCAAGGAAAGTGGGATGGAATCACTCTCCTTACTGTTTGATTTTGCGAACATGATCAATGCGAACGAGCGTCCTCTGGATGCGCTGAAAACCATGTCTCCCCATATTACCCAGGTGCATATTAAAGATGCGCTGATCGTTCAGGAAGAAGGTGGGTTGGGTCATAAAGCCTGTATTTCTGGTCAGGGTGAGATGCCATTCCAGGCCCTGTTAACTGACCTTATTTGTTTGGGCGACGAGCAACCGCAGGTGATGGCTTACGGTCTGGAGGAAGAAGTAGATTATTATGCACCTGCTTTTCGTTTTGAGCACGAGGGTGACAATCCGTGGATCCCTTATCGTCAAATGAGTGAAACACCGTTACCTGAAGCCAGTGTGCTGGAAGCGCGATTGCTCAAAGAAAAAGAGGATGCCGTCAATCAGATAAAATATGTTCGTTGCGTCCTGCAACAAATAAAAAAAGAGGCGGAACATCTGCTCACTAATTAATAACATTTAAATTCACTCGCCGTTAGTAAAAACCATTCTATGTGAATGGCCGGTATCCTATTGCCTTAAATTCAGTGATTCTAAAAGATCGCTTAGGGGATGTTATGCTCACGAAAAAGAAATGGGCGTTATTTAGTCTATTAACGCTGTGTGGCGGTACAATTTATAAATTACCCTCATTGAAGGATGCATTTTATATACCGATGCAGGAATACTTCCATTTAACCAATGGTCAAATTGGTAATGCGATGTCGGTAAACTCATTTGTTACCACGGTCGGTTTTTTCCTGTCCATTTATTTTGCCGATAAGTTGCCGCGCAAATACACCATGTCTTTTTCGCTGATTGCGACCGGGTTGTTGGGTATCTATTTGACAACCATGCCGGGCTATTGGGGCATCCTCTTTGTCTGGGCATTGTTTGGTGTGACCTGCGACATGATGAACTGGCCGGTGTTGCTGAAATCGGTGAGCCGGTTGGGTAATAGTGAACAGCAAGGGCGCCTGTTCGGCTTCTTTGAAACCGGCCGGGGAATTGTTGATACCGTGGTCGCGTTTTCCGCGCTGGCCGTCTTTGCCTGGTTTGGCAGCGGTTTGTTAGGGTTCAAAGCGGGTATCTGGTTCTATTCCATCATTGTGATGGCGGTCGGTGTCATCATCTTCTTTGTGCTGAATGACAAAGAAGAAGGCCCCGCGCTTGAGGTGAAAAAGGACGACGATGAGCCTAAAAACACCAGTATGTCCTCGGTGTTGAAGGATAAAACCATCTGGCTTATCGCCTTCAACGTCTTCTTTGTCTATGCCGTTTACTGCGGTTTGACCTTCTTCATTCCGTTCCTGAAGAACATCTATATGCTGCCAGTGGCGCTGGTGGGCGCGTATGGCATCATTAACCAATATTGCCTGAAAATGATTGGCGGGCCGATTGGCGGCATGATTTCCGATAAAATTCTGAAATCACCGAGTAAATATTTGTTCTATACCTTTATGATCAGCACCGTCGCGCTGGTGCTGTTAATTATGCTGCCTCACGAAAGCATGCCGGTTTATTTAGGGATGATGTGTACGTTGGGCTTTGGCGCTATCGTTTTCACTCAGCGTGCGGTCTTCTTTGCACCAATTGGTGAGGCGAAAATTGCTGAAAACCAGACCGGTGCCGCCATGGCGCTAGGCAGTTTTATCGGCTATGCCCCGGCGATGTTCTGCTTCAGTCTTTACGGCTACATTCTGGATTTGAATCCGGGTATCGTGGGCTACAAAATCGTCTTTGGCATTATGGCCTGCTTCGCGCTTTGCGGTGCAGTAGTTTCGGTGATGCTGGTTAAGCGTATTAACCAAAGGAAGAAAATGCAGGAAGCGACACCGGCGTGATGTGATTTGGATTCAGCCTGGTAAGGAAAAGCCGCTGAATATCAGCGGCTTTCTCATCGACGTCATCTTGCTTAGAAGAAATATTTTGCCCCAATACGAATCTGGTTTTGCTCCCGGTGATAGGGCTCCACATTACGATCTAACCAGCGCAATTCAAGATAGGGTAGCCAATTTTCATTGATTCGATACTTAAAGGTATTGGTAATTTCCCAATGATGGTCTTTACCGTTACTACTATTAAAGTCATTTACTCGCATGAAGTAATGTGGTTCAAAAGTATAGAAGAACTTATCAGTAATGCTGAAGTTCCAGTAGTTGCCGATCTCATAGGTATCGTTGTTATCCTGATCGCCATTTAAATCGGTTGAGCTGTAGTTATTATGGTTATACCGGTTACGAACCGTGAGATTAAACCATTGGGTGAATTTATAATTAACATCCAGATAAACCGCACCGCCAGACCCAATGCTTTTATCATTTATTAACCCACCGGGTTGGATAGTTAATTTGTCAGTCGGTTTAAATAAAGGGTACCAGCCTTCAATTTCGTTATACCCATGCTTTAGTTCATCTTTACGTTGCATTGTATAGGTGTTAGTCAGCATGATTCCTGCACCCATATCAGAGTTATAGCCAACGCGTAGCATGAACTCCATCTGATCGGACGCCAGATTATAGGCTTCGCGGTTTTCCACGTAGGCACCGGCAAAAACAGAGGTTGAGACAATAGAGGATAAAAGAATCATTTTATTTAAATTTTTCATCGTAAATCCATTTTTTAAGCGTAGGGAGGCCGCTATCCATTTAGATAGATTAAGCGGCAATTATTTTTTATATTTCAGCAGTAGATATGCTGTTATGGTTTTTAATTTCTGGCTGTCGTTTGTTTATTTTTCTTTGTGCTATTTCCTCAATAATAAAGGCAAAGCGTGATTCATTTAATTTATAAAACAAACCCATCGTGAATGCAGCGATAATAGCTAACCCACAGGGCCAAAGGAAAATTAGCTGCCGTAAACCAAGCAACGTGGTATCGCTTTGGACAATGTTGGGAATATAGCCAATTTGCGTGAGCATAATTCCCGGTAGAAAACCCGCAAGAGCGGCAGAAATCTTGCGAGAGAAGGTATAGCCGGTGTAGACCGAACCCTCAGCGCGGATCCCCGTTTTCCATTCGCCGTAATCAACCGTATCCGGGACCAACGCCCAGTTCAGGCTGTTAACGAAAGCAGTGCCGAAAAATGCTATGCATGAGAACATCACAAATAAGAGTGACGTGCTGCCCCAGATAAAGTTCAGTACATCACCTACCGCCCACATAGCCAGGCCGCCGAGATAAACCTGTTTTTTCCCAAAGCGTTTTACCGCCGTAGGCACCAGCAATACCCCAAACAGAATGCAGCCCATACTGAAGAACCCCATCCACGATAGAAGGTGGATATCGTTAAGCACGTATTGGGTGTAGTAAACCTGAATTGCGAGCTTGATGTTAAATGCAGCCAGCGTACACAGGTTAGCAATACACAACACCAATAGCGGAGGGTTGCGGAAAATGGCACAGAATGATTTGAGAATGCTCGGTTTGTGATGGGCTGGTACCATCTCGATATAACGTTCTTTCACTCCCTTAAAGCACCACCACATACTGAATAGCCCACAGACAGAAAAGATCAGAGCCGCAATCAGATAGCCGAGAGAAGGTGAGTGAGTAAACAAGGCCTGAATCGGCATAAATCCAACGGTGCACAGCAGCAAACCGAGCGTTGCGCCTCCCTGTCGCCATGCGGCAAGTTCGGCCCGCTGGTGGGGGTTTTTGGTGATGGCGGGCACCATTGCTCCGTACGAGCAGTTCATCAAGCTATAAAACAAGCCAAACAGCATAAACAGCACCGTTGCCAGCGCGGTTTTAATCGTCAGCGTGAAATCCGTCGCTAAAAATTGCGCCGTAGCGACAAGTGTGACGGGAAATGAGGCGTACAGGATAAATGGTCTGAATTTTCCCTTTGCGCCAATGTGACGCCGTGAATCCAGCAGAACCCCTGTCAGCATATCAGTAAAGGCCGTGAAGAATTTCGCCACCAGAAAGATAACTCCGCCATAGTACGCGGGCATCCCCAGTTCATCGGTATAAAACTTCAGCAGATACAGCGTACCGATACACAGCATCAGGTTTGAACCGAAGTCACCTAACCCGTAGGCGCACTTTTCTTTCAGGCTCAGTTTCAGCGTGAGTGGATCGTGGTCAGGCATAATTGCCTCTCAAAACGCCCCGAAGGGCGTTGCTTGTTATGGTTATTAAGCTGTTTGCTTCCGGGCTTCAATTTCTTCAACGATGCGAACATACATTTTTTCATTGAGATTGTAGAAGCAGCCCATCGCCACAATGGTGGCGACCGCCAGGGCGCACGGATAAATGAAAATCAGCTGACGTAATCCCTCGACAGTTCCCGCTGACTGGACGACGTTAGGAACGTAGCCAATCTGAGTTAGCATCCAGCCGGGGAAGAACCCAGCCAATGCCTGAGAGACTTTACGAAAGAAGGTAAACCCCGTGTAGACCGTGCCTTCAGAACGCACGCCGGTTCGCCACTCGCCGTACTCGACCGTATCGGAGACCAGCGCCCAGTTCAGGCTATTGACAAATGCCGAGCCAAAGAAAGCCAGACAGGAGAAAGCGACAAAGCTGACCGACCCACCGCCAAAGAAATAGTTGAGTAAATCGCCCGCCACCCAAATCAGCAACCCACCGATATAAACTTTTTTCTTACCAAAGCGACGGACCATTCCCGGCATTAAAAACACGCCGATAAAAATACAGCCCATGCTGAAAAAGCCCATCCATGAAAGGAGAATGGGGTCGTTAAGCACGTACTGGGTGTAATAAACCTGAATGGCGAGTTTGACGTTGAACGCGCCGAGCGTGCATAGGTTCGCGATGCAAAGAATAAACAGCGGGCGGTTCCCGGCGATAGCGCGGAAGGATTGGAGTAATCCCGGTTTTTGCGTATTGTCGAGGGGCTTACTCTCAACATAACGCTCTTTAACCCCGGCATAACACAACCACATAAAAAGCAAACCGAACAGCGAAAACAGGGTGGCGGCGAAGATGTAGCTCAGCTGCGAGTTGCCTTCGATCAGGTTCATTACCGGCACAAAACCAACGGTACACAGTAATAGCCCGAGAGTTGCGCCACCTTGTCGCCAGGCCGCAAGCGAAGCGCGCTCATCCGGGTTCTTAGTGATGGCTGGGACCATCGCCCCGTAAGAGCAGTTCATCATGCTGAAGAACAGCCCGTACAGCATAAACAGTACAGTCGCCATCACCGTTTTACCGGTGACCTCAAACGGGGTACCGACAAAGTTGGCAATCGCCAGCAAAGTAACCGGAAATGCTGCATATAGAACGAACGGACGGAATTTTCCTTTCGGGCCGATTTTGCGGCGCGAATCGAGCATGATTCCGGTACCCATATCGGTAAATGCGGTAAAAAATTTGGCGATAAGGAAAATGATACCGCCATAAGTTCCCGGTAAACCAAGGACATCGGTATAAAACTTGAGTAAATAAAGCGTTCCGATGTCCAGCAGGATATTGGAACCTAAATCACCCATCCCATAGGCAAGTTTTTCTTTGAACGGCAAGCGTAGGGTTGCCGGGTTCGAGAGAGTCTGACTCATTATTATTCTCCATGTGCCCGCGAGTCTCCCCGCGGGCGAGCCGTGTTAGAGATTGCGTAACGTGCTAAACAGCGACGCCCATTCACTCTTCGCGCGATAAAACACCGGAGGCTTGCCAATCGGCGCGTCCACGGTAATTTCGCCGCCCTGATAGGTTTCTCCGGTCCATACATTGATCCAGCTATCGTCTGGCAGATACAGAGTCCACTCGTGCTTACCCTGTTCGTGAACCGGCGCCACCAGCAGATCCTTACCTAGCAGATACTGGTATTTCAGTTCATAGGTTTGCGCATCGTCTTCGTAATGCAGGAACAGCGGACGCATCACCGGTAGGCCGCATTTCGCATTCTGGGAAACGGCCTGTTTGATATAAGGTTTCAGGGTGGTAAAGACGGCAGTCATACGGGCAAAGTGAGCAATGGTTTCGGCGTCGCCATCAAATTGCCAGTTGTCGCCGGGGCGGTTGCCTTCGTGGGTGCGCATCATTGGCGTAAAGGCGCTGAAATCACACCAGCGAAGCAGCAGTTCTTTCGTACGCTTCATTTCAAACAGCGTGGTGTAACCGCCTATGTCACTATGGTGCAAGCCGTGGCCGGTCATCGCCAGCGATAGCGCGGCAGGAACGACCGAGGCCAGGCCATCATCAAGACTCCAGTCGACGTTCTGGTCACCGGCCCACATCATGGTGGAGTACTTCTGGCTGCCGGTATAACCCGCGCGCATAAAGAACAGCGTCTCGCCGAGCTTGCCGGTTTCCTCCAGTGCTTCGTAATTGCACTTTGCCCACAGCGCAGGCCAGGCGTTATGCATAATTTCGGCGCTGACGCCGTTATGCAAATAGGTATCGGTCGGCAGATACTCACCGAAATCTGCCATCCAGCCACCGCAGCCAAGGCCAATGAGGTTTTGTTTGATGACGCCTTTGTACCACTCAAACGCTTCAGGGTTTGTCAGATCAATAACACCCGCGTAAAACTCACCAAATTCAACGTGATAATCATTTCCCTGTGCGTCTTTGGTTAGATATCCGCGTTTCGCGGCTTCAACACACAAATCGCGGTCGCTTGCGACATACGGGTTGATATAGGTGAGGTACTGCACGCCTTCATGCTTCCACTGCGCGATCCGTTCATCAAGCTGCGGGTAAAGTTCCTGATTCCACTTCCAGTTCCACATTACGCGCTTGCCGAACGAGGTCATGCGGATCCCGGACCAGTCCTGTGCCCAGATGCCGTTGACCTTTACACCGCCGTCGCGCATTGCATCGAGTTTTTGCTGACACACTTCAGTGCCACCCTGAACGCCGAGCGTCACGCCGTCATACACCCAGTCCGGCAGTTCCGGCTGGCGGCCTAACAGCGCCGTGAGTTTTTCTAGCAGATCGATGTAGGTTTGCGCACATTCGAAGCGTAGCGTGGCGTTATCTTCCCAAAAAGCCAGCTCGTGAAATTCAGGATCGCTGAAATCGAAATTCATATAGCCGCTGTTATCGACGTGGCAGTAGTACTTTTGCGTACTAACGAATGTCGGCTGTGGGAAAAAGGTCCAGTAATAGTCACCGCCGGCGTTTTCTTTGCAGTCCGCAAGCCAGGTGACATGGCTTTTTTTATTGCGCCCGACACCTTGTTCGCTGGTCCACAGTGGGAACGGTTTGCCACGCAGATCGAAATACGAGAACTGCTCACCGCAGCCGTAGATATGGTCTTCGAGTTTGGCAGCGAGGCGCAGCCAGATGCGGTTATGGGTGGCGTTATCGTTATGCAGTTTCAGCTGTAGGCGGCCCGTTTCATCCTGGTCGATGTGCAGCGTTGCGGCGGTCTCGCCGCGGGAAAAGCGAATCACCCAACCTGTGCCTTGTTTCACCACGCGGGCGTCGTTCAGGGCAATCTTCTCGTTCAGTTTATCCTTGATGCTGAAATTACCGCGGAACATCTCGATATCCGCTGTGCCAGCGCCAATCCACAGACACGGTGACTGCCGGGTGTGGCGTAAAATAAGGCGGTGTTCAAACGACAGCGCAAAGCCATCGTCGAGGAGCTGTAGTTCAGGGTGTTGCGAAGCCATTACGACCTCCGTTGTAGGGTAAGGTTTAGTTATTCGCCGCCGATAGCAAACCAAAGTTGGTGCGCTTCGCCGGGTTTTAGCTGTACGACATCGATGCCGGAATTAAATGCATCCGGTGGGCAGCTCATCGGTTCCACCGCCAGCCCTCTGCGTTCCAGCTTTTCGCCGGAATAGATCTGCAGCCAGGGCTGAGTGGCGCGCAGCCAGACCGTCAGCTCTGGGTGTGCCAGCGTCACCTGCCATGGCGTGGTGCTTTTCGGCACCCTGAAGGTGTGGTCGATCCGGGTTGCTGCGATATTCCGCCGAGTCAGGAAATCGAGCGCTTTGGTGGTGATTAGCGCCGAAGTTGTGACATCGAACTGCTCGTTTGTGGGGAGCTGTAATTCGCACTCGTCAACGCTTTGCAGGTTGCAGGTCAGATAGGGATGCACGCCTGCGCCATAGGGTGCAGCCACATCACCTATGTTATGCGTGAGGATCCGGGCGCTCAGGCCAGTCTCCTCGCTTAGTCGGTACGTCACTTCACTGGAAAGCATAAAAGGGTAGCTATAGGACGGCGGTAAAAAGGCCGATAGCGTGACGCTGGTGGCGGACTGTTCAACAATCTGCCAGTTAACCCACGCCAGTAGCCCATGAATAGCCGTATTTCCGGTACGATCGTTAATCGCTGGCTGGAGCGTTTTTCCATCGTGCTGATAACATCCACCGTTAATACGATTGGGCCATGGGATCAGCACTTTCCCCAGATGCGCCAGCGGCATTTCCTCAGGATGATGTGGAATCACCATGTGGCGCCCGCGATGCGTCAGAGAAGCTATTCCCGCGCCTACGGTGACAATTTTCGCCTGATAAACCCCGGCGCTAAGCGCAATAGTGCTACCGCTTTTATGCATGAGTGTTTCCCTCGACGTTATTTCGCCAGGCTGTCCAGTAATCCGGCTGCAACCGCAGGGGCCAGCCCCGGCGCGAGCGGTAGACGTGGGATCACCAGGCAGTGCAGCAGGTGATAAATGTCCTGCTTGCCGTCCCAGACTTTGGTGGTGACTTCGTTATTGGTGTCGAGCTCCTGCAACCACGAGCCGTTTTCATAGTCCATCAGGTATTTGATGCAGTATTCCCACCACGTCTGATACCAGGTTTCATACTGCTTCTCGCCCGTCACCGTCCATAGCGCATAAGCGGTACCCATTGCTTCCACAATCGGCCAGCGTACGCGTTCACGGACAATCGGCTTGCCGTTCCAGTCGACGGTGTAAACGATCCCGTCCGCACCATCGGGTGCCCACGCATCACGAATCGTCGCGTGGAACAGGCCTTTAGCATCTTCCAGCAGCCATTCCGGAGGCGTTTCAAAGCGGGCTTCTAGCGCCGCACGTAAATGCAGCATCAGACGGCCCCACTCGATCCAGTGGCCAGGCGTGCCGCCGTAAGCGCGGAAGCGGTGAGCCGGGTTATCTTTGTTGTAATCGCGAATCGGATTCCAGTGGGTGTCGAAATGTTCGTTAACGCGATATTCCCCTTTGCGGGCGACGTCGTGAATGATCACCGAAGCCACGCGCAGCGCGCGGTCGAGCCATTTACGGTCATGAGTTACGTCATACACAATCAGGAAGGCTTCGACGGCGTGCATGTTGGCGTTGCCGCCGCGATAGTCCTCAGTTTTACTGAAGGCTTCGTCCCAGGATTCCAGGCACATGCGTTCTTCTGCGCTCCAGAAGTACTTCTCAATGATCTCGATGGCATCATCCAGAAGCTTGCGCGCGCCGGGATGCCCTGTTGTCACAGCGCTGGCAGCCCCCAATAAAACGAAGAAGTGTTGATAACCCTGCTTGGAGGCGTCAATTACCCCTTCGTCATTTACACAGGCGTACCAGCCACCGTATTTTTTATCGCGCAGTGGGCCGTTAAGGGCGTTAATTCCATGCTCAACCAGCGCGTAAGCGCCTGGTCGCCCCATGTTGGCGGCAACGGAATAGGTGTGCAGCATACGGGCGGTGATCCACAGGTGTGTGCCCTGATCGGTTTTGATCTGCCCTTTATTGCCGAGCCAGCCGAAACCTGTCGGCACGGCGGCGTTTTTCCCAAACTCAAAAATCCTGTCCGTTTCCTGCTCAAGCCAACGATTGTGGCTCAGGGTGTTAAACCATTTCATCGGAATGTCCTTTTATTAGCGGCGGGCCATCATTTCGTCGACGATATCGCTTAAACGCTGCAATTTTGGCGCAGAGACATCGCTCAGCATCAGTTCGGTATCCGGCAGGCCGACTACCGTCGACCAGACGGCTCGCCCGGCAAGGAAGCCGGAAGCACCCGCCTGCATGGCAATACGAACGGCGCGCGGGAACAGTTTTTCGTCAACGCCCGAGGAGAGAATGACCCACGGCATGCTTATCTGATCATTCAGTTTCTGCGCGGCGGCCAGCAGCTCCGACTGGGTACCTTTGCCATATAGAGGCATCTCGACTTTGTAGAGGTCCGCACCGCTGTCGCCGAGTTCTTTCGCCGCATCCAGAATGGCTTGCTCGCGGTCAAACTTATCGCCACGGCGCGGTGGGCGAACCACGGGTTCGATAATGCTCAGTAGCCCTTGGCTATGGCAGAGCTGGTTAAATTCATGGACCATCTGCAAGCGCTGCTGCGAGTCTTCATCGCTGCGCCACAGCACCAGTAGCTTCAACGCTTTTGCGCCATCTCGTTTTAGCGCTTGGGGATCGATGTTTTTGTCTATCCTCACGCTGTCGACGGGAATGCCGTTGCCGGGGATGAAATCATCGGCGGCAACAATCGTCGCGCAGCTTTTGGCGACAGCCTGCTGTTCTAAAATCTGGCGATAGCAGAACTGCTGATCGACAAGGATGGCCGAGGCAAAAGGCGACAGAATTTTAGCGGCGTTCACTTTGAAATCGGTGAGGTGCTGGTCGGTTACTGGCCCTTTCACGCCCGCCGCCGAAAACATGGTGCGCATCGCCTCACGCTGATCAACCGCCAGCATTGCAAAACCGCCGGAAGGGCGGGCTATCTCTTTTAGGGTGTACTGCGTCATAACTAAAGTCCTTGTAGATACGTAAAAAATTAGTTGGTGATCCCGGCGCTGGCGCGGACTTGCTCCAGAATGGCAGACCAGTCTTCGCGGCCTCGCCCTGCGGCTCGAGCCTGGTTGTAAACTTCGCGAGAGGCGGCACCGAGCGGCATCGGTACGTGCAGCTGATTGGCAACGTCCAGCGCAATGCCCAGATCTTTGTGGGCCAGATCAATCATGAAAGCTGGGGAGAGGTCGCCTTTGAGGACTTTGTTCGGCCAGGTGGTGGTGAAATGGCCTTTTCCGGCGGCGGTGCCGCTCATCACCTTCAGCGCGACGTTCAGATCCAGGCCCAGCGCCTCGCAAAGCGTGGCGGCTTCTGCGGAAAGTGCATTCAGTGCAATGCTCATGTAGTTGTTGATGAGCTTTACGCGGATGCCCATGCCGGGGCCGCCCGCGTTAATCAGTTCATTACCCATCGCCATTAATATCGGCGTTGCGTGCTGTACCTGCTCTTGCGTACCGCCAGCCAGCAGCAGCAGAGTGCCGGAAATAGCGTTATCAGAGGTGCGCCCAACCGGAACATCCATCATGCTAAAACCGCGTTGGTGCATGTCAGCAATGAGTTTGTCCGTTTGCAGTGGGTGGATGGTGGACATGTCGATAACCAATGCTTCTGGCGATAAGCCTTCGCATACACCTTGTTCGCCAAACAGTACCGAACGCACCAGATCGCCATTCGGCAGCATCGTTATCACGAACTCTGCATCCTTGGCAGCTTGCGCTGGCGTTTTGGCCGCCTGTGCGCCTTTGATTTTCAGCGCGGCAACGGCCTGTGGATTCACGTCGTAAACCTGGAGCGAGTGGCCCTGCTGAAGCAAGTTGCTCGCCATGGGGGCACCCATTTGTCCGAGTCCGATAAAAGCGATGACTGACATAATTTTTCTCCCGATGGATGTCATGTTTTGTCAAAAATGTGCGTTTATGATGTCTGTTTTTGATCGTATTTGTAATTTATGGTCGAAAAATTGACAGCCGTCACTTTTTAAACAATTGGTGAAATTAAAATAGCGGCAGGTTTTAACGCTGAAGGAATAACCATGATTCGCATTGCTTGTGTCGGCATTACCGTGATGGACAGACTCTATTACGTTGGAGATCTCCCTACTGAAGGGGGAAAATATGTGGCTAATAACTATCGTGAAGTGGGCGGTGGCCCTGCCGCCACGGCCGCTGTTGCGGCGGCAAAGTTGGGCGCGAAGGTTGATTTCATCGGGCGGGTGGGCGATGACGACACCGGCACCAGCCTGTTGCAGGAACTGGAGTCGTTTGGCGTCAACACTCGCTACACAAAGCGATTTACGAATGCCCGTTCGTCGCAGTCGGCAATTGTGGTCGATGCTCGTGGTGAACGCATTATTGTCAATTACCCTAGTCCGGATTTACTGGCTGAGGCCAGCTGGCTAAACAGTATTGATTTCAGCCAGTGGGATGTGGTGCTCGCCGATGTTCGCTGGCATGAAGGTACCAAAAACGCGTTCACTCAGGCGCGGGCCGCAGGCGTAACCACCGTTCTGGACGGTGATACCACGCCGCAGGACATTTCCGATCTGGTGGCGCTGAGCGATCACGCCGTTTTTTCGGCTCCGGGTTTACGGCGATTGACGGGTGAGCAGGATCTGCTGGCGGGTTTGAAAAAATCACAAACGCTCACAAATGGTCATGTATATGTCACCAATGGTTCGGAAGGCTGTTTCTGGCTGGAAAATCAGCAGATTGCGCATCAGACCGGCTTTTCAGTCGAGGTGGTTGACACGACAGGTGCGGGGGATGTTTTCCACGGTGCATTCGCTTACAGCCTGGCGTTAGGCGAGGCTGGCGTTAAGGGTATTCGTTTTGCCAGCGCCGTGGCTGCGCTGAAATGTACCCGTCCTGGAGGGCGTGCCGGGATCCCTGACTGTGAACAAACCCGCTCTTTTTTGTCTCTTTATGTATAAAATGCGGGATGAGATGGTTTTCAGAGGACAACCCATGAGCCTTACCGAGCTGACCGGTAATCCGCGGCACGACCAGTTACTAACGCTGATTGCCGATCGCGGCTACATGAACATTGATGAACTGGCGCAGCTGCTGGATGTCTCCACTCAGACGGTTCGGCGCGATATTCGCAAGCTCAGCGAGCAGGGTTTGATCACTCGTCATCACGGTGGAGCCGGGCGTGCTTCCAGTGTGGTCAACACGGCATTCGAGCAGCGCGAAGTCTCCTGGACCGAGGAGAAAAAGGCGATTGCAGAAGCGATTGCCGATTATATTCCGGACGGCTCGACTATCTTTATCACCATCGGAACCACGGTTGAGCATGTCGCTAGAGCGCTACTCAACCATAATCATCTGCGCATTATCACTAATAGCCTGCGGGTGGCGCATATTCTCTACAAAAATCCACGCTTTGAAGTGATGGTGCCAGGCGGCACGCTGCGGGCGCACAACGGTGGGATTATTGGCCCTGCGGCGAATGCGTTCGTGTCTGGTTTCCGCGCAGATTATCTGGTGACAAGCGTTGGCGCGATTGAAAATGACGGCACCTTGCTGGAGTTTGACGTCAATGAGGCCAGCGTAGTGCAGGCGATGATGACGCATTCTCGGCATCTGCTACTGGCCGCCGATCACACCAAATATCACGCTTCGGCTGCGGTAGAAATTGGTAACGTTGCGCAGATGACCGCACTGTTTACTGATGAAGTGCCGGGAAGTGCATTACAGGGCATTCTTAAGGCTAATCAGATTGAAATCGTGCACGTCGCTGCTGGCGGAGAGGACGTCATAGAAGCCTGAAGGCTCAGAATAGACGGGTCAGTACCGTATGGCTGACTCGTGTTTTCTTCATGGGCATTTATCCTGGTAGTCAAACTCCGGCTTTCCCGCTACAGTAAAATTTCCACGGCGTGAACGGAGGCAAAAATGCTCTATATCTTTGATTTAGGTAATGTGATTGTCGACATTGATTTCAACCGTGTTCTGGGAACGTGGAGCGATCTTGCCCGCGTGCCGCTGGCCCGGCTAAAGCAGAGTTTTACCATGGGTGAGGTGTTTCATCAGCATGAGCGCGGTGAGATATCTGACGAAGAATTTGCAAAAGCCATGTGTCATGACATGGAACTCCCGCTCAGCTATGAGCAGTTTGCCCACGGCTGGCAGGCGATATTTGTCGGCCTGCGTCCCGAAGTTATCGACATCATGAACAACCTGCGTGAGCAGGGGCATCGTGTAGTTGTTCTCTCCAATACTAATGCGCTGCACACCACCTTCTGGCCGAATGAATATCCGCAAATCTACGCTGCCGCCGACCACGTTTATCTGTCTCAGGAGATGGGGATGCGTAAACCGGAAGCGAGGATTTACCAGCGGGTGCTTGAGTCTGAAGGTTTTTCTGCCGCCGATGCGGTCTTTTTTGACGATAACGCCGATAATATAGAAGGAGCTAACCAGTTGGGGATCACCAGCGTGCTGGTGACCGGGAGAGAAACCCTACCCGACTATTTTATGAAGTCGTTATGTTAAAAACCGTTCATCAAAAATGTATTCATCATACCCGGCCGCTGGTGGCGTGGAGTAAATTCCTCTGGCGGCGCATCGAAGAAGATAATATGACGACACTGGCCGGAAACCTGGCCTATGTGTCGTTACTGTCACTTGTGCCGCTGGTGGCGGTGATTTTCGCGCTATTCGCGGCATTCCCGATGTTTTCGGAAGTTAGCCTGCAGATCCGTCACTTCGTGTTTGCCAATTTTCTACCGGCGACCGGTGACGTCATTCAGCGCTATATCGAGCAGTTCGTTGCCAACTCTAGCAGGATGACCGCATTTGGCGCCTGCGGTTTGATTATTACCGCACTGCTGTTGATGTACTCTATCGACAGCGCGCTGAATACCATCTGGCGCAGCAAACGCGCGCGGCCGAAGATTTACTCGTTCGCGGTCTACTGGATGATCTTGACCCTCGGGCCATTGTTGGCCGGGGTTAGCCTGGCCATCAGTTCCTATTTACTTTCATTACGCTGGGCCAGTGAGCTACATGGCGTTATCGATAACGTATTGCGCGTCTTTCCGCTCCTGCTCTCCTGGCTGTCGTTCTGGCTGCTGTACAGCATTGTGCCCACCACGCAGGTGCCGAATCGTGATGCGGTGATTGGCGCATTGGTCGCCGCGCTGCTGCATGAATTAGGCAAAAAAGTTTTCTCCCTCTATATCACCGCTTTTCCCTCCTACCAGCTGATTTACGGCGTGCTGGCAGTGATCCCCATTTTGTTTGTCTGGGTCTACTGGACGTGGTGTATCGTCTTGCTTGGCGCAGAAATAACTGTCACTCTCGGTGAATACCGAAAATTGAAAACAGAACAACAAGAAGCAGAGTAACCATGATTGCATTAATTCAGCGCGTAACCCGTGCCAGCGTTAGCGTGGCGGATGAGGTTACTGGGGAAATCGGCCTTGGGCTGCTGGTGCTGCTGGGCGTAGAGAGAGACGACGACGAACAAAAGGCCAACCGCCTCTGCGAGCGCGTGTTGGGATACCGAATCTTCAGTGATGCTGACGGCAAAATGAACCTCAACGTGAAGCAGGCGGGGGGCAGCGTGCTGGTGGTATCGCAATTTACGCTGGCAGCCGATACCGAACGCGGTATGCGCCCTGGTTTCTCGAAAGGTGCCGCGCCCGACAGAGCTGAAGCGCTATATGAATATTTTGTTGAGCGTTGCCGCCAACAGGAAATGAACACCCAAACAGGACGATTTGCTGCAGATATGCAGGTGTCGCTGGTCAACGATGGCCCGGTCACGTTCTGGTTGCAGGTATGAGCCCACTTCCCGGTAGAACGCGGGGGACAAAAGAGAGTGCCATTATGTACCATCTCCGAGTACCGCAAACGGCAGAAGAGTTAGATCAGTATTACCAGTTCCGCTGGGAAATGCTGCGTAAACCACTACATCAACCCAAAGGTTCCGAGCGCGATGCCTGGGATGCGCTGGCACACCACCAGATGGTAGTGGACGAAGAAGGAAGGCTGGTGGCCGTTGGGCGCCTGTACATTAACGCCGACAGCGAAGCCTCTATCCGCTTTATGGCAGTGCATCCTGATGTGCAGGATAAAGGCCTGGGAACGCTGATTGCGATGACCCTGGAGTCCGTTGCACGCCAGGAAGGGGTTAAGCGTGTGACCTGTAGCGCCCGCGAAGATGCGGTGCCGTTTTTCGCCAAGCTGGGTTTTGTGAATCAGGGCGAAATTACCACGCCGCAAACCACCCCGGTTCGCCACTTTTTGATGATTAAACCGGTTGCTTCGCTTGATGATATTTTGCATCGCGGTGACTGGTGCGCCCAGCTACAGCAGGCCTGGTACGATCATATCCCGCTGAGCGAAAAGATGGGCGTGCGCATTCAGCAGTACACCGGACAGAAATTTATTACCACCATGCCGGAAACCGGCAACCAGAATCCACACCATACGCTGTTCGCCGGCAGCCTGTTCTCATTGGCCACCTTGACCGGCTGGGGGCTGATTTGGTTGATGCTACGCGAGCGTCATCTGGGCGGTACGATTATTCTCGCCGATGCCCATATTCGCTATCGTAGACCCATCACCGGCAGACCAACGGCTATCGCTGACCTGGGGTCGCTGAGTGGCGATCTGGACCGTCTGGCAAGAGGCCGTAAAGCGCGCGTCCAGATGCAGGTTGAGCTGTTTGGCGACGACGCGCCGGGCGTGATATTCGAAGGCACTTATATTGTATTGCCCGCTAAACCCTTTGGCGCCTACGAAGAGGGCGGTAACGAAGAAGAGTAAAGTAAGACTCTACTCTTCCTGACGTTATCAGGTACCGAGCCTGGCGCTTCGCCAGGCTACGTCCCGCATAGCATCCCGAGCCGCCTGGCTTATACCTCCTAGCTGGAAAAATCCGTGGATCACCCCGAGGTATCGCTGGCTGGTGCAGGATACGCCTTGCTCTGTCAGCCGTTGATACAGCGCTTCGCCTTCATCACGCAGCGGGTCGTATTCCGCGGTGATGATATGCACCGGCGGCAAGCCGCTGAAATCATCTCGCCAGAGCGGGCTGGCTTCTGGATGCTGTGTATCGGTGTCGGAAAGATACAGTTCATAACCAGAAAGCAGCGTATCTCGCGTAATGATGTAGTCTTCGCCGTTACTGACGTAGCTCGCGCAACGGGCGGTGGCATCGAGCATAGGGTAAATCAGCAGCAATTGTGCCGGAGACCATTGCCCTGCGGCTTTCAGTCGTAGAGCCGTAATGAGCGCCAGATGCCCACCCGCGCTATCCCCAGCAAGGGTGATTTTGTCAGCCATAACGCCAAGCCGTTGGGCATATTGATGGATGAGATTGGCTCCTCGCTCCGCATCGTCATGAGCGGCAGGGAAAATATGTTCGGGGGCGAGACGATACTGTACGGCGATAATCCGACAGCCGCTGTAAAAAGCCAGCTGCCGCAGCTGATTATCGTGGGTGGCAAAGCCGCCGCTAATAAAGCAGCCGCCATGATAGTAAATCACGCAGGGGAGTGAGTGCGTCGAATTGAGCGGCGATATTACTCGAAATGTCATGCCTTCCAGCACGATATCTTCTGAACTCACCCGTATCTCTTTCTCACCGGCCAGCGAAGTACTGGCGATGTAGCCAGCTCGCCGGTCATCAATATTCTGCTGTCGTGAAGAGGGGCGGCCTGCCGCAATAAACTCAGCAACCAGCCCCGCAATGCCATTTTCCAGTGCCACCACCATCTCCTTTTATCTGTATATTTATACAGTTTATATCCTGGATTTTCGGCGATGGAAATGAGGAGTTTGGGGTAATTGCAGATTTCGGAAAGCGGATCGCAAAAGGAAGTGAGAGTGGCTGAAAGGAGGGGGCTAGCTTGTTTTATGGCGTGGTGATTAGCCGGGCGAGGTTCGCCCGGCTAATTATGCGACTTACTCGCCTTCACCCGGGAACAGGAACGGGTTGATAGAGCTGCGGGCGAACCCTTCCTGCTCCATTCGCGCGTCCAGTACCAATGAGGCGAGATCGTCAGCCACCGCTTCGACTTTCGGGTCTTTTTCCTGATACAGAATCTTCAGATAAGTCCCGCAGTCACCGCAGCTTTCGGCTTTGACGGAGGCCTGCTCGTTGTCCAGCGACCAGTAGTGTAAATCACGACTCTGCTCGCAGTTGCTGCACTTCACACGCACTACGTGCCATTCGGTTTCGCACAGGTTGCAGTGCAGGTAGCGAAGCCCCTGCGTGGTACCAATCTGCACCATGCTGGAAACCGGCATTGAACCGCAAACCGGGCAGAACTGACGCTGTTCACCATATTCCGCGCGGGCTTTGCCTGGAATGAGGCTCGCCATCTGCGCCCAGTAGAGCGACAGCGCAGCCCAGATGAACGGGGCTTTGTCGCTGCTGACTGAGGAGAAGTCGGACTCAAACAGCGCGCTGGCCATATTCTCCAGCTCTTGCTCAGAGGCTTTTTCCAGGTTTTCAATCACGGCCAGTGCCGGGCCGCTCATTTCCGGCTTCAGCTCGGCAATCATCGATTGCAGCAGGGTATGCCAGTGCTTGTCGCGCGGCAGAACGTGAATGTCCAACGGCGGCTTGCCCTGGTCATTCGCTTCTTTTAGACGCGCAGTCAGATCCATCCGCAGCGGATGGTCATACAGCACCACTTCCTGTGCGTGGGCGATAAGCGCGGCAAAGCGCAGGTAATCACCTAGCGGATTGTTCTCTGCCAGCTCGCGCAGACGTTCAGCGCGGCGGTTGTAGAGGTTCTTGAGTCTGGGGAATAGTAACGGCGGAATCACTTCCGCCGTGCGTTTCTCGCTCGAACCCAGCTCATCTTGCGGGATTATGCGGATACTCATTCAGATGACTTTTCCTGTTTCTGGCGGACTTCACGGTACCAGCGCGGGTGATGTTTCTTCGCCCATGAACTGGTTACCCATCCTTCCACCATCGCGGTAATGGTGCCTTTCACCCAAAGGGCGGCGTAAATATGCACCATGATAACCACAATTAACGCCACTGCGGCAAATGAATGCAGCATTAACGCAAATCGGATCACCGGGATTGAGAAAGCAGGCGCAAAGTACGGACGCCAGATAATCACACCGCTCACCAGCAGCAGCACCAGGAAGATAATCGCCGCCCAGAATACGCATTTCTGGCCGAAGTTATAACGCCCGGTATCACCTACTTCCTCGTTGACGACGATCTTACGAATATTCTTCGCCCAAAAGATATCATCCCGATTGATTAGATTGTGGTGCCAGTAGCGGAAAAACATGATGATAAACGAAGCAAACATGATAACGCCGACAAACGGGTGCAGAATTCGCGCCAGCTGCGGAGTGCCCATGATTTGCATTAACCAGTTGAAGGATGGGAAGAAAAATCCCAACCCGCTCACCGCCGCCAGAATAAAGCAGAAGGCGGTGACCCAGTGGTTGATACGTTCCGGCGCCGAGTAGCGCACGATGGTGTCACGTTTTTTCATTTGCGCACCTCATCGTTGTCTTCATGCAGATTGTCTTCTTCCTCTTCAGCACGGTTTGGACCGACACCGACGTAGTGGAAGATACTTGCTGCAAACGTTGCGGCAAAGCCGATAGCCGCCAGCGGTTTCCAGACGCCCTTCCAGAACTTCACGGTGGCGCTGATTTCCGGGTTCTCCGGCAGCCCGTGATACAGATTTGGCTTGTCGGCATGATGGAGCACGTACATGACGTGCGTACCGCCCACGCCAGCCGGGTCGTATAGGCCGGCATTGTCATAGCCACGGGTTTTCAGTTCAGCGACGCGTTCGCCCGCCAGCACCTTCATATCCTCTTTGGAACCAAAGTGGATAGCGCCGGTTGGGCAGGTTTTCACGCAGGCCGGTTCCTGGCCTACCGTCACGCGGTCGACGCACAGCGTACATTTGTAGACGCGGTTGTCTTCCGGGTTGAGGCGCGGCACGTTGAACGGGCAGCCCGCGATGCAGTAACCACAGCCAATGCACTGCTCGGACTGGAAGTCGACGATGCCGTTGGCATACTGAATGATAGCGCCTTCAGCTGGACATGCCTTCAGGCAGCCCGGATCGGCACAGTGCATGCAGCCATCCTTACGGATAAGCCACTCCAGTTTGTCGTTCTGCTCCACTTCCGAGAACCGCATCACCGTCCAGGATTTGGCGGTTAAATCGGCGGGGTTATCGTACACCCCGACGTTGCTACCGATTTCATCACGGATGTCGTTCCACTCAGAACAGGCCACCTGACAGGCTTTACAGCCGATACAGGTGGTGACGTCGATGAGCTTCGCCACCTCTTCCTGGTGATCCCGCGCCTGAGGCGCGGGGGTGAAACCGTTAGTGGCGGAACGACGGATAATGTCTTGCGATTGATAAGCCATAGGTCGTCTCCGTTACACCTTTTCCACGTTCACGAGGAAGGACTTAAACTCCGGCGTTTGCGTGTTCGCATCGCCGACGAATGGCGTCAATGTGTTGGCAATAAAGCCTTTTTTCGCCACACCTTCATAGCCCCAGTGGATTGGAATACCGATGGTATCGATATCCTTACCGTCTACTTTCAGCGTGCGAATACGCTTGGTCACCACCGCCTTGGCCTTAATGTAGCCACGGTTGGAGGAGACTCTGACGGTATCGCCATGAGCGATGCCGAGCTTGTTCGCCAGCTTCTCACCGATCTCGACAAACTGTTCCGGCTGAGCAATAGCGTTCAGCAGCGCATGCTTGGTCCAGTAGTGGAAGTGCTCGGTTAAACGATAGGTGGTACCGACGTACGGGAACTTGTCCGCTGTACCCAACGCTTCCTTATCGCCTTTAAAGATACGGGCGGCAGGGTTAGAGATAACGTTCGGGTGCAGTGGGTTGGTGCCCAGCGGCGTTTCAAACGGCTCGTAGTGTTCCGGGAACGGACCTTCAGCCATCTTATCGAGGGCAAACAGGCGTCCCATCCCTTCCGGCTGCATGATAAACGGCCCGACGTTGCTGCCTGGTGCGGCGGCACTGTAGTCCGGAATATCCACGCCGCCCCACTTCGCGCCGTCCCATTTCAGGAGCTGACGTTTCGGATCCCACGGTTTACCCTGCGGGTCCGCAGAAGCACGGTTATACAGAATGCGGCGGTTCAGCGGCCAAGCCCAGGCCCAGCCCAGCGTATTGCCAAGGCCGGATGGATCGGCGTTGTCGCGGCGTGCCATTTGGTTGCCATCAGGCGTCCAGCTACCGGCGAAAATCCAGCAGCCGCTGGCGGTACTACCGTCATCGCGCAGTTGGGCAAACGAACTCAGTAGCTGACCTTTCTTCACGATAACCGCACCGGTGGCCGGGTCGATTACATCGGCCAGCGCTTTGCCGTTGCTCTCCATCGCCACTTCCTCGGACGCAGGTTCTTCCGGCGTCGAGTAGTTCCAGCTCATGTTCAGTACCTGTTCCGGAACCGGACCGCCCTCTTCGGCGTACATCTTACGCAGACGCAAGAAGATACCGGCCAGGATCTCGCCGTCGGTTCTGGCAATCCCCGGGGCATCCGCGCCTTTCCAGTGCCACTGCAACCAGCGGCCGGAGTTGACGATAGAACCGTTCTCTTCGGCGAAGCAGGTCGATGGCAGACGGAAGACTTCGGTCTGAATTTTCGATGGGTCGACATCGTTCGACTCACCGTGGTTCTGCCAGAAGGTTGACGTCTCGGTATTGAGCGGATCGATAGTCACCAGGAACTTCAGTTTTGACAGTGACGCGACAATCTTATTCTTGTTCGGGAACGATGCGACCGGGTTAAAGCCCTGGCAGATATAGCCGTTGACCTTGCCCTGGTTCATCATTTCGAAGTACTGCAGGACGTCATACCCTTTGTCCCACTTCGGCAGCCAGTCAAAGCCCCAGCTGTTTTCCGCCGTTGCCTTATCGCCGTAGAAGGTCTTCATCATTGAGACGAAGAATTTCGGGTAGTTGCCCCAATAGTTAACCTGGCCGTCCAGCAGCGGTTTTGGCGTGTTGGCGGCGAGATAAGTTTGCAGGTCAGCCTGCTTCTCGTTTGGCAGCGTCATATAGCCCGGCAGGCTTTGTGACAGCAGACCGAGATCGGTGAGCCCCTGGATGTTGGAGTGACCGCGCAGGGCGTTCACACCGCCGCCTGCCATCCCCATGTTACCCAGCAGCAACTGGATCATCGCCATGGTGCGGATGTTCTGCGCGCCGATGGAGTGCTGAGTCCAGCCCAGTGCGTACAGGAACGACGCGGTTTTATCGTGGGCGCTGGTTTCTGCGATGTACTCACAGACCTTCAGGAAGTCCGCTTTCGGCGTACCGCAAATCTGCTCAACCACTTCCGGCGTATAGCGGGAAATGTGCTGCTTCAGCAGATTCCAGACGCAGCGTGGATGGCTGAGGGTGGTATCGCGTTTGGCGTGACCGTTCTCATCCAGCTCGTAGTTCCAGGAAGTCTTATCGTATTTACGGGCTTGTGGGTCATAACCGCTGAACAGACCGTCGTCGAAGCTAAAGTCTTCGCGCACGATAAGGCTGGCGTTGGTGTAGGCCTCGGTGTACTCGCGGTTGAATTTTTCGTTATTCAACAGGTACAGCATGACGCCTGACAGGAAGGTAATGTCAGTACCGGAGCGAATAGGGGCGTAGAAATCCGCCACCGACGCGGTACGCGTAAAGCGGGGATCGATAACAATCAGCTTCGCGCCATTGTGGATCTTGGCTTCCATCGCCCAGCGGAATCCCACCGGATGCGCTTCTGCCGCGTTCCCACCCATCACGACGATGAGGTTGGCGTTCTTCATGTCGACCCAGTGGTTGGTCATCGCACCGCGACCAAATGTTGGAGCAAGACTTGCTACCGTTGGTCCGTGTCAGACACGCGCTTGGTTGTCGACCGCGAGCATACCCAGCGCGCGAGTGAATTTCTGTGTTAAAAAGCCGGTTTCGTTACTGGATGCAGACGCGCACAACATACCGGTGGAGAGCCAGCGGTTGACGGTGGTTCCGGCATCATTTTTTTCAATAAAGTTGGCGTCACGGTCGGCTTTCATCAGTTTAGAGATGCGGTCAAAAGCCTCATCCCAACTGATTTGCTGCCATTTATCGGAGCCTGGTGCGCGATATTCTGGATACTTCAGACGGCTTTCAGAGTGGATAAAGTCCACCAGACCTGCACCTTTCGGGCACAGTGCGCCACGGTTTACCGGGTGATCCGGGTCCCCTTCGATATGGAAAATCGAGGCTTTCGCGTTTTTTGCGCCGTCGCCGAGGCTATACATTAAAAGCCCACAACCGACAGAGCAGTAAGTGCAGGTGTTACGGGTTTCGCGGGTGCGCAGCAATTTGTACTGCCGTGTTTCCGCGAGTGCGATGCCTGGGGCAAAGCCCAGCGCCGCTGCCGTGGTTCCTGCCATACCGCCAGCGCAGATCTTAAAGAACTGCCTTCTGCTGACCTGCATGGTTAGCTCCTTGTTTCGACATTGTCATTGCTTGTAGTTGTTCTTCGCCGGGGTGTGGCAAAGGCACTGAATCCTGCTATGCCCTCAATTCCAGGAGGGCTTTGATTCAGAATACCACATTATCGGTAGGCTTGTTCCAATGGGGTTAATGGCAGGTGAACAGATTTTGCTCGCATTAACATTGAACTGCGATGTTGATCGCAATTTAGTCTGGTTTTCAGTGTTTTTTGATACCCCAGTAATGGCTTTAACCATAAAGAGTTACTTATGATTCGTCGGGTATTCATCACCGCACAGCATCAAAAAATCGCAATTGAGCGTTATTGCACCACAAACTTGATCCATAATAAGCCTCAATTCCCTCATGTTGTGATGGAATAGATGCCCCGTATTTCCCGACGTTGTTCAGAGTGTTTGCCGTGTTTAATTTTAAAGATGAAGTCGAAGCGAAACCTACGTTGCAGTTGATTGGCGCGGTCGAGCGTTCCGTCTTCAGAAGGCCACAGATTATGCAACCTACTCAGGATATTCTTGCAGAAGAAGTTCCCGTTGCGTTGGTCTACAACGGCATCTCTCACGTCGTGATGATGGCGACGCCGAAAGATCTGCAAGCTTTTGCCATCGGTTTCTCGTTGTCGGAAGGGATTATTGAACATCCGCGAGAAATTTTCGGCATGGAAGTGGTTCCGGCCTGTAATGGCATGGAAGTGCGTATTGAGCTGTCCAGCCGCCGCTTTATGGGGCTTAAAGAGCGCCGCCGTGCGCTTGCCGGTCGGACGGGCTGTGGCGTATGCGGCGTTGAACAGCTCAACGATATTGGCAAACCGATCAAGCCGCTGCCGTTTAGCCAGACCTTCGATCTGGCTCATCTCGACCATGCGCTCAGACATTTAAACGATGTTCAGCCGGTTGGCCGTGAAACGGGCTGCACCCACGCTGCGGCCTGGATTATGCCATCGGGTGAGCTGGTGGGCGGGCATGAAGATGTCGGCCGCCATGTGGCGCTCGATAAACTGCTGGGGCACCGGGCAAAAGAAGGTGATCTGTGGCAGGCGGGGGCCGCGCTGGTTTCCAGTCGCGCCAGCTATGAAATGGTGCAGAAGTCGGCAATGTGCGGCGTGGAAATCCTGTTTGCCGTCTCCGCTGCTACCACGCTGGCGGTGGAAGTTGCCGAGCGCTGTAACCTGACGCTGGTTGGTTTCTGTAAGCCGGGAAGGGCGACGATTTATACCCATCCGCAGCGATTGATCGGCGGTTAATTTTAATTCAATTATTTTGACTGATAACAGCAAATCCTTCCGCTTTTAGTTGATGAAGATGTGGCCTAATATTTATCACATCAAGGCGAGACGCCTTATCCAAACAACTAAGTTAAAGGGTTTATATCATGAAAAGCATCAAAACTTTCGTTGCAGTTATCGCTCTGGCCACTTCTTTCGGTTCTTTCGCCGCACAAACCGTGACCGCAACCGCCTCTACCATTGATGGCGCAGAAGCGAAAATTGCCGCTCAGGCTGAACAAGCAGGCGCAAGCTCTTACAAAATTACCCAGGCATACTCCGGTAATCGCGTGCACATGACCGCTGAACTGAACAAATAAGCCAAAAGCTACTGTCGAAAGAGCGCCTACGGGCGCTTTTTTTGTTTTTGTCCTCGCCAGCTAAAAGTCAGCATAAAAGAAAAAAATCGGTGATGATTATTAATCAAATTAATTGACTGATAACAACAAATAACTCCACTTTTAGTTGGTGAAGATGTGGCCTATTATTTATCACATCAAGGCGAGACGCCTTATTCAAACAACTAAGTTAAAAGGTTTACATCATGAAAAGCATCAAAACTTTTGTCGCAGTTATCGCTCTGGCCACTTCTTTCGGTTCTTTCGCCGCACAAACCGTGACTGCAACCGCCTCTACTATTGATGGCGCAGAAGCGAAAATTGCCGCTCAGGCTGAACAGGCAGGTGCAAGCTCTTACAAAATTACCCAGGCCTATGCTGGTAATCGCGTGCACATGACCGCTGAACTGAACAAATAAGCTAAAAGTTACTGTCGAAAGAGCGCCTACGGGCGCTTTTTTCGTTTCCTGCACTTACTGCTTTAGCAGTGCAATAAATTCGTCATAGCTGGCCAGGCCTGAAATGGTTTCGCTGGGGTGGCGGCACAGAATGCTCGCTAAGTAGCTAAAGATTCTTAATTCATGGCGCGCATCAGCGGCGGTGCAGGCGATCAGCAGGTGGCTGACCGGCTCGTTATTGACCTGGATGGGACGCGCGAGGGTGATAAAAAATCCGCGAAAGCGGCGTTCCTGCTCGCTCCAGCAATGGGGGATCGCCAGACGATTCACAATCAAGTTTTCACCTTCATGTTCCCGGGCGCAAATACGCAGCGCTTCGTCTTCCGTGATATGGCCCTGTATCACCAGCTGCCCGCAGGTTTTCCCAATAATACCCTGCCAGGTTTCGCCCGCCGTATTGGCGTAATGAAAGCTGCCTTGTTGTGAAAAGAAACGCTCTGGCTGTTGGCGGATAAACGCCGTGGCGAGAAAGTTTTTAATCTGTTCGGTTCCTGCAGCAGTGATAATATTTTTGATGGTAATGACATTTTTCACCGCATTATCAATCAGGTAGTGGCTGTTATTGATGATTAACAGTGGTGCGATTTCCTCACCGATAGCGGTCACTTCATTCAGGCTTCGCGCGATGATAACCCGGCAATTCAGCACGTCTCGCTCAATCGCCTGCTGGTTAATGGTGGCGATAGCGTTTTGGTCGGAGAGTAAAATAATCGGCTGGCGTTCATTTTGATGTCTCTCGAGCGCACAGGCAAAGTACAGCCCGATCAGGTCGCTGTCGAACAACGGAATATCCAATTGCTCACGCAGCCTGGCGATAAAGAGCAGGCTCATGTCAAATGCGGCGGGCCAAGTGGCCTTCAGGTTGTTCATGCTGCCTTGCCGGTGTTCTGGGATCCATACCGGTGCGGCGATGCAGCGCATGAGATGGCCAGTAATATTATCAACCAGCTGCGCGTCGATAATATTCAGTTGGGTGATTCCGGGCAGCGATTTTAGCAGCGACACGATACCCTCCCTGGATACTCCGGCGGTATGTCGTTGCTGAATTTCCAGGAGACCCATTAGCGCCCTGAACGCCCGGTCCCCCAGATAAATCCCCGCCTGATCCACTGCATTTTTAAGCGCAACATGCTGGCACTCAGGCCAGGTGACGGAGAGTTGATTGCGCAGAGCGTAAATGGCCAGCACTACACTGACGAGATACTCCCCGGCGACCAGCGCAAAAGTGTGCATATTTTCACAGGCCCGCTGAAGCTGCTCGATGTTCTCACGTGTAATGCCCGGCAGGGGAATCAACAACGGGTCTCTTCTGAGCAGATTCGCCAGCAAGAAAATGCGCTTTTCTTCAGGTACATCAACAAAATGCCCGACGCCAGGACGGCTGGTCACGCAGAATGCGCGCTCGTAGCGCTGCTTTAACCGCGACAATCTTTCAGCGACCCAGGTTTCAGGTAAATTCAGCGTTGAAGCGAGCTGCACGCGGGTCGTAAACGGGTTGAGCAATAATACCGCCAGCAGCCGGTCATCATTATCATGGCGCTGCAAAAGCTGGAAGTAGCCGCGTCTGTCAACAATCTCCAGTTGATAACCCATATTTATCGAAGGAGTAATGCGAGCCTTACCGCTGAAAGTAAAGTTGAGGTAATCAATATCGCGTAAAACGGTACGACTCGAAACGCCAGTTTGTCGCGCCAGCTCCCCCAGTATGCAGGGTTGCTGTTCGAGAATTTCCGCGATTGTTAACTGGCGTTCGTTCAACATTATCTCACCTGGCGAAAGTCGGTGAAGGTTTTGACCTTATCCGCTGTTAGCGAGGCCAGTAGCTCGCGGACCAGGGTGAACAGCGCGTTATAGTCCGTTGCCGAAATCATGCCGCTATTGGCATGCAGATAGCGAGTCGGCAGGCACAGCGCCACTACGGGACGACCGCCACCCATCACATTGTAGCGTCCGCCGTCCGTTGCACCGGTTTTCATGGTGCAAAACTGTAGGGGCGCGTGGCTGCTTTTGGCGCTCTCTTTTAGCGCGGCTACCAGCTGCTGATTGGGAAAATAGCGTTTATCAAACAGCATCAGTCCAGGCCCATTGCCCAGCTTCAGCGGGTATTTGATGTTGTCGATTCCGGGCACATCGCCAGCGACAGCGGTATCCAGTACGATAACCACATCGGGTTTGATGTGCTCCGCCGAGGTTTGTGCCCCACGTAAGCCGACTTCTTCCTCAACGCTGCCCACGCCATACAGCGTAATCTCAGGATTGTTCACAGTCTGTAGCAGCTCGGCCATCAGGGCGCAGCCGACGCGGTTATCCAGCGCTTTGCCGACGATTTTATCTTCGCCCCAGCGGGCAAAGTTTGCTTCCGGACTAATAAAATCGCCTACCGCAATACCGCGTTTTTCCACTTCTTCTCGGCTATTCGCCCCAATATCAATGAACATCTCATCAAATGACAGCGGCTGTTGTTTTTGCTTTTCCGTCAGGGCATGCGGTGCAACGGACCCGATCACGCCGGGGATTTTTGCTCCTGTGCGGCTACGAATGGTCACTCGATGGTTGAGCATCGACTGGTTCCACCAACCGCCAATGGTGGTGAAGCGGATGAAACCGCAGTCGTCGATATGCGTCACCATAAAGCCCACTTCATCCATATGGCCGACGATGGCGACTTTCGGCCCGCGAGTGCCTTTGCGGGCAACGAAACTGCCGAGGCCATCGAAGGTAATTTCGTCCACGCACGGTTCTAGTGCGCCGATCAAAATCGAGCGAACTTCCTGTTCATCACCGCTGACGGCGCTGGCTTCGCATAACTGCTGTAGTAACTCAATGTTCATGGACAAGCTCCTGTTGCGCGGCTTTACGTCTGAGCCACAATCCTTTCAGGATGATGATGAGTGAAATGTTCAGCGCCAGGCCAATCGCCAGCACCAGATAGAATGATCCTACTGGAGACATCAGGCCGATTAGCGGGTCAAAGATACCTAAACCCGGTGCCAGTCGTTTGATTCCGAAAGCGATAACCAGCATGCCGGTAATGCCGCCGGAGAGGGTATTGGCGGTTATCATCGGCAGCGGGGCAGCCAGCGCGTAGGGAATGGCTGGTTCGGTCGCTACGGTCGCGCCAACCACAATCGCGCTACTGGCGGCGGCTTTCTCTTGCTGAGTAAACAGTTTTGGCGCGATATAGGTGGCGATACCCGCGGCGACGGGCGGCATCAGCGCCACGACGCCGACGATGGCGTACCAGTCATAGATGTGTTTTTCCAGCAGTGAGAAGCAGAAGAACCACGCGGTTTTGTTGATTGGCCCACCCATGTCGAACGCCAGCATCGCGCCGACGAGGAACGCCGCGCCCAATTTCATGGATGGCGGAATGGTGTTCAGGAAATGCAGCAGGCCACCCATGATGTCTGACATTACCGGGCCGACGACGTAATAGGTCAGCACGCCAAAGACCAGTAAGGTGACGAATGGGATTAGCATTGAGCCAAGCAGCGGCTGAAGCGCTTTGCCGAGGCGTACTTTACGAAACCACAGCACGAAATAGCCGATCGCCAGTCCGAGAACGACTGCGCCGAGAAAACCGGCACCGGACTGCGTCCCGAGCAGACCTTTATCGTTCGCCAGGTAGCAGACCAGAAACGCCGGAGCGAAGGCCGGTTTATCGGCAATCGACCATGCGATGTACGCCCCCATAATCGGGATCATAAAGGTGAAGCCAAGATAGCCGATGGACTCGACAATCCAGGTGAACGATGGCGCGCCTTTCGACATATCGGTATACGGTAGCCCGAACTGCACCAGCATATTGGCGATAGCCACCAGAATACCGCCACCGATAACAAACGGCAGTGCGGCGGAGACGCCTGCCATCAGATGGCTCATCACGCTGCCTTGCAGCACATCTTGCTTACCCAGCTTCACGCTACTATCCGCGGCAAACAGCTGTGAATGTGAAGGTAGCTGCGTGAATATCTGGTCGATATTTTTTAGCGCCTGGGAAATCGCAATCTCATAGACTTTCTTCCCGGCAAAGCGTGCGCGGTCATCAGCGCTTAACCCTCGCCCGGTCGCCAGAATAACGTAATCAGCGGCGGCAATTTCTTCATGAGTCAGACGGTTTTCGACGCCGCTGGAACCTTGTGTTTCGACTTTAATCGTATGGCCGAGGGCGCGCGCTTTTTGCTCTAGCGCTTCTGCGACCATGTAGGTGTGAGCAATTCCCGCAGGACAGTTGGTGATTGCCACTAAACGTAAGGATGACTCCATAGCCGTTTCCCTATGAGGTTAAGGTCTGATTTAACAACGCAAGTACCTGGTCGGCATCGCCCTGTTTCAGCTGGTTGATAAAATCCTGGTGGATAATTTTGCGGCACAGGGTGCCAATGATTTGGACCTGGGCATCTTCGCCGGTTTGCGGTACACCGAGACAGATCCAGCAGTTGACGTCTTCGCCATCGTTGGCTTTCCAGTCCACGTATGTGGATTTACGTGCGAACAGAACGAAGGGCTGCTTTACACAGGCGCTCTTGCCATGAGGAACGGAGATACCCGAACCAAAGCCGGTGGAGTGCAGTTTTTCCCGCTGGAGCAGGGTTTGCAAAAACTGATTACGATCGCTGACGTAGCCGTTTTGAAAGGCCATATCTGCCAGTTGTTTGAGGATGGAGTAAACGCTATTACCCTGAATATTCAGGTCAATACAGTTTGCTGTAAGGGTTGCCATGGTGAGACTCCGTTAAAGCCGAATTGCTCTGATTTTAACGGGGTGGTGATGAAGAGATGAGCGGCAATATGTCAGTGGGCTGCGACATATCGCGTGGTAAGCGCGAGTGAGCTTTGTGCACAAGCACACACTTTAGGCTAGGTTAGCCAATAGAAAAATGAATACGGTATGAGCGCCCAAAGGCGCTCTTTTAGTGTATACCCGCCAGACGCAGCAGTGCTGTAACGATAGCAGCGGCAAAAATCACCACAATTAACGGTGCTTTGCGCCAGGCCAGGAACACCGCAAAGCTTACCCCTAGCACGCGCGCCATTCCGGAAAAGTGCTCACCTTCATAAAAGGTGGTGGCCAGTGCGACGGAAAAAAGCAGTACCGTTGCGGCATCGGAGAGCAGCGCCTGCGAGCGTTCCGAAAAGGCTAAGCGATTTCCCAGCTTCGCGCCGCCAAGACGCATTAAATAGGTGCCAACCGACAAAATGGCGATACCGACGATAAACAGCGTCATGTTTTCCATTATTTTTTCCTCGCCAGCAGACCAAACAGTGAAAGCAGCACCGGTAGCCCAACGGGTGCAAAAGGCACGCTAACCAGTGATAACGCAGCACCGCTACAGGCTCGAATTAGCGTCGTACGATTCTTAAATGCGGGAACCACGAGGGCGAGCAAAATCGCGGGGAAAACCGCATCCAGGCCGATGGTTTCCGGTGCGGGTAAGAGTTTGCCCACCGCGGCGCCAAAAAGTGTACCCAGCGGCCAGAAAAGCGCCACGCCAACCCCGCAGAGCCAGAATGCTGCTTTGCGTTGCTCAGGAGTCGGTTGCGACAGCCCAAAAACCACGCTCTCATCATTCATGATATGGCAGCCAATAAAGCTGGCGGCGCGGCGGCCAACGAGATCCCTTACCGTGACGCCAAACGGGATGTGTCGGGCGTTGACCAACAGCCCTGCGGCAGCGGCGGCCAGCGGATTACCGCCGCTGGCGACGATACCGATAAACATAAATTCCGACGCGCCCGCGAGCACAGAGATTGAAAGCAGCAGCGGTACCCAAAGTGGAAATCCATACGCCATCGCCAGTGAACCGTAGGAGACCCCTACGACGCCTACCGCCAGACAGACGAGGAAAATGGCTTTAATCGTGCCGCCTTTCAGGCAGGAGAACATTTTCAGAGACATCTAAGTTTACCATATCGAACGAAATCTCCATTATAATGAACGAATCAGTGTGGTAGTTCAAGGCGAACGAATTGTTCGATATATAAAACGACGGAGTTGTGTATGACACAGCCAATCAGCGTGATTGCAAAAAGTCTGGTTCGTGAACGCGCGAGGACGGGGTTGTCTCTGGCCGAAATTGCCCGCCGTGCCGGGATCGCGAAATCGACGCTTTCTCAACTTGAGGCCGGGAATGGCAACCCTAGCCTGGAAACCCTCTGGGCGCTTTGTGTGGCGTTGGACATTCCGTTCGCCCGCCTGCTTGAACCGCAGCCGAATAAAACACAGGTGATTCGCCGGGGTGAAGGTACGAAAGTGTTGGCTGAGCAGGCCAACTATCAGGCCACGCTGCTCGCCGCCTGCCCGCCAGGCGCGCGTCGTGATATCTATTTGCTGACCACGCAGCCGGGCGCCGACAGGATTTCTCATCCGCATCCCCCGGGGTCAGTTGAACATATCATTGTTACGCAGGGGCGAGCGCTGGTTGGCTTAACCAGCGGGCCGGAGGAGCTGAACGCGGGAGATTACATTTGCTATCCTGCCGATGAAGAACATCTGTTTAAAGCGCTGGAGCCGGATACGATGGCGCTGTTGGTCGCGGAACAAAATTGAACATGAGCGGATACGGTAATATATATAATACCGTATCTGTTTATAATAATTATGTCGTTAAAATAATATTATAAATCTATTGTTTTGTTTCTAAAGTATTCCTTATTAATAGTTAACGTCGACATTCTTCTTTTCTTCACTTTCAATGTTATCTCGCTCACGATCTTTAAACTGCCGTTGTTTACGCGCTAAACTTTATTAGCTAATGTTTCTATGCCGATTGAAACTGTGTTTGTTTGCAACTTAACATTTTGTTTTATGGCTAAATAATAAAAACATTCATCGCTATTATATAAATGCACACGAGATCTCTCTTGAGATTTCTGGGGTATTCTTTATTTCAAGGAAAGTGAATAATGAATAAATCGACCTTAGCTATCGCTATTGGATTATTATTAGTGGCCAATACCGGTTTCGCTAAAACAACGAAAATGACGTTGGAGCAGCGACTGGAGCAGTTAGAATCCCGTCTGGAAGCAGCAGAAGGCCGTGCCGATCAGGCCGAGCAGAAGGTACAGGATCTGCAGGTACAGCAGGCCAATGAAATTAAAGAAATTAAGGCTGCACAAGGTAATACGCCGGTGAATGCTCAGACGCCAGCGGAAGAAACCAAGAAAAATACCACTACACCGAATCTGGTGCTCTCAGGCTATGGCGATCTGAAAATCTACGGCGACGTGGAATTCAACATGGATGCGGCAAGTAATAAGGGTGTACTTGCGATGATGAATCCGGACTCTAATAGCGACTCGACTAATGAAAAATGGGACATAAATGGTCGTATTCTGCTCGGTTTTGACGGGATGCGTAAATTAGATAACGGCTATTATGCCGGGTTCTCGGCGCAGCCGCTGGGCGATTTGTCCGGTTCGGTCAATATCGATGACTCGGTCTTCTTCTTTGGTAAAGAGGATGACTGGAAAATTAAAGTTGGCCGTTTCGAAGCCTACGATATGTTCCCGTTAAACCAGGATACCTTTGTTGAACATTCAGGAAATACCGCGAACGATCTCTATGATGACGGCAGCGGCTATATTTATATGATGAAAGAAGGTCGCGGTCGTTCGGATTCCGGCGGCAACTTCCTGATGAGTAAACAGCTTGATAACTGGTACTTTGAATTAAACACCCTGATGGAAGACGGTACTTCGCTGTATCAGGATGATCAATATCACGGTCGCGATATTGATCAGCAGAAAAACGTTATCTACCTGCGTCCCGTGGTGGCGTGGTCGCCAACGGATGAATTCACCGTTTCGGCCGGTATGGAAAGCAACGTTATCAATAACGCTTACGGCTATACCAATAACCAGGGACAGTTTATCGATCAGTCCGGCCGTACGGGCTATGGCTTGACCATGACATGGAACGGGTTGAAGAACGATCCGGATAATGGTGTCGTAATTAACGCGAATACTGCCTATCTCGATGCGGATAATGAACAAGACTTCACCGCAGGAGCTAACGTACTGTGGAAACGCTTCGAGTTGGGTTATATCTACGCCCATAATAAGATTGATGACTATGCGGGCGTGGTGTGCGACAACGACTGCTGGATTGACGATGAAGGGACGTATGATATTCATACCTTCCACGCGTCGTATCAGTTCGCGAATGTTATGAATATGCAGAACTTTAATATCTATCTCGGCGCTTATTACTCCATCCTGGACAGCGATGGTGACGATAACAATGGCACGGGTTCTGACGATCGCTACGGTGCACGCGTTCGTTTCAAATACTATTTCTAATTGCAGCAGTCAGGAAAACGCCCATCACGGGCGTTTTCTATTTTCCGACCCAGCTATTTTTAACCTTGAATTTATCCGCCCGGTTGTAGCTACAGGAGTAGTTGAACGGCGTGCCGTCTTCAAGTTTTGTTACCCCAGTCACTTTTAACATTGGCTTTCCGGCCGGAATATTCAGCAATGAAGCCAATGTGTCATCAAAAATGTCAGCCTCAATCACTGAGTTATAGAATTTTATTTTCTTACCCGTTTTGATTTCGATATATTCGTACAGCGATCCCTTTTCCAGTACCGAATTCTCAATAACATCGATAATGGCGCAATCTATCCATGAGTCTTCAACCAGTGCAGGCTCGCCATCAATCATGCGCACGCGACGGATATAATGAACGGGCTGTTTGCCGGTAAGGCCAAGATGCTGGGCAACGAAAGCGGGAGCGGGGATAATTTGCGCTACGATGAGCTGGCTGGTGACTTTTGCCTGCTGCTGAAATTCACGTGAGAAACCCAGAATAGAACTGCTGCTACCGTTATTGAGCATAAAGACGTTGTCCTGCAGGACGCGGGAAACAAACATCCCTTTACCGTGTACTCGCTCAATAAAACCTTCCTGCTCAAGGATATGCATCGCTTTCTGTAATGTCACTCGCGTGACATTGTACTGGGCCGCTAGCTCGCGCTCAGACGGGATTTTATCCCCAATGGCGTACTTTTTTTCCAGAATAGCGTCTTTTATGCTGTTTTTTATCTCGATATATCGAGCTGTCATTTTCGTTTCTTCCGTGGGCATCCAGAGAGCGGGGAACTACTTCACGATTGATTTCACGGCCAAGGGTGAAGTAGCGTCCAGTGTAGCATGGCTCTCTAAATGACCATGGTCATTATGCGTTAACCTCTTTCAATCGGGCGTCTTCTATTGCCTCTGTCGCCAACTGGTTTTTTTCCATCATTTTGAAGAAGGGGAAATAGATAACCGTTGAGATGATAACCATGCAGCCCGACCATATGGCTGCGGGAATGTTACCGGCCGTGGCGAAGTAGGCATTCAAAATCGGCGGCATCGTCCAGGGGATCTGAAAGACGGGCCGCGCAATAATATTAAAATCCATCAGCAGATACGAGCAGGTACACAGCACCATCGGTGTGATGATCAAGGGCAGCATCATTAATGGGTTGAATACCATTGGAACACCGAAAATGACGGGCTCATTAATACAGAATATGGCAGGCCCGATAGACATCCTTCCCAGCGATTTATAATACCGGCTTTTTGAGACAATCATGGCCAGGACCAGTCCCATGGTGGCTCCTGAGCCGCCCGAGCAGATAAAAAAGTTATAGAAACCTTCTGCTGTGATATGCGGAACCGGCTGATGCGCAAGGAACGCTTCTGTATTTTCGGCGATGAATTTTAAAAAAATAGGGCTGGTTATCCCGGAAAGAACATTGGTGCCATGAATACCGCAGCACCATAACAGCGAGATTAAAAAGACCAGTAGCAGCATCCCCGGGAGGGTATCAAGCCCCATAACTAACGGACTGAGGATGAGGGTAAAAAAAGCATTGATATCAAAATTCAGAATCACCCGGATAAACCATACCAGCACCAGGCATACGACAGCGGGAGTGAGGCTAATAAATGATTGCAGCACCGCAGGAGGAACGCTGTCAGGCAATTTGATATAGATATGGTGGGTAATAAAAAAGCGGACGATATACACGGTGAGAATGGAGAGAATAATGGCTGAGAACAGCCCAGATGCGCCAAAATTATCGACGTTGATTTTCCAGTGACTGTCCAGTTGTGCCATTAAAAAAACGGCAACGGTGATACAGCTGCAGCTCATTCCATCCAGTGAGAGCTGTTTGGCCAGGTTGTAGCTGATACCAATGGCCGCGATCAGGCCAATTGCGCCAAAGGTCACACTGACCGGGACGCTAAGTGTATCGCTGAAGCTGCCTAATAGCTCACGCCATCCGGGAATGGGCAGATTAGCGACAATCAAAAAAATACTGCCCGCGATAATAAAAGGTAATGTGTAGGTAATTCCATTACGCACGGCGACCAGTACCGTATTTTCACCAATCTTCACTAAAACAGGTACCACACGACTCTCTAAGAACTTGATCATGGGACTATCCTTAGTAAGGTATTCCGTTTACTGATATTGCGGTAAATAATCGCGATTAGCGGTTAGGTAATCGGCAAGAATCTTTTCTGCAATATCGACCGATGGCACCAGTGGATGCGCCGAGAGCGCCAATAATGCTGTCTGCCTATTTCCAGTGATGGCGGCTTCGACGGTTAACTCTTCAAAGGCTTTTACGCTTTGGATTAACCCTCTGACGGATGTGGGCAGCCGACCATATGCCAGTGGATGAGCACCAAGGCTGTCAATCATTGCATTGGTTTCTATCACGGCATCGTCGGGGAGGTCTGGCGTTGTCCCTTGGTTTGGCACGTTGACGACATGTATTTCTCGTTTGTTGTTGTAAATTGAGCTAATGATCGAACATGCGGTATCGGAGTAGAGTGCGCCGCCGCGCGCGGAAAGTGCCGCCGGTTTTTCACAGAGATTCGGGTCGCGATAGAGTTCAAAGAGCGACTTTTCAATGACCAGAGACTGCTCGCCGCGCGTCCCGCCATGCTGAAGTTCATTTATTTCATGTTCCACCATTTCCCGATTCATGTAGAAGTACTTCAGATAGGAGAGGGGATACAGTTTCAGCGAGCGGATAAACTCGGCGGGCAAGCCGAGGTCGGGGATATTTTTCAACGTATTAGAACCGACACTTTGAGCAAGTTTTTCAATAAAATCGGCGGTGAAATCCTGCCCTGTAACCGCAATTCGATCGGCGAAAATTAAATGATTTAGCCCGATAATTCGTGCGTAAACATCTTCGCGCTCAACACCGTATGCGCCAGCAATATCGCGCATCATACTGTTAGCGCCGCTGCAGATACCTAACGACTTAATCGGGCTGTATTTTGCGATAGCTTCGGTAACGATGCCGGCCGGATTGGTGAAGTTAATGAGCCAGGCGTCCGGGCAAAGCGTTTCCATGTTTTGGCATAAATCCAGCAGCACGGGGATGGTTCGCTGGGCTTTCATAAAACCGCCTGGCCCAGTGGTTTCCTGGCCTAACACGCCATACCGTAACGGGATTTTCTCATCCTGAATGCGTGCGGCAAGCTGCCCAACGCGAATCTGCGTGGTGACGAAATCTGCACCGGCGAGCGCCTCCTGCAGGTTGGTCGTCAGGTGGACGGTCATATCGATACCCGCCTTTTTAACCATTCGTTGCGCCAGCGCCCCGACAACTGCCAGCTTTTCTTCACCTGCTTCGATATCGACTAGCCAGTATTCGCTGACGGGCAACTCGTCATGACGACGAATGAATCCATCAATCAGTTCTGGGGTATAGCCTGAACCCCCGCCAACGGTGACAACTTTTAGTTTTTTCATGTTAACCACACTCCGTTATTATAACTGGCGTATGCCAGTTTGAAGAGAAGTTAACACAACGCAATCGGGTTTCAATGGCAGGAAGTGGGGCTGCGATAGGTTTTTTTAAAAGTGGGAGAAAGATCGAAAAATGAGCGAAGTGAAAAAAAGCCTTCCCGGACGGGAAGGCTTGATGTTAAGCCAGGTAAAACACTTCTTTTAGCTCTGCGCTCACAGGACTGTTGTCCGGATTAGCGGGCATCACGTCGGTCATGTATTTCCACCAACGCCGACATACTTCGGTATTAGCAACCGCGTCCCAGCGCTCTTCGGACTCAATCTCAACGGTGGCAAACAGCAAGTTACGCACTTCATCAAGATAAATAGCGTAGTGGTGCGCACCGTGCGCTTTAAGCACAGACTCGAGTTCAGGCCAGATTGGGCTGTGGCGTCGTTGATATTCCTCGTGTGCGTTGGCGTTAACCTGCATCACAAAGGCTTTGCGGATCATAATGCCTCCAGGTATAGCTCGCGAACTTCATCGCGACTGGCGGTGCGAGGGTTACACGGCGCACACGGGTCAGCCAGCGCTTTATCCAGCCAGCCTTCGATATCTGCTTTAGTGACACCCAGTTTGCTGAAACCCTCCGGAATACCCACGCGAGTGCTTAGCTGACGGATAGCGTTGATGGCTTCCATGCTGGCCGTTTCATCGCTCATATTGCGGGTATCCACGCCCATCGCCTGTGCGACGCGGGCAAAACGCGGCACGGCATTAGGGCGGTTAAAGTTTTCAATAACCGGCAGCAGAATAGCATTGCAGACACCGTGCGGTAGGTTGTGGGTTGCGCCCGGTTGATGAGCCAGCGCATGAACTAAACCCAGACCGGCGCTGTTAAACGCCATTCCCGCCAGGTACTGACCAAATGCCATCTGCTCACGCGCTTCCAGGTTATGACCGTCATCCACGGCTTTTGGCAGCCACAGGGTGATCAGGCGAATTGCTTCCAGCGCGTTGGCGTCGGTTAATGGGTGCGCCCCGACGGAAACGTACGCTTCCACCGCGTGGGTTAATGCATCCATACCGGTGGCGGCGGTCACGGAGGCCGGGATATCCAGCATAACGCTGGCATCATCTACTGCGATATCCGGGATGATGTTGGCGTCGATAATGACTTCTTTAACCTGACGTGCAGTATCGATGATCACCGCGTTGCTGGTCATTTCTGCGGCGGTACCGGCGGTGGTGTTGATAGCCACCAGATGCACCCCGGCGTTGACCACTTTTCCTACGCCGGAATAGGCGGTGGATGGGCCCGGGTTAGCGGTAAGAATCTTAACCGCTTTCGCGGTATCAATTGGGCTGCCGCCGCCGAAGGCGATGATATAGTCGCAAGATTCAGCCTGATAGGCCGCATAGCCTTTCTGCACCAGCTCTTCCGTTGGGTTTGGGAAAACCTCGTCGAATAGATGGTATGACATGTTATGCGCGTCCAGGGCGGTAAACAGGCTATCCAGCAGGCCGAGCTTAACGAGCTGGCCGTCGGTGACGATCAGCGCCTTGCCCCACTGCTTACCAGCAACCAGATTGACCATATCGCCGATAGCGCCCGCGCCGTGCAGGCTGATCTTTGGCAGTGCTAACATAAAACTCATGGTGTTTCTCCTTGATACCTATTTGTGAAATCCTGCCCTCCCTCATCCGGTGGGGTGGCTTGAACTCCACGGTTTTGAGTTAGCTGGTTTGCAGGTAACAGAATTTTCCCCTGCGGAACGTTGCCCGCAGGAGCTATGCGACGCCCTTACTTGTACAGATTTAATGCGCTGGCCATCGGGGTGACGCCAAAGCGCTGGCCGAGGGCTATCAGTTCTTGCTGGGTGATGGTTTGCTTCATGCCGCCCATTGAGTACACCTTTACAAGGACTTCGGCGGATTTCTCGGCGGTATCAATCAGGCCAAAGGTTTCATCGAGCGTCGGGCCGCTGCCAAAGACGCCGTGGAACGGCCACAGCACCAGGGAGTGCTGCTGCATGGATACTGCGGTTGCCTGGCCGATTTCATCGGTGCCCGGCACCATCCACGGCAGAATTCCTACGCCGTCCGGGAAGACCACCAGACACTCGGTGCTGCCTTCCCACAGTTTTCGGGTAATCAGCGCGCTGTCGTTTTCCAGTACGTAGGTCAAGGCGATCAGGTTGGTGGCGTGGCAGTGCATGATCACGCGGTCTTTACCGCCGGTCAGCTTGATACGTTCACAGTGTGACAGGAAGTGCGCAGGCAGCTCGGACGTCGGTACCGCTTCGTGAGTCAGCCCCCACAGAATATGGTAGCCCGCACCGTCGCTATCGACCTTCACCACGCCAAGGTTGGCGGCAGGGTCGATCTGGACGTTACGGAAGAATTTACCGGAGCCGGTGACGATAAACGGTGTGTTTGCCAGCATTGGCATTGGCTGGCTCAGGGCGATATAGCGTGGCTTGGCGTGGAAATCTGCGGTGAATGGCGCGATGTCGGCTTCGTCCAGACGCAGGGTCAGGTTGCCGCCGTTACGCTCGTCCCAGCCTTTTAACCAGGCGTCGGAGGTGGCTTTGATCATGCCCTGAACGAACCAGGAATCGGTAATGTTGTGCATAGTATGGTTGTCCTGTGACTTTAATGTCCGATGGCGCTGCGCTTATCGGGCCTGCAATGACTGTTGTATTGGTGCGGGTTTTCCCCTCACCCTAACCCTCTCCCTACAAGGGAGAGGGAACCGTTCGGTGCTGCGGTTTACCCCATTGTGTGAGGGCGCTGTCCGGTTTTCTCCCTCTCCTCAAAGGGGATAGGGAACTGTTCGGTTTTCTCCCTCTCCCTTGCAGGGAGAGGGCCGGGGTGAGGGTCACTCACCCGCGCTTGCTCAGAACCTCTTTCTCGTAGCCACGAACGCTTTCCAGCCACTGGCTGCCAGCAGGGGTGTCGTTGCGCTGGCAATACATTTCCCACACCGCTTGCCACGGCAGGCATTTTTGCTCTTCCAGCAGCGCCAGACGTGCGGTGTAGTCGCCGGACGCTTCCAACTGACGTAGTTCGGCGGTAGGTTCCAGCAGCGCGCGCAGCAGGGCTTTCTTCATGTTGCGAGTGCCAATGACCCATGCTGCGATACGGTTGATTGAGGCGTCGAAGAAATCGAGGCCAATGTGGACGCGGTCGAACAGGTCGTGGCGGATGATTTCGCTGGCGATAGCCTGGGTTTCGTCGTCCAGCAGCACCACGTGGTCGCTGTCCCAGCGTACCGGGCGGCTCACGTGCAGCAGCAGATGAGGGACGTACAGCATGGCGGCAGAGATTTTGTCGGAGATCACTTCAGTCGGATGGAAGTGACCGGCATCCAGGCACAGTGCGGTCTGACGGCTGGTGGCATAACCCATATAGAATTCGTTGGAGCCGACGGTGTAGCTCTCAGCGCCAATACCGAACAGTTTGCTTTCTACAGCATCAATGTGGTGCGCCGGGTCGAGTTTTTCGCTGATGACTTCATCCAGCGCGGCGGCCAGACGCTGGCGTGGTGCCAGGCGGTCAACGGTTACGTCTTTCATACCATCCGGGATCCAGATATTCATCACCGATGGCGTACCCAGTTGCTCGCCAAAATAAGCGGACACGCGGCGGCTGGCTTTGCAGTGATCGATCCAGAATTGACGGATTTTCGGGTCAGCGTGGGACAAGGTAAAGCCATCAGAGCTCAGCGGGTGCGAGAAGCATGACGGGTTAAAATCGAGACCCAGCTTGTGTTCTTTCGCCCACTCAACCCAGTTTTTGAAATGTTCTGGTTTGATTTTGTCGCGCGCAACCGGGGTATCAGATTCCAGATAGATAGCATGCAGGTTCAGGCGTTTTGGCCCTGGGATCAGACTCAATGCTTGTTCCAGATCGGCACGCAGTTCGGTGGCATTACGCGCTTTGCCCGGATAATTACCGGTCGCCTGAATCCCACCCGTTAAATTACCTTCTGGGTTTTCAAAACCCGCTACGTCATCACCCTGCCAGCAGTGCATAGATACCGGTAAGCGGTCGAGCTGGCGTAAGGCTTCTTCGACGTCGATACCGACGGCGGCATAGCGTTGTTTCGCGAGTTCCCAGGCTTGGTCAAGTTGAGTGGTCATGCGCAAAGCTCCTTAGTCTGTCGTTGTTGCTGAAACTGCGCAACGTAACGGGCAATTTCATGGTCTGGATTAGGGGTAAAGGTCGTGAGACCGTAGTTGCCGGTCACGACCTTGCGGAAATCGTCGACGTTGGACAGCTCGTCCAGCGTCATTAACTGGATGCCGATATTGCCGAGGGTGGAGGCTTCAATTGGGCCCGCCACCACGGTGATACCGCAGGCATCGGCACACAGTTGGTTGAGTAGCTGGTTCTGACAACCACCGCCGACAATGTGCAGTTGGCTAAACGGCTTACCGCGCAGCTGTGCCAGTTCGTTTAATACGTCGGCGTAGAGCAGCGCGAGGCTGTCGAAAATGCAGCGCGCGAGTTCAGCCGCGGTCGATGGAACCGGCTGTGCGGTTTCGCGGCAGGCAGCCTGAATTTCGGCGCTCATATTTTCCGGGTTGATAAAGCGGTCATCGTTCGGAGTAATCAGGCTGCGACAGGTTGGCAGCGCCGCCGTTTCGGCAATCAACTCCGCCAGGTTGCGGATGTTTTGCTCTTTCAGTACGCGCTGTAACAGCCACAGCCCCATGATGTTTTTCAGCACTCGATAACGGCCTTCTGCGCCGCCTTCGTTGGTGATATTTGCGCGCTGCGCCTGCTCGCTGGTGTAGGGCTGTTTACTTTCAAAGCCCATTAGCGACCAGGTACCTGAAGAGAGATAGGCGGCGTCGGCACTCACCAATGGCGATGCAATCACGGCGCTAGCGGTATCGTGGCTGGCGACGGCAACAAGCGGAATTTGATTGCCCTGCGGGCAAATCCAGTGACCAACTACGTTGCCAGGATGGGTTGGCGTACCAAACCATGATGCCGGCGCACCGGTCCAGTTCAGCAGGTCTTCATCCCAGTTATCGCTGTCGATATTGATAAGCTGTGTGGTGGTGGCATTGGTGTATTCCCAGTTCATTTTTCCGGTCAGACGATAGCCGAAGTAATCCGGGATCAGCAGCGCATGAGCGGCTTGCGACACCAGCTCCGGCTGCTGTTCAACCAGCGCGCGCAGCTGATATAGCGTATTAAAGGGGAGAAACTGAATGCCGCTGCGGCGGTAGATGTTGCTTTTGCCCAGCTGGTCCATGGCGATAGCCATCACGCCGTCGGTGCGGCTGTCGCGATACGCCACCGGCAGGCCAACTCGTTGGCCATCTTTGCCCAGCAGCACATAGTCCACGCCCCAGGTATCAATACCGATACTGTCGATAAGAATGCCTTCATCGCACACTTTATTGAGCCCGATGCGGATCTCGGCTTCCAGGCCGTCGATATCCCAGGTCTCAAAACCGTCCTGTTTGTGCAGGTTGTTCACGAAACGGTGGATTTCGCGCAGTGACAACGAACGTTGTGCGGCATCGAAACGCGCCAGCATTACACGTCCGCTTGAGGCGCCTAAATCGACGGCCACGCAATGGCGAAAAGTCATGGTAAGAGTCCTTCTATGAGTCATTACCGCCCAGTCTAGAAAAAGGGCAATGACACAACCTTCTCGCCACTGACAGGCGAAATAGGGCGCTGGCAAGAAAGCAAAGATGAACGTGAGGGAGTTCACAAATTCCTGTGATGAGGCCATTTGGGGGCGGTGTGATGGCGACCTCATTTCCCGATCTTTCCGGCTGTTTCTTGAAAAAACGACCGGGTTTGCGCGCTTTAGTGTCAAAACGTCAAGGTCAGATCGCTCACCGACTATTACTATCCTGATAATATTTCTCATCTGTCGGGAGTCGTTATGACCGTACTACACAGCGTGGATTTCTTCTCATCAGGTCAATTGCCCGTTGCTATCGAACCACGACTTCCGCAGGCCGCCTTTCCCGAACATCATCATGATTTCAATGAGATTGTTATTGTTGAACATGGGTCAGGTATTCATGTGTTCAATGGTCAGCCTCATACCATTTGCGGAGGCACGGTTTGCTTTGTCCGTGACTTCGACCGACACCTCTATGAACACACCGATAATTTGTGTCTGACCAACGTGCTGTACCGTGCGCCGGATGCTTTCCAGTTTTTGTCAGGTCTGAACAAATTGCTGCCGCAGGAGCAGGACGGCCACTATCCTTCTCATTGGCGCGTGAACCAGAGTACGTTGCAGCAAGTCAGGTCTATCGTCAGCCAGATGGAAGCGGTGGAGGACGGCACCGATATGATGTCGCTGGCTAACCGTGAGATTCTGTTTATGCAACTGCTGGTCGTGCTACGAAAAGGCAGTCAGGAACAAGGGACCGAGGATAATGATGCCCGCCTTAACCAGCTGATGGCCTGGCTGGAAGAGAATTTTGCGCAAGAGGTATGTTGGGAAGGGCTGGCGGATGATTTTTCGCTCTCTTTACGCACGCTGCACCGGCAGTTGAAGCACTGTACAGGCCTCACGCCACAGCGCTATCTCAACCGTCTGCGCCTGATTAAAGCGCGTCATCTGCTGCGCCATAGCGATGAAAGCGTCACCGATATTGCCTATCGTTGCGGTTTTGGTGACAGCAACCATTTCTCGACGCTGTTCCGCCGGGAATTTAACTGGTCGCCGCGCGATATCCGCCAGGGGCGCGATACGATGCTTCAGTAACGCGAAGGTAATCACCGTTTTTTACCGCAAAACGGCTAATAATAAAAAGTTGTTAGCCGTGAGGTGCCCGCGTGTCAGGCCAGTTAATTCTTCGAAAATCCGACTTTTTCGCCAGCCCGACGCAGGCCGTCGCGGTGGCCGACCGTTACCCGCAGAACGTGTTTGCCGAACACACCCATGATTTCTGCGAGCTGGTGATGGTCTGGCGAGGCAACGGGCTACACATCCTGAACGATCGCCCCTATCGCATCACTCGCGGCGATCTCTTCTACATCCGTGCCGAAGATAAGCACTCCTACGCCTCGGTTAACGATCTGGTTTTACAGAATATTATCTACTGCCCCGAGCGCTTAAAGCTTAACGTTGACTGGGTTTCGCATATTCCAGGGCTGCACGGCTCACATTGGGCACCGCACTGGCGTATCGGTAGCACCGGTATGACCCAGGCGCGGCAGATAATGGCCCAGTTGGAACAGGAGAGTCGTAAAGACGATGCGTTAGCCAACGAGATGTCCGAGCTGCTATTTGCTCAACTGGTGGTCTGCCTTAAACGTTATCGTTACGCGACGGATAACCAGGCGGCGACGCAGAGCGAAGCGCTGCTGGATAAGCTACTGACGGTGCTGGCCGGCAGCCTTAATCGGCCGTTTGCGCTGGATATTTTCTGTGAGCAGCAGGGGTGCAGTGAGCGTACGCTGCGCCAGCAGTTCCGAAGCCAAACGGGGATGACGGTGAACCACTATTTACGTCAGCTGCGGATTTGCCATGCGCAGTACTTGCTGCAACACACCGAAATGCTCATTAGTGAAGTGGCGATGCTGTGCGGATTTGAAGACAGTAACTATTTTTCCGTGGTGTTTAACCGGGAGATTGGCGTTACGCCGGGGCAGTGGCGGCAGCGCAGTCGCGTTGCCGCCTAAGTGACTTAACTTGCCATACCTAAGCCAACAATGTTGGCGGCGATGATAATCACCACACAGCCCAGGCTCAACACGCTGACCGGACGGCTGCCCGCGTTTTTCCACTCTTTCAAGACCAGACCGACTATCCCACCGCAAAGCACGTAGAAGCTCATGTGCAGCATCCAGCTCATGTAGTCATACTGTGCGGGAATGCTGGCGTGGCCCCAGGCGTAGAAGAAGAACTGGAGATACCACATTAATCCGCCCAGGGCGGACAACAGGATATTGCTGACGATAAGCGGTTTTGCCAGCGAGAAGTCTGCTTTAATCGACAAGTTTTTGACTTTTACCAGACGAACAAAGCAGTACCCGAGATTGACCAGCGCGCCACCGCCCATGATCACCACGTAGCTAGGTAAGGCGACATACAGGGGGTCAACGCCTAATGCGGCCGCAGCCTCATGCATCGGTTTTGCGGCACTCATCGCAAAGGACATCCCGGCAGAGAAGATGCCGCACATGACGGCCAGCACCAGCCCTTTCTTGAGATTAAACTCTTCCGCTTTGATCCCCATATTGCGTTCTTTAAGCTGACCGGCCCGAGTCACAATGCCTACGCCGATGACGGCAACCATCACGCCAAGCAGCGTCATCTGGCCGCCTTTCGTGTGGATGAGTACGCCAAACTGGCCGTTAATAATGGGGGTGAGTAGCGTACCGACAATCAGCGTAATACCGATCGCGATGCCTATCCCCATCGACATGCCGAGATAGCGCATGGTCAGGCCATAGTTGATGTTACCAATCCCCCACATGGCGCCGAATAAGAACACCGGCAGGAGCGTTGAAGCGCTAAAAGAGTGGTAGTAAGCCCAAAAATCGGGAAGCAGTAAGGCACTGATTGTCCAGGGAAGCAGAATCCAGGAGACAATCCCGCCGATAGACCACATGGTTTCCCATGACCAACGCTGAACTTTCTTGAACGGGGCATAGAAACAGGCTGCACTGGCTGCACCTATCAAATGCCAAAAAATACCCATCGTAATTGCATGGTTCATTACTTTTATCCTCATCCGTTTTTTATCGTACGAATCGTCGTCCAACGTGATGAGTGTAAAAATTAGTCAATTTTTTGACCTTTCGGTCGTTGCCATTCATGAGTAAATACTGGCAGTGAACGGTGCAATAGGCTGTTCTTCCTCACAAAATGCTAACCATAACTCGCGGTTATATCCTTATAAAAACTACGGCATTGATAATCATTTTCAATATCATTTAATTAACTATAATGAACCAACTGATTACGCGGCGTTTACAGGTTTGCCGCCCGACAATAATGGAGATGATTATGAGCTATACCCTGCCATCACTGCCTTATGCGTACGATGCCCTGGAACCGCACTTCGACAAACAGACGATGGAAATCCATCACAGCAAGCACCACCAGGCTTACGTCAACAACGCTAACGCAGCGCTGGAGAGCCTGCCGGAGTTCGCTTCCCTGTCTGCGGAAGAACTGATCGCGAAACTGGATCAACTGCCGGCTGATAAGAAAACCGTTCTGCGTAACAACGCAGGTGGCCATGCTAACCACAGCTTCTTCTGGAAAGGCCTGAAAAAAGGCACCACCCTGCAGGGCGATCTGCTGGCAGCTATCGAGCGTGACTTCGGTTCCGTTGATAACTTCAAAGCTGAATTCGAAAAAGCAGCGGCGACCCGTTTCGGCTCTGGCTGGGCGTGGCTGGTGCTGAAAGGCGACAAACTGGCTGTGGTTTCTACCGCGAACCAGGATTCCCCGCTGATGGGTGAAGCTGTTTCTGGCGCGTCCGGTTTCCCAATTGTGGGCCTGGATGTGTGGGAACACGCTTACTACCTGAAATTCCAGAACCGTCGTCCGGACTACATCAAAGAGTTCTGGAACGTGGTGAACTGGGATGAAGCCGCGGCACGTTTCGCAGCTAAAAAATAATTTGCATTGCCGGTCTGTAGAAGCGAGTCTGATGACTCGCTTTTTTTGTATCCGCGTAAGGAGCAGCAGATGCATTATCCGGTTGACGTGTTCATTGGCAAAATCCGCGATTACGACGGTAGCCGCCCAAGTGCTATCGCTAAAGTGCAGATAGACGGCGAGCTGGAGCTCACCGATTTAGGACTGCTGGGCGATGAACAGGCGGAAAAAAAAATTCACGGCGGCCCTGACCGCGCCTTATGCCACTATCCTCGCGAGCATTACGCCGAATGGGCACGAGACTTCCCTGAACAGGCCTCTTTATTTTACGCCCCGGCATTTGGGGAAAACTTGTCGACGGAAGGTATGACCGAACACAACGTGTTTATCGGCGATATTTATCGCTGGGGTGAAACGTTAATCCAGGTCACTCAGCCGCGCTCTCCGTGCTTTAAGCTCAATTATCACTTTGCCATCAGCGACATGGCCTCGGTAATGCAAAACAGCGGCAAAACGGGCTGGCTGTATCGGGTGATTGCAGCGGGTAAGGTATCCAGCGATGCACCTCTGGAACTGGTATCGCGGCTGAGCGATGTGTCGGTGCATGAGGCGGGCGTTATCGCCTGGTCTATGCCGTTTGATGACGAGCAGTACCATCGGCTGCTGGCTGCCGCCGGGCTGTCGGTGAGCTGGAGCAGAACGATGCAAAAGCGCCGCTTAAGCGGCAAGATTGAAGATAATTCCCGAAGATTGTGGGGTAAATAGTCGGGGATAGCTCAGCGCTTATTCCGGCTGAAGACAACGCTAAAAAAATCGGCCTGCGCAAGCAGGCCGATATTGTTTTTAGGTTCGCTTATACAGCGGTAGCCAGAGCGTTAATCGCAAACCACCCAGCGGGCTGTCGTCGGCTTTGACCCAACCACGGTGCTGCTGAATGGCGCTTTCAACAATTGCCAGGCCAAGCCCTGTGCCGCCAGACTCGCGGTCGCGTGCCTCATCGGTACGGTAGAACGGACGGAAAATCTGCTCTCTGTCGTCCGGGCTAACGCCTGGGCCGTCATCATCGACATGGACGGTGATACCGTCTTTATCGACCGAGAAGCTCACCGCAATTTTGGTATGCGAATAACGCAGCGCATTGCGGACGATGTTCTCCAGCGCGCTTTCCAGCGCATTCGGGTTGCCGTACAGCGGCCATGGCCCTGGTGGATAATCGACGCTAAATGATTTACCCATCTGCTCCGCTTCAAACGCGGCGTTGTCCAGCACTTCGCCCCACAGCTGATTGGCTTTTAGCGTCTCGCTCAGTAGCGCATTCTTCTGCTGATTGCGCGACATGACCAGCATGTCATTAATCATGCTGTCGAGGCGCTGTGCTTCCGTCTCGATACGCTCCAGCTCCTTGCTTTCACCACTACGGCGACGCAGCAGGGCGGTGCCCAACTGCAGGCGCGTCAGCGGTGTACGCAGCTCGTGAGAGATATCGGAGAGCAGACGCTGCTGTGCGGTCATCATTTGCTCCAGCGCCATCACCATCTGGTTAAAGCTCGCGCCCGCCGCTAAAAACTCCTGCGGCCCGGCTTCCAGCTCCGGATGCTGACGCAGGTTGCCCTGGGCCACTTCATCGGCGGCGTTTTTCAGCTTACGCGCCGGTTTCGCCAGACTCCACGCCAGCCATAGCAATAGCGGCGCGCTGACCAGCATCGTGACAATCAGCAATAACAGCGGCCTGTCGAACAACAGGTTGATAAAATCGGACTGCGAGCTGCTGGCTGGGCGAATCAGGTATAACTGGTAGTTATCTTCACCGTCGCGGATAGAAAATGGCCCGACCAACTCTACGCGGCCGTATTTTTTCTTCTGCGGATGATCGGAATTGTCAGATTGGCCGATAAAGTTACGGATAATCTGCATCTCGTTGCGTTCAGCGCCGATCACGCGGCCTTCACTGGTGACCAGCAGCAGACGCTGGCCCGGCGGGGCCCATTTATCAATTGCGCGGAACAGCCGACGCCACCACATCAAATCATTGGGGGGATCGTTCGCCAGCTCTTCTTCAACGTGCTGCTCGATCATCAGACCCTGGCGCTGCTCGCTATCCAGCAGCTCCGTCATCTGGCGTGAATCAAGTTTTGGCAACATTAAAACCAGCATCAACACCAGCGCTAGCGTGAGCCAGAAGATGGCGAAGATGCGTGCGGTTAAACTTCCAATCATGAAGCGGAGACCATCAGGTAGCCACGACCACGCAGGGTTTTAAACCATGGATGACCGTCTTTACGCTCCGGCAGCTTCCGGCGCAGGTTGGAAATGTGCATATCAATGGCGCGGTCGAACGGTGTTAAGCGTTTACCTAGCACTTCCTGACTTAAGTGTTCGCGAGAAACCACCTGGCCCAGGTGCTGTGCGAGCAGATAAAGCAGGGTAAATTCGGTACCGGTCAACTCCAGCGTCTGGCCATCAAAGCTGGCTTCCTGGCGGCCTGGGTTCAGGCTCAGGGAATCCACTTCGACGGTTGGCGAACTGGTATCGCTATTTTGCTGCTGTTCGCTCCAGTGTGAACGGCGCAAAATAGCGCGAATACGCGCGACCAGCTCGCGATCGTTAAATGGCTTAGGCAAATAGTCATCTGCGCCCAGTTCGAGGCCCAGAACGCGATCCAGCTCGCTTCCGCGTGCGGTCAACATAATGACGGGTGTCTGGTGTGTCTGTCGCAATTCTTTAAGCGTGTCGATACCGTTCTTTTTCGGCATCATCACGTCGAGTAAAAGTAGGTCGATGCTGTCATCAATCAGCGCTAACGCTTGTTCGCCGTCGTGGGCGACAAGAACGTTAAAGCCTTCCATATCAAGGAGTTCCTTGAGCAGCGAAGTCAATTCCCGGTCATCATCAACTAACAAAATTTTATTCATATTTTAATCCCTCCGAGGCAGAAATTACGTCATCAGGGCTTGCTAATCCATGACTTTACGTTGTTTTACACCCCCTGACGCATGTTTGCAGCCTGAATCGTAAACTGTCTCTCGTTGATTCGCGACACAATAGTTTTTGGGAGCATGTGATGCGCAATGTTATCGCTGCCGTCATGGCCTCAACGCTGGCATTCAGTGCACTAAGCCAGGCAGATGAAGTCGTCACCAGCGTTAACTGGCACCCGGCGGAAGCTAACCCGCTAAGTAGTGGCCAGGGCCATATGTTCGACGGTATTAGTTTAACCGAACATCAGCGCCAACAAATGCGCGATCTGATGCACCGGGCACGACACGAACGTCCACCCGTTAATGTTAGCGAAATGGAGACAATGCATCGCCTTGTCACCGCAGAAAAATTTGATGAAGCCGCTGTGCGAACTCAAGCCGAAAAAATGGCTGAGGAGCAGGTGGACCGCCAGGTTGAACTGGCGAAGGTTCGCAACCAGATGTATCGCTTGCTTACACCTGAGCAGCAAGCGGCTTTAAACGAGAAGCACCAGCAGCGCATGGAGCAGCTGCGTGATGTTGCACGGATGCAACAAGGTTCGAGTAAGACCCTGTTTAGTAGCAATACCCGTAGCAACCAGTAACAACCCTGTTTTTCCTTGCCATAGACACCATCCCTGTCTTCCCCCACATGATGTGGGGGTTTTTTTTGTCTTAAATTCGTCACCGCGCACCCCCCATACATTCCGCTATAATACGCAGATCTGAAGGCGGGAGCGTTTATGAATCAAACTTATGGCCGACTGGTCAGTCGCGCGGCGATAGCGGCAACGGTGATGGCGTCGCTGTTGCTGGTGATTAAAATTTTTGCGTGGTGGTACACCGGGTCGGTAAGTATTTTAGCGGCCCTGGTGGATTCGCTGGTGGATATTGCCGCCTCGCTGACCAACCTGCTGGTGGTGCGCTATTCGCTGCAACCGGCAGATGAAGAGCATACTTTTGGCCACGGAAAAGCGGAGTCGCTGGCGGCGCTGGCGCAAAGTATGTTTATTTCAGGGTCGGCGCTGTTTCTGTTTTTAACCGGTTTTCAGCATCTGGCGCGTCCAACGCCGATGAGTCAGCCGGGCATTGGCGTCATCGTCACGGTGATTGCGCTTATCAGTACCTTAATTCTGGTAACGTTTCAGCGCTGGGTGGTGAGAAGAACACAAAGTCAGGCTGTACGCGCAGATATGCTTCATTATCAGTCTGATGTTATGATGAACGGTGCGATTCTTATCGCACTCGGCCTCTCCTGGTACGGCTGGCATCGTGCAGATGCGCTGTTTGCATTAGGAATTGGCATCTATATTCTATATAGCGCGTTACGCATGGGATACGAAGCGGTTCAGTCGTTACTGGATCGTGCTCTACCCGATGAAGAACGACAGGAAATTTTCGACATCGTTACCGCCTGGCCTGGCGTGAGCGGTGCTCACGATCTCCGAACGCGGCAGTCAGGGCCGACCCGCTTTATTCAGATCCATCTGGAAATGGAAGATGACCTGCCTCTGGTTCAGGCGCATTACGTTGCCGACCAGGTAGAGCAGGCGATTTTGCATCGTTTCCCCGGATCCGATGTGATTATTCATCAGGATCCCTGCTCTGTTGTCCCACAGGGCAGCAGAGGAATTTGAACTTTCGCAGTGGTTGTACAAAACGTGAGCTACATTGGCATTATTTGTATAAATAACCGCCGTTTAGCCTGACCTGAATCAATTCAGCAAGAAGCGCTTGATATACTATCTCTAGATAGAGTCGTTCTCTCCCTCGAGATTGATGGGAGCGCTTCGGGCAGAAGAATTAATTTTTAGCATTCCTAAGTTCAGAGGTAGTCATGATTAAGAAAATCGGTGTGTTGACAAGTGGCGGTGATGCGCCGGGTATGAACGCCGCCATTCGCGGTGTTGTGCGCGCAGCGTTGACGGAAGGTATAGAAGTCATGGGTGTCTATGACGGTTACCTCGGCCTGTACGAAGACCGTATGGTTCCGCTCGACCGCTACAGCGTGTCCGACATGATTAACCGTGGCGGCACATTCCTGGGCTCCGCTCGCTTCCCGGAATTCCGCGACGAAAATATTCGTGCAGTGGCTATCGAAAACCTGAAAAAACGCGGGATTGATGCGCTGGTTGTTATCGGCGGTGATGGTTCTTATATGGGTGCTGTGCGCCTGACTGAAATGGGCTTCCCATGCATCGGTCTGCCAGGCACCATTGATAACGACATCAAAGGTACTGACTACACCATCGGTTTCTTCACTGCGCTGAGCACCGTCGTTGAAGCGATTGACCGTCTGCGTGACACCTCTTCTTCCCACCAGCGTATTTCCGTTGTTGAAGTGATGGGCCGCTACTGCGGCGACCTGACTCTGGCGGCGGCAATTGCGGGCGGCTGCGAATTTATCGTGGTTCCGGAAGTTGAATTCAAACGTGACGATCTGGTTGCTGAAATCAAAGCCGGTATTGCGAAAGGTAAGAAACACGCGATTGTGGCGATTACCGAGCACATGTGCGATATCGACGAGCTGGCGCAGTTTATCGAAACTGAAACCGGCCGTGAGACACGTGCTACCGTTCTGGGCCACATTCAGCGCGGCGGCTCCCCGGTTCCTTACGACCGTATCCTGGCGTCCCGCATGGGCGCGTACGCGATTGAACTGCTGCAGCAAGGCTTTGGCGGTCGTTGCGTGGGTATCCAGAACGAAAAACTGGTTCACCATGACATCATCGACGCTATCGAAAGCATGAAGCGCCCATTCAAGGGTGACTGGCTGGAATGCGCTAAGATGCTGTACTAATTCGCCGTTTGCCCGGTAACGGGCAACGTACGGACGAAAAAAAAGCCTTCTCATTGAGAAGGCTTTTTTATGCCGAACTTACTCGATATCCAGCGGATCTTCCGACAGGATAATACCGGTGTTATCGGCATAGAGATGGTCGCCGGAGAAGAAGGTCACGCCGCCGAAATTGACGCGGACGTCGCTTTCGCCAATACCTTCGCCTGCGGAGCCTACCGGAATCGCGGCAATCGCCTGGATGCCGATATCCAACTCTTCTAAATCATCGACCTGACGGACTGCGCCGTAAACCACAATGCCTTCCCACTCGTTTTGCGTGGCCAGGCGGGCTAGGTCGGCATCAATCAGTGCGCGACGGACAGAACCGCCGCCGTCGACCAGCAGAATGCGGCCCCGGCCGTTCTGTTCGAGCAGATCGTACAGCAACCCGTTATCCTCGAAACATTTTACGGTGATAATTTGTCCACCAAACGACAACCGTCCGCCAAAGTTGGAGAACAGGGGTTCCACGACGTTGACATCTTCCTGGTAGATGTCGCAAAGCTCGGAAGTATCGTATTTCATAGGATTAACGCTCAGTTGCTGCGAGTGATTTTAGTATATCGCGCTCTATGCATTGTTGGCAAAATCATCAATTGTTAATTGATATTTGTCAGTTAAGCCAACGTCTTGCTCAGCACGATTCCGATGACGAACAGCAGGTTAGTTAATAGCGCACCTTTTACCGTCCGCTCGAGCATCGGCGGCATCGCCTGCGGCGAGAGTTCGCGCATCACGTAGCGCGCCTGTTTCACCAGCAGTGGCGCTGCCAGCACGAACAGCCAGCCCCACGGACTGTGCAGGGTGAAAAGGTTAAACAACGCCAGACAGACCAGTGTCCCCATCAGCAGACAAACGTGATACCGGCGGGCATTAATCGGCCCCAAGCGAACGGCCAGCGTGTTTTTACCGTTCTCACGGTCGCTGTCGATATCGCGCAGATTGTTGATATTGAGCACCGCCGTTGCCAGCAGGCCGCAGGCGGTAGCGGGCAGGATAATTGCGCTGCTCAGACTGTGCGCCTGTAAATACCAGCTGCCAATCACGCTCAGCCAACCGAAGAAAATCAGCACCGACACATCGCCCAGGCCAATGTAGCCGTAAGGGCGGGTACCGACGGTGTAGGTAATGGCTGCGATAATCGCCAGCAGCCCCAGCACCAGAAAGCCGATAAAGTCGCCCAGCGTCTGATAGGCCGTAAACAGCAAAGCCAGGCCAAAGAGGCAGATAAGCGCAACGGTAATCATCAGCGCCCGTTTCATCTGCTCCTGGGTAATCACCCCTTTTTGCATCCCGCGCAATGGGCCGATGCGATCCGGTTTATCGCTGCCTTTCACCGCATCGCCGTAGTCATTGGCGAGGTTAGAGAGGATTTGCAGCAGGCTGGCGGTAATCAACGACAGCACGGCAACGGCGGGATCAAAGTGTCCCTGCCACCAGGCGAGGGCGGTGCCTACGATTATCGCGGCACAGGCCAGAGGTAATGTTTTCGGGCGCAGACTTTCCAGCCAGGCCTGAGTGCGGCTTACAGGTGTATTTGTCATTAGTTATCAGCCAATAAAAATGGGGCTTTTCAGCCCCATCAATTTAAAGATGAAAATGCAGTGTCCGCGATTATAGGATAAAACGGCTCAGATCTTCATCTGCGACTAATGCATCCAGATGTTTGCTCACGTATTCCGCATCAATTGTGATGCTTTGGCCGTTCAGGTCGCTGGCGTCATAGGAGATATCTTCCATCAAACGCTCCAGAACGGTATGCAGACGACGAGCACCGATGTTCTCGGTGGTTTCGTTAACCTGCCAGGCTGCTTCGGCGATACGCTTGATACCGGACTCGGTGAATTCGATATTCACCCCTTCGGTTGCCATCAGCGCTTTGTACTGCACGGTAATGGACGCGTTTGGCTCGGTCAGGATACGCTCGAAGTCGCTGGTGGTCAGCGCCTGCAGTTCAACGCGAATTGGCAAACGGCCCTGAAGTTCTGGGATCAGGTCAGACGGTTTTGCCACCTGGAATGCGCCAGAAGCGATAAACAGGATGTGGTCGGTTTTAACCATACCGTGCTTAGTGGAAACGGTGCAGCCTTCAACCAGCGGCAGCAGGTCACGCTGTACGCCTTCACGAGAGACGTCAGGGCCGGAAGATTCACCACGCTTACAGATTTTATCGATCTCATCGATGAACACGATACCGTGCTGCTCAACCGCCTCGATAGCGTCTTGCTTGAGCTCTTCTGGATTCACCAGCTTCGCCGCTTCTTCTTCAACCAGCAGTTTCATCGCATCTTTGATTTTCAGCTTGCGAGGTTTCTGCTTCTGACCGCCCAGGTTCTGGAACATGGACTGCAGCTGGCTGGTCATCTCTTCCATTCCTGGAGGCGACATGATTTCTACGCCCATCGGAGCGGCAGCTAGATCGATCTCAATCTCTTTGTCGTCCAACTGGCCTTCGCGCAGTTTTTTGCGGAATGCCTGACGCGCAGCAGAAGGTTCAGACGGCTGTTCAGACTGGCCCCAGTTGTTTTTAGCCGGTGGGATCAGCACGTCGAGAATACGCTCTTCGGCCATCTCTTCGGCGCGATAGCGATTTTTCTCGATGGAGTGTACACGCACCATTTTGATCGCCGAATCGGTCAGATCGCGAATGATGGAGTCGACTTCTTTACCCACATAGCCCACTTCGGTGAACTTGGTGGCTTCAACTTTGATGAACGGTGCGTTGGCAAGCTTGGCCAGACGACGGGCGATTTCGGTTTTACCGACGCCGGTTGGGCCGATCATCAGAATGTTTTTCGGCGTTACTTCGTGGCGCAGCTCTTCATCAAGCTGCATACGGCGCCAGCGGTTACGTAAGGCGATAGCAACGGAGCGCTTGGCCGCGTCCTGACCGATGATGTGTTTGTTCAGTTCGCTGACAATTTCGCGTGGGGTCATTTCAGACATGGGAGATCCTTACGCCTTAGACGGTAATTCTTCGATGGTGTGGAAATGGTTGGTATAAATGCAGATATCACCTGCAATATTCAACGCTTTTTCAGCAATTTCACGCGCGCTAAGCTCGGTGTTTTCCAGCAGAGCACGGGCTGCGGCCTGGGCGTACGGGCCGCCAGAACCGATAGCAATCAGGTCATTTTCCGGCTGCACGACGTCACCGTTACCGGTGATGATGAGCGAGGCGGTTTCATCCGCGACCGCCAGCAGGGCTTCCAGCTTGCGCAGCATACGGTCGGTACGCCAGTCTTTAGCCAGCTCAACGGCGGCTTTAACCAGGTGCCCCTGGTGCATTTCCAGTTTACGTTCGAACAGTTCGAACAGCGTGAAGGCGTCCGCAGTACCGCCCGCAAACCCGGCGATTACTTTGTCGTTATACAGACGACGAACTTTTTTCACGTTGCCCTTCATGACGGTATTGCCCAGCGTGGCCTGGCCATCACCGGCAATTACAACGTGGCCGTTACGGCGAACACTTACTATTGTTGTCACGAGCAGACCCCTTTGTTGCAAATACGGAAATAGAGGCCCCGTACCGTGTACGGGGCAGAATGTAATTATAGATGGGGGGGATTTCGGGGGTTTCAACCCCCTGAAGCGAGCCTAATGCAGTTTGCGTGACCCGCCATCTTCAGGCGAGCAATGGTGCTATCGGCGTTATCCTTGCCTTTGACCGGGCCGATAACCACACGATTCCAGCCGTTATTGGTGGTGATTTTGGAGTCAAAGCCTTCAAAGGCCAGCTGTGCACGGACGGTTTCTGCCTGTTCAGCACCTTTAAATGAACCGCACTGCACCATCCAACGGCGCTCATCTTTTTTCTCGGTCGCTTTTGGCGGCGTGGTTTCACGCACAACCGGCGCAGCGGCCTGCGTTTTAGGCTGTGTGGCTGCGGTGTGCGCAGGCGTTTGCAGCAGATCCTGATACGCCGAGTTTGCAGCCGTAGATTTTGGCGGCTGCTGAGTTTGCGTTTGACGCGGTTGCTGAACCGGCTGAGGAGCACGTGTTTGCGGCTGTTGCACCGGCTGCGTTTGCGTCCACTGCTGTTGCTGAACCTGCTGCTGCGCCAGGCGTTGGCGCTGTAGCGTCTGCTGACGCTGGGCAGCCGTTTGCTCGTTCCACGGTACTTCGGTCAGTTGTGTAGGCTGCTGGCGCATATCTGCCTGCATTTGTGCCAATAGCTGACGCTGTTCGTCGGTGAGCTGATTTGGGTTGATAACTTCCCCGCCAGCAGACGGTTCGGTTGGCGCACGGGCGCCCGGCTGGCGGCTTTCCAGCTCTTTAATGTAACGCCAGCGTTCTTCCGGTTTCGGTGGCAGCCCATTCCCCGCGATCTGGCGGTTCTGTAGCGATTCGGACTCTTCTTTTTTGTGATGCGTGATGAAGTATAAACCGCCGATAAAAGCGACCACTACCGCCGCCGCAATCGCCACCATGGCAGGAGAGACCGCCGGAAAATTACTCTGCTTTTTCCGTGTATTCCGTGAAGCGCCGTTCTTTCGCCGCGAAGGTGCCTGCTGGCTGCGGCGTACATAGTCTCGTTGTGCCACTATCGTTTCGCTGTCTTTTTCCGTTAGTTAGCCCGACATGTTACTTAAGCGGCGGGGCTTTGACCAGACGAGCAAGTCCTAAAGCGCCCGGCTTTGTATCATATTTTGCTTGTACTGCCGCGAATAATCAGTTCGCAATCCAGAAGACGCGAACCGCTATCAACAACCTGCCCGCTCATTTGGTTCAACAGCAGCAACATCGCTTCCCGGCCGATATCAAAACGTGGCTGGGAAACGGTGGTCAGCGGTGGGTCGCAAAACTCCGCCAGCGAAATGTTATCGAATCCGATAATGGACAGATCGTCAGGGACTTTTAGCCCCCGGCGTTTTGCATAGGAGAGTGCGCCCAGTGCCATGATATCGCTGTGGCAGAAGACGGCAGTTGGTGGCTGCGGTAAGGCGAGCAGCTGTTCCAGCGCCGTGGCTCCGGCTTCAAAGGTGAAGTTGCCGCGAGCGATGTAGTGAGGGTCGACGGTAATACCGCAGCGGCGCAGCGCCTGAACGTATCCCTGCAGGCGATAGTGGCACAGCGGCATCTCCTCGGGGCCGGCGATACAGCCGATGCGCTGATGTCCCAGTTCATGCAGATAGTTTACGGCATCGAATGAAGCGGTGAGGTTGTCGATATGTACCGTGGGCAGCCCCAGCTCGGGAGCAAATTCGTTGGCCATGACCATCGGCGGCAGATTGCGCTGCTCTTCGATGCTGGCGTCAAATGGGAGACGAGAACCCAGCAGCAGCATGCCATCAATCTGCTTGGTGATGATTAAATCAATGAAGGTTTTTTCTTGCTGATTCTGATGCGCGCAGTCGCCAATCAGTACCAGATAACCCTGAGCTGCCGCGGTGACTTCGATCCCCCGGATCACTTCACTAAAGAAGGGATCGCAGATATCCGGGACGATAACCAGAATGGTGCGCGATTCATTGCGCTTCATGTTACGCCCCTGCAACTGCGGGAGATAACCTACCTCCAGCGCCGCCTGCTCAACGCGGTTGCGCGTCGCCTGCGAAACTTTTTCGGGATTCATCAATGCACGAGATACGGTTGCCGTAGAGACATTCGCTTGTAGGGCAACATCTTTCATGGTTGCGGCAACAACCGGTTTTTTAGCCTTCACCTGATTTTCTCCTCGACTCACTGGCGCAGGCACATCCTTTGTGACCTGACATCTGACACACTTTTATCAGATAGTTAGGGGGATCTGTTACAGAATTTTCATCAAAAGTGTGATGATTGTTTCATTTCACGATCCCGCTCTCAACTCTGCATTAACCTTCGATAGGGTCGACGTCGAGAACCCACTTCACTTTGCGGGATTCCGGGAGCGTATTGATGAGTGCCAGCGTGCCGGTAACAATGTGCTGCAAGCGTACACGTGAGGGATGTTGTAGCAGAATCTGCCAGCGGTAACGGCCGCCGCGCTTTGGAGCCAGGGCGGGAACCGGGCCAAGTACCCACAGCTTATCGTCCGCGAGCGGGCTTGCCTGAATCAGGTTACGTAGCTGTTGCAAGAACAGCGGCGCCTGCTGGTTGTTGTGATCTTCCGCGCGAATCAATACGTGGCTGGTGTACGGCGGAAGTTGCATGGTCTGGCGCTCCGCCAGCGCCTGTTCGGCAAAGGCGTCATAGCCTTTGTATAGCAACGTTTGCAGTAGCGGATGGTCTGGATGGTGGGTCTGCAGGACCACTTCGCCCTGTTTCCCTGCACGTCCGGCACGGCCAGAGACCTGGGTATACAGCTGAGCAAAGCGTTCCGCTGAGCGGAAATCGGCAGAGAAGAGTGCGCCATCAACGTCCAGTAGCGCAACCAGCGTGACGTCGGGGAAATGGTGTCCCTTTGCCAGCATCTGAGTGCCAATGAGAATACGTGCACCGCCGCGATGTACTTCCGCCAGATGCTGCTCTAACGCTCCTTTTCGACTGGTGGTATCGCGGTCGATGCGCGACAGCGGTACGCCAGGGAACATGGGGGCTAGAGCGTGTTCAAGCTGCTCCGTCCCCAGACCGACCGGCACCATATGCGTGGAGCCGCAGGATGGGCACTGACGCGGAATAGGGCGCTGGCTGTCGCAGTGATGGCAGCGTAGATGATGCTGCGCCTGGTGCAACGTGTAGTAGCTGTCGCAGCGCGGACATTCAGCAATCCAGCCGCAGTCATGGCACAAGAGCGTAGGCGCAAAGCCTCGGCGGTTCAGGAATAGGATTACCTGATTATCGGCCTGCAGGTGCTGACGCATACGGTTAATCAGCGCCGGGGAAAGCCCGGCTTGTAGATGTTGGCCCTTCAGATCGAGCACATGCTGGGTCGCCGGGCGCGCATTCCCCGCTCGGCGGGTTAAACGCAGCATGCGGTACTTATGTTGACGCGCGTTGAGCAATGTTTCCAGCGCGGGCGTAGCCGAGCCGAGAATAATCGGGATTTGTTCACTGTGGGCGCGCCACACGGCGAGGTCGCGTGCATGGTAGCGCCAGCCTTCCTGTTGCTTATAAGAGCTATCGTGCTCTTCATCAATGACGATGACGCCGAGATTTTTAAACGGCGTAAACAGCGACGAGCGGGTGCCGATAACAATCGCCGCCTCACCGTTTTTGGCTTTTAACCAAGCAGCAAGGCGTTCGCTGTCGTTAAGTCCGGAGTGCAGTACTTCCACCGGCGCGTTAAAACGTTCGCGAAAGCGAGCGATGGTCTGCGGCGTCAGGCCGATTTCCGGCACCATCACCAGCGCTTGTTTGCCCTGTGCCAGCACGTTCTCCAGCACGCTAAGATAGACTTCGGTTTTGCCCGAACCGGTGATGCCCTCTAGCAGCCAGGCAGAGAATTCATCGGAGGCGCTGTGGATAGCACCCACTGCCGTCGCCTGTTCGGTGTTCAGCCGCAGTCGTTCGCCCGGCACCGAGTAAGTTGTCCGCCAGTCGACGGTTTCCGGCGCAAGACTGCCGAGTTCGCAGAGCCCTTTTGTACGCAGCGCCTGCATGGCGCTCTCGTTGAACTCCATTTCCGCGACCTGATGACGCCAGATTTTCCCCTGGCGCAGCGCCGCCAGCGCTTGTTGCTGTTTCGGCGAACGTTTCAGGGTATTGATATCCACCGCCTGCCCCTGTTCGGTGGCAAACCAGAACCATTGTGGCGTGGCGCTGGCAGGTTTCCCCTGACGCAGCAGAATCGGCAGCGCGTGGAACAGCACGTCGCCAATCGGATGATGATAATAATCCGCCGCCCACAGCAGCAGGCGCCAGACGGCGGAGGAAAATACCGGTTCATCGTCCAGCACTTCGATAACAGCTTTCAGCTCATCGCGCGGCAGTTCGCTTTTTTCGCTGACCGCCACCACAATACCCACGCGCTCCTGGTGTTTGCCAAACGGCACGCGCACGCGGCAGCCTGCTTTGGCGCTGAGGCTATCAGGCAGCAGGTAGTCGAACGTACGGGGCAGTGGAACAGGCAGGGCAACGTGAGCAACGGGCATGTTTTCTTCCTGACTTGAAATCTGGCGAGACAGTATACACATTGTAGGAGTGCGGATCAGTTTGCATCTACTGGTCAAATTCTGTATGATTCGCCGCCTTTGATGCATTTTGGCATCAGGAAATATACTACATTAACATCGCGTGGTGTCTGGCGTTAGGGCTGGAAGAGCGACGCGGCCTTAACCGAGGTTTTCCCCATGAAAAAAGATATCCATCCTAAATACGAAGAAATTACTGCATCTTGCTCTTGCGGTAACATCATGAAAATCCGCTCTACCGTAGGTCACGACCTGAACCTGGACGTGTGCGGTAAATGCCACCCGTTCTACACTGGCAAGCAGCGTGACGTTGCTACCGGTGGCCGTGTTGACCGCTTCAACAAGCGTTTCAGCATCCCAGGCAGCAAGTAAGTTGCCAAGCGAAAAAAGCGCCTCAGGGCGCTTTTTTTGTATCTGAATTTTGGCCCATCAGCTATTTTTCGTGATCTCCATCACAAAAATATTGCACAGTTTCCCAGATAAGCTTAATATTTGCCCATCAAATGACCTTAAAATAAATATGGGTAAAGGTGTGACTATGCTGACCGCAATCAAAAACGTTTTTGTTTCCTACCTGATCTCTATGTCTGAGCTGCATCCAGAAGTAACGCGTTTCTAATACGCTGAAAAATTGCAAAAAAACCGCTTAACCAAGCGGTTTTTTTATATCGATTCTCCGGGCAGCCACGGGCTGTCAACGCGAATAGTATCCCGGTGAGTATCGCCATTGATGATGTGCAGGGCACTCAATCGGCCAATCTCATAGTGAGGGAGCTGCACCGTCGAGAGTGGCGGCAGGAACAAATTTCCAATTCCCACCATATTGTCGTAGCCGAGCACGGCCACGTCCTCGGGGATCCGTAGCCCCTGCGCCAGCAGCGTCTGATAAACCATAAACGCGATGCGATCGTTGCCGCAGATAATCGAGTCAAACAGCGGTTTGCCCTGCGCTATCTGCTCCAGAACACGGGCGGGAATATCGCGATAGTGTTCGTCACCATACTCCATATAGACATGCGTCAGTGCATCAGGGTTAATGCCTGCTTCCCGACAGGCGCGTTCCAGGCCGCGACGGCGGCGGATGGTCGCCAGATGATTTTGTGGTAAATGCAGGCACAGCGGGCGAGAGTATCCCGCTGCCAGCAGGCCAGTAACCGCCTCATACTGCCCTTGTTCATCGTCCGGGATATAGCTCGCAATCGGATGGTGCAGACTTTCACAGTTTGCCAAAACGCACGGCAGAGTCAGGAGTTTGGCAGGCACCGGCACTTGCCGAAGCCCCATGGTGGTGTAAATGATTCCACCAGGGCGATGGGACAGTAGCAGGTCGACAATCGCTTCCGGGCTATCGTCAGAAAACATGTTCACTACGAAGCTGTTCCAGCCGTGGGCCCGCGCCGTTTCCTCTATGGAAAGCGTAATCTCGACCGAGAAAGGCGTAGTCACCGTATCTAACGCCAGCACGCCGATGGTTTTTGCCGTGTCGTGCGCGCCGCGAATTTTTTTTGCCGACAGATCGGGGACGTAATTAGTTTGGGCAATGGCAGACTGAACGCGCGCCAGCGTTTCCGGCTTAAGCTGCTCCGGGCTGTTCAGGGCGCGGGAAACCGTCATCAGGGAGACGTTCGCCAGCTTTGCCACATCTTTCAAGGATGCCATTTTTTTACTCCACCGTTGCCACTAAATAACTAACCCACTGATGTTAAAGGATAGCGCGCTATTCTAGCGCACTCTATGCCGTTGGCATGGTATCAAATAGTTGATCATGATCTTATTTTTATTATGTTAACGTTAACTTTTGTGATTAACATCGGATATCGCAGCAAATTCGCATGAGTTATGTTTTTTGTTAACGTTACCATTGCGAGGTTAATCCACGATGAGATTGCCATGATGAAAGAACATCAACCCCGCAGTTACCTGATACTCAGTGCTTTGCTGTTTTTCTTTTTTGTCACCTGGTCCTCTTCCGGCTCGCTGCTGTCTATCTGGCTTCATCAGGAGGTAGGGCTGAAACCCGGCGATACCGGGATTATTTATGCCGTGTTGTCGGTTTCAGCGCTATTTGCCCAAATTTGTTACGGCTTCATCCAGGACCGGCTGGGCCTGCGTAAAAATCTGCTCTGGTACATCACCGTTTTACTGATTCTCTCGGGGCCTGCGTTTCTGCTCTTTGGCTATCTGCTCAAACAAAATATCCTGCTCGGCAGTATTTTTGGCGGCATCTACATCGGTTTGACCTTCAACGGTGGGATCGGTGTGCTGGAGTCGTACACCGAGCGCGTTGCGCGGCAGACCCACTTTGAGTTTGGTAAAGCGCGGATGTGGGGATCGCTGGGGTGGGCCGTCGCGACCTTTTTTGCTGGCCTGCTCTTCAATATCAACCCCAAGTTTAACTTCGCGGTAGCGACCTGCTCAGGGCTGGTTTTTTTCGTGTTAATGGTACGCCTACGCATTGCAACCGATGAGCCAGGCAAGGTCGCCGAAGAGTCTGGCGGTAAAGTGAAGCTGGAAGACGCACTGCGTCTGCTGGTGTTGCCGCGCTTTTGGGCATTGGTATTTTTCGTGGTCGGTACCTGTATTTACAGTGTTTACGACCAGCAGTTCCCCGTCTACTTCTCTTCTCAGTTCCCGACGCTGCAGGAAGGCAATGCCATGTATGGCTACCTCAACTCATTCCAGGTATTCCTGGAGGCTGCGGGTATGTTCTGTGCGCCGTGGCTGGTTAATCGTATTGGCGCCAAAAATGGGCTGATTTTCGCCGGCATGGTGATGGCGCTGCGGATGGTGGCCTCCGGGCTGGTGGAAGGGCCGGTGCTTATTTCGATAACCAAACTGCTGCACGGCGTTGAACTGCCGGTGCTGCTGGTTTCCATTTTCAAATACAACAGTGCCCATTTCGATAAGCGGCTCTCTTCCACGCTGTATCTGGTGGGGTTTGCCTGCACCAGTTCGGTGATTGCCACCGTGCTGTCGCCGCTCGCAGGCTATAGCTATGAAAAATATGGCTTTGCCGAATCCTATCTGTTCATGGGGACGCTGGTGTTCTGCACCACCTTTATCTCCATTTTCCTCTTACGCGCCAGCAAGCCAGCCACCGGCTCGCTCCTGCCGCAATCTTCGGTTGTCTGAATAAAGAGTAATGACTATGACCTTCTCAATTGCCAAAGCTGAACAGGAACTGCAGACCCGACGTGAGGCGCTGAATCCGCGGTGGTATCCGCGCTATCACCTCGCGCCCCGGGCCGGATGGATGAATGATCCCAATGGTCTGGTCTGGTTCGATGGCTGGTATCACGCGTTTTATCAGCATCATCCCTACTCAACAAAATGGGGGCCGATGCACTGGGGGCATGCCCGCAGCCAGGATCTGGTGCACTGGGAACATCTGCCGGTGGCGCTTGCACCAGAAGGGCCTGAGGATAAAGACGGCTGCTTTTCCGGTTCAGCGGTGGTGGATGGCGATACGCTCGCACTAATCTACACCGGGCATAAATTTCATGGCGATCCCAGCAGTGATGACAATCTCTATCAGGTGCAGTGCCTGGCGACCAGCCGGGACGGCATCCACTTTGAACGCCAGGGACAGGTCATTGATACCCCTGCGGGTTTGCACCACTTCCGCGATCCGAAGGTCTGGCGCGAGGGGGATGATTGGTACCTGGTTGTCGGTTCGCGGGTTGGCGATACCGGTCAGGTTCGACTGTATCGTTCGCGTGACCTCCGGGATTGGCAGGATGAAGGGATCCTCGCCGAAGCAAAAGAGGGGATGGGCTTTATGTGGGAATGCCCGGACTTCTTTATGCTCGACGGCAAACGGGTATTGATGTTTTCGCCGCAGGGAATGGCGGCGGAGGGCTATCGCAATCGCAATCTTTTCCAGAGCGGCTATTTGGTTGGCGACTGGCAGCCAAGGCAGCCGTTTGTGCCTGACGGTGAATTTATCGAAATGGATCACGGCCATGATTTCTATGCGCCGCAGAGTTTCCTGACGCCGGATGGTCGACGGATTGTTATAGGCTGGCTGGATATGTGGGAATCACCGATGCCGGAACAACGTGATGGCTGGGCGGGAATGCTCTCCTTGCCGCGTGAAATCCGCCTGGGTGCTGACAATCGTTTAAGAATGACGCCCGCAGAAGAAGTCGCGACGCTACGTGGGAGTTATTACCCCTTGTTGGCGCAGCATTTAAAGAACCAATCTGCGCCGATTATCGACGATGCAGAGGCTATTGAGCTGGAACTGGTATGGGATACCGGCAACGCAAGCGCTGAATGCTACGGTATCGCGCTGGGGGATGGCTTACGAATCTATGTTGATGCGCAGGCGCAACGGCTGGTGCTGGAGCGCCGCTACCCTCAGCTGATGTTGGAGGGGAGCCGCAGCGTGCCGCTGCCTGCCACCGATCGTCTTTCATTGCGGATTTTTATCGACCGCTCTTCCGTTGAGGTCTTTGTTAATGACGGTGATGCTTGCTTGAGCAGCCGTATCTATCCGCAAGACGATCAGCGCCAGCTCTGCATGTTTGCCAACCATGGCACTGCAACGCTGAATTCTGGCGGCTACTGGCCTTTGGATAAATAACGAGGAAATAGTTAGGCATCGGGTGATGTGGTGGCGCAGTTTGTGGGCAGTCCAACTGCTACCGGAGTATGAGATAAAATAAGCTCACCCTGAAAACGAAAAAGCCGGGAAACGCAGGCGCTTCCCGGCTTTTATGGGATTAATATTCCCACGTCTCCGGGTCAATCCCCAGCTCACGCATAATCACTTTCGCTGCTTCTGGAATTTCATCGCTGCGCTCTTTACGCAGGTCTTCATCGTTAGGCAACGGTTGACCGGTAAAAGCATGCAGGAACGCTTCACACAGCAATTCGCTGTTGGTGGCGTGACGCAGGTTGTTGACCTGACGACGCGTGCGTTCATCGGTGAGGATCTTCAACACCTTCAGAGGAATGGAAACCGTAATTTTTTTTACTTGCTCACTCTTCTTACCGTGCTCAGCGTATGGGCTGATATATTCGCCGCTCCATTCAGCCATGAGATACCTTTAATCCTCTAGTCATTAGTTAACAGGCCGATTCACGACCATGATCGCGCGCAGTTTACCGTACAGGCCCCGTTCTGGCACGAGTTAAGCCTTCGCAGATGTGCGCTAATGCATATAATTTTAACGGCTATTTGCCAATAGCTCAATCTATACGCAAAGAAGTTTAGAAGTCTAGATGTATTGACGGCTATGTAAACTATGTTTACTCTGGGGTCTGACTTTTCACAGACCTTGCCAGGAACGAATCCTCATGACCCGTAAACAGGCCACCATAGCAGTGCGTAGCGGTTTAAATGACGACGAGCAGTATGGTTGTGTTGTCCCGCCTATCCACCTTTCCAGCACCTACAATTTTACCGGTTTTAATGAACCGCGTGCGCATGATTACTCTCGTCGCGGGAATCCGACGCGCGATGTCGTTCAGCGGGCGCTGGCCGAGCTGGAAGGGGGCGCAGGTGCCGTGATGACCAATACGGGGATGTCGGCGATTCACCTGGTGACTACCGTATTCCTGAAGCCGGGCGACCTGCTGGTGGCTCCGCATGACTGCTACGGCGGCAGCTACCGTCTGTTTGACAGCCTGGCAAAACGTGGCTGCTATCGCGTGCTGTTTGTCGATCAGGGCAATGAAGCGGCGCTGAAAGCGGCACTGGCGGAAAAACCGAAGCTGGTGTTAGTCGAAAGTCCAAGCAACCCGCTGCTGCGCGTGGTCGATATCGCCAAAATCTGCGAGCTGGCACGCGAGGCCGGAGCGGTGAGCGTGGTGGACAACACCTTCCTGAGCCCGGCGCTGCAAAATCCGCTGGCGTTAGGTGCTGACCTGGTGCTGCACTCCTGCACCAAATACCTGAACGGCCACTCCGACGTGGTCGCAGGCGTAGTGATTGCAAAAGATCCGGATACCGTCACAGAACTGGCATGGTGGGCGAATAATATCGGCGTCACCGGCAGCGCGTTCGACAGCTACCTTTTGCTGCGCGGCCTGCGTACGCTCTCTCCACGTATGGAAGTGGCGCAACGTAACGCTTATGCCATTGTCGACTTCCTGAAAACACAGCCGCTGGTGAAAAAGCTGTATCATCCTTCTCTGCCGGAAAACCAGGGGCATGAAATTGCCGCGCGTCAGCAGAAGGGTTTTGGTGCGATGCTGAGCTTTGAACTGGGTGGCGATGAGCAAACATTGCGTCGTTTCCTGAGCGGGCTGTCGCTGTTCACGCTGGCAGAATCGCTGGGTGGCGTAGAGAGCCTGATCTCTCATGCGGCCACCATGACGCACGCCGGTATGGCGCCAGAAGCGCGCGCCGCCGCAGGTATTTCTGAGACGCTATTGCGTATCTCAACCGGTATTGAAGATAGTGAAGACTTAATTGCCGATCTGGAAAATGGATTCCGGATCGCAGCCGAGGGGTAAACATGAGTGTGATTGCGCAGGCAGGGGCGAAAGAGCGTCAGCTGCATAAATTTGGTGGGAGTAGTCTGGCGGATGTGAAGTGTTACCTGCGCGTTGCCGGTATTATGGCCGAGTACTCGCAGCCCGGCGATATGATGGTGGTTTCCGCCGCCGGTAGCACCACCAACCAGCTGATCAACTGGCTGAAGCTCAGTCAGACCGATCGCCTCTCTGCGCATCAGGTTCAGCAGGCGCTGCGCCGCTATCAGTCGGATCTGATTAGCGGCCTGTTACCGGCAGACATTGCTGACGGCATGATTGCCGATTTTATCCACGACCTGGAGCGTTTGGCCGGGCTGCTGGATGCGGGCGTCAACGATGCAGTGTATGCGGAAGTGGTCGGCCACGGTGAAATATGGTCGGCGCGTCTGATGGCGGAAGTCCTGAAGTTACAAAATATTGACGCCGCCTGGCTCGACGCGCGCGCCTTCTTACGCGCAGAACGCAGCGCCCAGCCGCAGGTCGACGAAGGCTTGTCTTACCCGCTGTTGCAGCAACTGCTGGCTCAACATCCGGGTAAACGTCTGGTGGTCACCGGTTTTATCAGCCGTAGTAACGCTGGTGAAACCGTACTGCTGGGGCGTAACGGTTCTGACTACTCGGCCACGCAAATCGGTGCGCTGGCGGGTGTTTCCCGCGTGACCATCTGGAGCGACGTCGCCGGTGTTTACAGCGCCGACCCGCGTAAAGTCAAAGATGCCTGTCTGCTGCCGCTGCTGCGCCTGGACGAAGCCAGCGAGCTGGCGCGTCTGGCGGCACCGGTACTGCACACCCGTACGCTACAGCCGGTTTCCGGTAGCGACATCGACCTGCAATTACGCTGTAGCTACACGCCGGATCAAGGCTCAACGCGCATTGAGCGCGTGCTGGCCTCCGGTACCGGCGCACGCATCGTCACCAGCCACGACGACGTCTGCCTGATTGAGTTTCGCGTTCCTGCCAGCCAGGACTTTAAGCTGGCGTACAAAGAAATTGACCAGTTACTTAAGCGTGCGCAGATCCGCCCGCTGGCGGTGGGCATTCATGCCGATCACCAGTTGCTGCAGTTCTGCTACACCTCGGAAGTCGCCGACAGCGCGCTGAAAATTCTTGATGAAGCCGGTCTACCGGGCGAACTGCGCCTGCGTCAGGGGCTAGCGCTGGTGGCGATGGTTGGGGCGGGCGTCACCCGTAACCCGCTGCACTGCCACCGTTTCTGGCAGCAGCTGAAAGGCCAACCGGTTGAGTTCACCTGGCAGTCGGAAGAGGGCATCAGCCTGGTCGCCGTGTTGCGCGCAGGCCCAACCGAAAGTCTGATTCAGGGGCTGCACCAGTCGCTGTTCCGCGCGGAAAAACGCATTGGTCTGGTGCTGTTTGGCAAAGGCAATATCGGCTCCCGCTGGCTGGAGCTGTTTGCTCGCGAGCAGGGTACGCTCTCGGCGCGTACCGGTTTTGAATTTGTGCTGGCGGGGGTGGTGGATAGTCGCCGCAGCCTGCTGAGCTACGAAGGGCTTGATGCTAGCCGTGCGCTGGCCTTCTTCGATGATGAGGCGGTTGAACAGGATGAAGAATCATTATTCCTGTGGATGCGCGCCCACCCGTATGACGATTTAGTGGTGCTGGATATTACCGCCAGCGAACAGCTGGCCGATCAGTATCTGGATTTCGCCAGCCATGGTTTCCACGTAATCAGCGCCAACAAACTGGCCGGGGCCAGCAGCAGCGATAAATACCGTCAGATTCACGACGCGTTTGAAAAAACGGGCCGCCACTGGCTGTATAACGCCACCGTTGGTGCAGGCCTGCCGGTGAACCATACCGTGCGCGATCTTATCGACAGCGGCGATAGCATTCTGGCCATCAGCGGTATTTTCTCCGGTACACTTTCCTGGCTGTTCCTGCAGTTTGATGGCAGCGTGCCGTTCACCGATTTGGTCGATCAGGCGTGGCAGCAAGGGCTGACCGAACCGGACCCGCGCGTTGACCTTTCCGGTAAAGACGTGATGCGTAAACTGGTGATTCTGGCGCGCGAAGCGGGCTACGACATCGAGCCGGATCAGGTGCGCGTTGAGTCTCTGGTTCCTGCGCACTGTGAAGATGGCTCCATCGACCATTTCTTTGAAAACGGTGATGAGCTCAACGAGCAAATGCTCCAGCGTCTGGAAGCGGCTCAGGAAATGGGACTGGTGCTGCGCTACGTGGCGCGTTTTGACGCCAACGGCAAAGCGCGTGTTGGCGTGGAAGCCGTGCGTCAAGAGCATCCGCTGGCGGCATTACTGCCGTGCGATAACGTGTTTGCTATCGAAAGCCGCTGGTATCGCGATAACCCGTTGGTTATCCGTGGGCCGGGTGCCGGTCGCGATGTTACCGCCGGGGCAATTCAGTCGGATATCAACCGTCTGGCGCAGCTGCTGTAATTCTCCTCTTCTTATCCGGCCTGCACATCATCCGCAGGCCGGATAAGCGCTTTCTACTGCTTTGCAAACACCTCTTTCGCCGCAAACAGCCCGTTCAATGCGGCTGGGAATCCGGCGTAAACCGCCATTTGCATAATCACTTCGATAATTTCTTCCTGGGTTAACCCCACGTGCAGCGCGGCGGCAATATGCACCTTGAGCTGCGGTGTCGCGGTGCCCATCGCGGTGAGCGCGGCGACGGTGGCAATTTCACGGCTGCGTAAATCCAGACCCGGACGCGCGTAAATATCACCAAACGGAAACTCCAGCAGATAGCGCGCAAAGTCCGGAGCAATATCTTTTAAGCTTTCGACGACCGCATCGCCGCCTTTGCCATCAACCTGTTGCAACATTTTCTGACCGGTAATAAAGCGTTCTGAAGGCATGGTTCGTTCCTCGTTGATAGGGGGGAATGGCGTGAGGATAGGGCGCGCAGATAGCTTTGGATAATACCGATTCCGTGATACCTTTTAGGTATGACTACTTCCGCACTTCACTCTCTGGATATTCGTCTGCTGCGCTACTTCGCCGTGGTGGCGGAGGAGAACAACATGAGCCGCGCTGCGCAGCGACTGTTTATGTCGCAGCCTCCGCTCAGCCGCCATATTCGCCAGCTCGAAGAACGGCTGGGGCTGACGCTATTTGTTCGCCATACCAAAGGGTTGATGCTCACCGATGAAGGGCTGCGGGTGCTGGAGATTATTCGCCCGCTGCTGGCGCAGCAGGATAAAACCTACGCCGCGCTCGGCAAGCTCGCGCAAACTGGCACACAGTCGCTGCGTTTGGGGTTGACCACGGCCTTTGAACAGGGCGTGTTTATGGCGCTGGAACAGCATCTTGCAGTGCGAATTGAGGCATTGAATATTGTGCGCCACGGTTCGCCGGAGCTGGCGCGTCAGGTACGGCGGGGGAAACTGGACGTGGCGCTGGTGGCGTTGCCGCTGGAGAGCGCAGGCTTAACCGTGATCCCGCTGGCTTTGCAGGAGCCGCTGATTGCCGCGTTGCCTGCCCACTGGCCGGAGGCTGACGTCGATTCGCTGGCGTTAAGCGCACTTAACGCAAGGCCGCTGTTTTGGTTTCAGCGTCAGCGTAATCCGGCATTCTTTGACTACACGCGGGATATCTTTCGCCAGGCGGGTTACGCGCCAACCTGTATTGAAGAGCCGCTGGAGCACGACGTGCTGCTGGCGCGCATTGCCCGTGGCGATGGATTGAGCCTGTTTCCGGCGTCATTTGCCGCGATACAGCGGCAGGGCGTGGTTTTTCGTCCGCTCAGTAGCGGTACGCTATGTATCCAATCAGGGTTAGTGATGCTGGCAGAGAACGAATCACGTTTGCGCTGGCTGGCAGACCTGATTTAAGCCGATTCGCGCGCTATCAACTGCCCGGAAAGCGTGATGGACTGGCTTTGTAGCGCCGGCTCTTTGAGTTTACGGATAATCAGCGTCGCCGCCTGGCGACCGGTCTCTTCGCTGGCCGAGGAGACATAGCTGAACGCCGGTGACGTGAGGTTAATGTGCAGCATATCCTCAAAGCCAATCAGCGCCACCTGCTGGGTCAGAAACACGTCTTTCCCCACGGTGCGACCCACTTTATGAATCCCATCAATACAGCCGATCATCGCATCCGGTGAATGGCACAGCACGGCGGTGATGGCGTTATTGTTTTCCAACAGCTGACGCGTCGCGAGGCTGGCTGCGTGGGTATCATCGCCGCAGGCCGGGGTGAACTCTTCACGCGGCGTAATGCCGTAGCGGGTGAGGGTGTTGCGAAAACCCTCCAGTCGCTGCTGGCGAATCAGGTTGTTGTTCTGCCCGCCCAGATAGGCGATGTAACGATGTCCGCGCTCGATAAGATAACGAGTGGCAAGGCTTGCCGCCTGTTGGTTATCGCGCAGCACCAGGTTGCAGGCTTCTTTGATCGGTGATTGCGACACCACCACCAACGGCAGTGGGCACTGGCGTATTTGCGCCGGAAGCGTGTCGCGGTTTACATCCGATGCCAGATAAATAACCCCGGCGACGCCCTGTTGTTTAAACGACAGCAGGCAGCGTTCAAGATGTTCATGTTCGTTGAGCGGCTGACCAAGAAAAACCATAAAGCCCTGCGACTCCAGCTCCTGAACAATGCTGGCCATCACTTTGATGGAGAAGCTGTCGCTAAAGTCTCTTAAGATCAGGCCAATCAGATTGGAGGTGTTGGCGCGAAGGTTAGCGGCGGCAATATTGTGAACATAGCCCAGCTCATTGATGGCAGCCTGCACTTTTTCGATAGTCGCATCGGAGATTTTGCCTTTCTGGCGAAGCACCAGCGACACGGTAGAGACCGAGACGCCTGCCCTTTTTGCGACATCAATTATGCTGACCTTCTTCAAAATCGCTCCCTGAGCCGTCTCACCAATCCACAAAAAACAAGAAGGTTCCCATCAGGGACGGGAACCTTCAACCGCCTCTAATCTTATGATTATTTGCCAATCATCGTCGACATGGTTTGCGCGATAAATTGCGCTCGCGCGCCAAATATCACCTGAATACCGTTATCGCCGACGAAAACAACACCGCGTGCGCCGATATTATTCAAACCGTCCTTATCCACCGCTTTTTTGTCTTCAACCTCAAGACGCAGTCGCGTGATGCAGGAACCCACGGAAGCGATGTTTTGCTCGCCGCCCAGCAGGCCGATGATATCGGTGGCCAGCTCGGTGTCACTCTTGTCATTGGCGGTTACCGTGGTTTCCGTGCGGCCCGGCGTTTTGACGTCGAAACGGCGGATCACAAAGCGGAAGGTGAAGTAGTAAATCAGCCCCATCGGCACGCCAACGATAATGGCGTTGAGGAAGTTGGTCTGATAACCGTTAAACGACGGCAGGATACCGAACGAGATGTAGTCGATAAGCCCGGCGGAGAACGACTTGGCAATGTGCGCATGCAGCAGGTACATCACCATGTAAGAGAGGCCAGCCATAATGGCGTTAAAGACGTAGAGAATCGGCGCGACAAAGATAAAGGTGAACTCTACCGGCTCGGTGATCCCCGTCAGGAAGCAGGTCAGCGCGGCGGAGAACAGAATACCGGCAGCGATTTTCTTATTCTTGGTATGCGCTTCGTGGTACATCGCCAGACAGGCAGCAGGCAGCGCGAACAGCATCAGCGGGAATTCCCCCTGCATGAACTTACCGGCGTCCTGGTAGGTATCGCTGCTAAAGGATTTCACTCCCTCTTCCAGCATTTTGAACCAGATAGTCTGGTCGCCATGAATGACCTGGCCTGCATGGGTGGTGTAATCGCCAAACGAGTACCAGAACGACGGGTACCAGATATGGTGAAGCCCTAGCGGGATCAGCGCACGTTCAACCAGGCCGAAGATAAAGGTCGACGCCGCCTGATTATCACCGTTGATGATAACCGACAGCGCATCGATGCCCGCCTGAATATGCTGCCAGATGTACGGCAGAATCAGCCCGAGCACAAACGACAGCAGGGCGGTAGCGATGGCGACAAAGCGCTTGCCGGAGAAGAAGCCGAGGAACTCCGGCAGCTGCATTTTATGGAAGCGGTTATAGCACCAGGCGGCAAGGATACCGCAGATCAGGCCGCCAAAGACGCCCATCTGCAGCGTTGGAATACCAACCACCATCGCGTATTTCCCGCCTTGCCCCGCCATTTCAGGGGTAATGCTGAGAACCGTACTGATGGTGATGTTGGTGACAAAGACCGAAACGGCCGCTGATAGCGCGGCGATTCCGGACTCAGAAGCCAGCCCAACCGCGGAACCGATAGCGAACAGCATCGGCAGGTTGTCGAAAATAATCCCGCCTGCGTTCATCATCAGCGGCAGATGAAATTTATCCCCGAACGCCAACAGCAGACCGGCCGCAGGCAGCAGCGAGATTGGCAGCATCAGCGCGCGACCAATCATCGACAGTTTAGAAAGCGATTTAATAACACTCGATATCAGACTCATACTGATTTCCCCCGAATAGCCGCCTCTGCGCGCGTGCTTTTCTTAACCCTGTTTATAGTGAGTATAACGTTTTAGTAGAACGTTCTACTTATCGTGAAACAACCCATTAACGTCTGCAATAGAATTTTGGTGCAGACCGACGATGTTTAAGGAATATGCGATGTACATCGCAATTTTAATTGCGTATAAAAAGTGAGGTTGTTAGCAAAATGGAGTGCAGGGAGTTGACGGTAAATGGCGTAATGCGCGGGCAGATGAATTAATTTCACCTTCGCTGAGTATTACTCACTTTTTAAACCGATCTTTCTATTGACGCCCGTCGCCTTTTGCGGCATTTTTACATCCAGACGTCTAAACGGATAGATGTTCACAACACAACAATAATGACACGCGATTGATGAGGTAAGGTATGAGCTTTTTTCACGCCAACCAGCGGGAAGCGCTGAACCAGAGTCTGGCCGAAGTTGGGCAGATTAACGTTTCCTTTGAGTTTTTCCCGCCGCGCACCAGTGAAATGGAGCAAACCCTGTGGAACTCTATCGATCGCCTAAGCAGCCTGAAGCCGAAATTTGTTTCGGTAACTTACGGCGCAAATTCCGGTGAACGCGACCGTACGCACAGCATTATTAAAGGCATTAAAGACCGTACCGGTCTGGAAGCCGTGCCGCACCTGACCTGCATTGACGCCAGCCGTGATGAACTGCGCGCTATCGCCCAGGACTACTGGAACAATGGCATTCGCCACATTGTGGCCCTGCGTGGCGATCTGCCGCCGGGCAGCGGCAAGCCGGACATGTATGCTGCCGACCTGGTGACGCTGCTAAAAGACGTCGCGGATTTTGATATCTCCGTTGCCGCTTATCCGGAAGTGCATCCGGAAGCGAAAAGCGCTCAGGCCGACCTGCTCAACCTGAAACGTAAAGTGGACGCCGGGGCAAACCGCGCGATCACCCAGTTCTTCTTCGATGTCGAAAGCTACCTGCGTTTTCGCGACCGCTGCGTGACCGCTGGTATCGATGTTGAAATTATCCCCGGTATTCTGCCGGTATCGAACTTCAAGCAGGCGAAGAAATTTGCCGACATGACCAATGTGCGCATTCCTTCCTGGATGTCGCAGATGTTCAACGGTCTGGATGATGATGCCGAAACCCGCAAGCTGGTGGGTGCTAATATCGCCATGGATATGGTGAAAATTCTCAGCCGTGAAGGGGTGAAAGATTTCCACTTCTACACCCTGAACCGCGCGGAAATGAGCTATGCCATCTGCCATACGCTGGGTGTACGCCCGGCGTAATCATCTGCCGGAGGGTATCCGGCCAGCAATATTGAACTGCCCGGCAAACGATATGCCAGCGGACAATTCCGGACAAAAGCCCTGTTTGTACAGGGCTTTTGCGCAGTATAGTAACGGTCATCACATCACTGTTACGGACCCACCATGTCTACCGAAGGGAAAAGCAATCCGCTGGCGCTTGTCGGCCTGCTCGCGCTGACGCTTATCTGGAGCTACAGCTGGATTGCGATGAAACAGGTGACGCTCTACATTGGCGCCTTCGACTTCACTGCACTTCGCTGTATTTTTGGCGCAATTTTGTTGTTTATCGTGTTATTTCTTCGCGGTCGCGGTATGCGACCTACGCCCTTTGGCTACACGCTGGCTATCGCCTTACTGCAAACCTGCGGCATGATTGGGCTCGCCCAGTGGGCGCTGATGAGCGGCGGTGCGGGCAAGGTGGCTATCCTCACCTACACCATGCCGTTTTGGGTGGTGATTATGGCGGCGCTGTTTCTCGGCGAACGCATGCGTCGGCTGCAATATGGCGCGATTGGCGTGGCGGCGGTGGGGCTATGTTTGGTTATGCAGCCGTGGCAGCTTGACCTGACTTCGCTGAAAAGCGCGCTGCTGGCGATTCTCTCCGGCATCAGTTGGGGGGCGAGCGCGATTGTCGCTAAACGCCTGTATCAGCGCCACCCAGGGCTCGATCTGCTGGCGCTGACCAGTTGGCAAATGCTCTATGCTGCGCTGGTGATGAGCGTGGTGGCGCTACTGGTGCCACAACGACCTATCGACTGGCAGCCGGGCGTCTTCTGGGCGTTAGGCTATAGCGCTATCCTGGCGACGGCATTGGCCTGGAGTCTCTGGCTATATGTTCTGCGTAATCTTCCCGCTAGCATTGCTAGCCTGAGTACGCTGGCCGTACCGGTCTTTGGCGTACTGTTTTCCTGGTGGCTATTAGGTGAAAAGCCAGGCAGCCTGGAAAGCTGCGGTATTGTGCTGATTGTCTGCGCATTGGCGATTGTTAGCCTTAAAAAGCGGGCTTCTCAGCTACGCAGCACCGCTGAGGATTAAGTAATTCCTTACATTTTTCGTGGGTTATTATCAATTTTCCCTATCGATCACAGTAGATTACCGCGCAATATGTAAGGATAAGGCTGACCTGCGCAGAAATTCCTCTCTGACAAGGGAAAAATAAGAGGAATTAACTATCAAATCCGTGGGCCATTTCAGCTATAACTTATCAGCAGGGGTGTATATCTTAATGATAAATACTGTAAGGGAGCATAGTGATGAGCACGCCAGACGATACCCAGAACGCAGGTAAATGTCCTTTCCACCACGGTGGTGGGCACGATCAGAGCGCAGGCGCTGGCACCAGTAGCAAAGACTGGTGGCCGAAGCAGCTCCGCGTCGATCTTCTTAATCAGCATTCCAATCGATCCAACCCGCTGGGTGAGGATTTCGATTACCGCAAAGAATTCAGCAAACTGGACTACTCCGCGTTAAAAGGTGATATCCGCGCGTTGTTAACCGATTCCCAATCCTGGTGGCCAGCCGACTGGGGCAGCTACGTAGGGTTGTTTATCCGCATGGCATGGCACGGTGCGGGCACCTACCGTTCACTGGATGGTCGTGGTGGCGCTGGCCGTGGTCAGCAACGTTTCGCCCCGCTGAACTCCTGGCCGGACAACGTGAGCCTGGATAAGGCGCGCCGTCTGCTGTGGCCAATCAAACAAAAATACGGCCAGAAAATTTCCTGGGCTGACCTGTATATCCTCGCGGGTAACGTGGCGCTGGAAAACTCCGGCTTCCGTACCTTCGGCTTCGGTGCCGGTCGTGAAGATGTGTGGGAGCCGGATCTGGACGTCAACTGGGGCGATGAAAAAGCCTGGCTGGCGCACCGAGACCCAGAAGAGCTGGCGAAACGTCCGCTAGCAGCTACTGAAATGGGCCTCATCTACGTGAACCCGGAAGGGCCAAACGCCAGCGGTGAACCGCTGTCAGCGGCGGCGGCGATTCGCGCCACCTTCGGTAACATGGGGATGGACGACGAAGAGACCGTAGCGCTGATCGCTGGTGGTCATACATTGGGTAAAACCCACGGCGCGGCGGAAGCTACGCATGTTGGGGCTGACCCGGAAGCTGCGCCAATTGAGTCGCAGGGCCTCGGCTGGGCAAACAGCTTCGGCAGCGGCGCTGGCGCGGACGCCATTACCTCTGGTTTGGAAGTGGTCTGGACACAGACGCCAACCCAGTGGAGCAACTACTTCTTCGAGAACCTGTTCAAATACGAATGGGTGCAGACCCGCAGCCCGGCTGGCGCAATCCAGTTCGAAGCGGTTGATGCACCGGACCTGATCCCCGATCCGTTCGACCCGTCGAAAAAACGTAAACCAACCATGTTGGTGACTGACCTGACGCTGCGCTTCGATCCGGACTTCGAGAAGATTTCTCGTCGTTTCCTTAACGACCCGCAGGCCTTTAACGAAGCTTTTGCCCGCGCGTGGTTCAAACTGACCCACCGTGATATGGGGCCAAAAGCGCGCTACATCGGCCCGGAAGTACCAAAAGAAGATCTGATTTGGCAGGATCCGCTGCCGCATCCGTTCTTCCAGCCATCCGCTGATGATATCGAAAGCCTGAAGGCTGAGATTGCGGCTTCTGGCTTGACCGTAAGCGAGTTGGTTTCCGTGGCCTGGGCTTCGGCTTCCACCTTCCGCGGCGGTGACAAACGCGGCGGCGCGAACGGCGCTCGTCTGGCGCTGGCTCCGCAGAGAGGCTGGGACGTTAACGCCACGGCGGCGCGTGTTCTGCCGGTGCTGGAAGGCATCTATAAGTCGGCGCACAAAGCATCACTGGCCGATATCATCGTGCTGGCAGGCGTTGTTGGCGTCGAGAAGGCGGCGCAGGCGGCTGGCGTGAACATCAAGGTGCCATTTGCTCCGGGCCGCGTAGATGCGCGTCAGGATCAGACCGATATCGAGATGTTTGAACTGCTCAAACCGATTGCCGATGGTTTCCGTAACTATCGCGCAGCACCGGGCGAAGCGACGACCGAATCTCTGTTGATTGATAAAGCACAGCTGTTGACGCTGACTGCACCGGAAATGACGGTGTTGGTAGGCGGTCTGCGCGTGCTGGGCGCGAACTTTGATGAAAGCCAGCACGGTGTTCTGACCGACAACGTGGGCGTACTCAGCACCGATTTCTTTAGCAATCTGCTGGATATGCGCACCGAGTGGAAAGCGACCGATGCCTCTTCAGAGCTGTTCGAAGGCCGCGATCGCGCCAGTGGTGAAGTGAAATACACCGCGACTCGTGCTGATCTGGTCTTCGGCTCCAACGCCGTACTGCGCGCGCTGGCGGAAGTTTATGCTTCCAGCGATGCGAAAGAGAAGTTTGTGAAAGACTTCGTGGCGGCTTGGGTAAAAGTGATGAACCTGGATCGTTTTGACCTGCTGTAAGGGTTAAAACGAGATAAAAAAATCCCCGCGAATGCGGGGATTTTTGTTTGTGCGGTGAGGGGAAAATTATTCCCACTCGTGCAGGAAACGCTGCCCATACTGGTCGGCAACCAGCAGCGCCGCGTAAACGCGGTCAGGATCGGCGCCGCCAGGCATGTTGTGAATAGTTTCACCTTCCGCGCAGGCGGCTTCCGCCACCAGACGCATTTTCGCCGGGATATCCTCTTTGATATCCAGCTGTGCCAGGGTAATTGGCAAGCCAACGCTGTGGCACAGTGCGGCAACGGTTTCAATCTCTTCTACCGAAGCGTTTTCCAGAACCAGCTGAGTCAGCGTACCAAACGCGACTTTTTCGCCGTGATAGAAGTGGTGTGCGTCCGGGATTGCCGTCATGCCGTTGTGAATAGCATGCGCCGCTGCCAGACCGCCGCTTTCAAAACCAACGCCGCTCAGGTAGGTGTTGGCCTCGATAATACGCTCCAGTGCCGGGGTGACCACGTGCTGCTCGGCGGCCAGCATCGCTTTTTCGCCTTCTTCAATCAGCGTGTTGTAGCACAGTTCCGCTAACGCTAGCGCGGCCTGAGTGCATTGGCCTCCGGCCATGGTGGTGGCTCCGCTGCGCGAGCAAGCGCGAGCTTCAAACCAGGTGGCCAGCGCATCGCCAATCCCGGCAGCCAGCAGACGGGCTGGGGCACCGGCAACAATTTTGGTGTCGACGATAACCATGTTTGGGTTATGCGGCAGCATCAGGTAGCGATCAAATTCGCCGTCATCGGTATAGAGCACGGAGAGCGCGCTGCAAGGGGCATCGGTGGAAGCGATGGTCGGCACAATGGCGACCGGCAGATTCATAAAATGGGCCAGCGCTTTGGCGGTATCCAGCGTTTTCCCACCGCCGATGCCTAAAATGGCGCTGCATTTGGCGCTATTCGCCACATCCTGCAGACGGTTGATTTCGTTTTGCGAACATTCGCCGCCAAACGGGGCGATTTCGACCGACAGGCCCGCGCCGGTCAGGCTTTTGCGCAGTTTCTCTTCAGCAAATCCCAGCACAAACTTGTCGCCGACGACCAGCCAGCTGTTAGCCATTGGCGTGAGGTAATCGCCAAGACGCGTGATGACGTCGGCGCCCTGAATATACTTACCTGGTGATTGAATAATGCGATCCATACATTTCTCCCCTACAGGTTTAGATTTCCGAATGCGTTTTTCCAGTCTTGCTCGAACTTCTCTATAGCTGACTCTACCGCGGGCGTGCCGAGCATTTGTTGCGCTACATCTAAAGGAAGGGTGATGGCTTCACATCCTGTTAATAAACAGTCCAGCGCCTGGCGAGGCGTTTTAAAGCTGGCCGCCAGGACTTTGCTGTCAGGTGCGTGCAGTTCCAGCAGAGACTGCAGCTCCTGTACCATGCGAATACCGTCGCCGCCCTGGGCATCAACGCGGTTGACGTAAGGGGCTACGTACTTCGCGCCGGCGAGTGCTGCCAGTAAGCCCTGTGAGGCGCTGTATACGGCGGTGCCCAGTGTGGTAATTCCCTCTTTTTTAAGCTGTTTGATTGCCGCCAGCCCTTCTGCTGTCACCGGAACCTTGACCACAATGCCGGGAATAGCGTCATGGAGTTTGCGGGCGTCGGCGACCATGCCGTCGGCATCGCGGCTCATGGTCTGGGCAAACAGCGTGCCGTTTTCACCGATGACGTGTTTCAGGCGCGGCAGCACATCCCAGATAGACTCGCGGCTGGCGGCGATAATGCTCGGGTTGGTGGTCACACCGGCAATCGGGAAAATACGGGCCAGACGTTCAACTTCCTGCACATTAGCGGTATCCAGATACAGTTCCATGTTATTTCCTCTTAAAGTTCCAGTTCGTGTTGCAGCAGGCTGGCAATGGCGTCGGTAGAGTCGGCGTTAACCAGTGAGTTGCGGAATTCGGCATGCATGATGCGACGCGCCAGGCGCGAGAAAATGCGCATGTGCTGATCGCCAGCGGCATGTTTGTTGAGCGTCAGCATAATAATGAACTGCGCTTCTTCATCGCCCCAGGCGACGGGGGCGGGCAGCCGGGCAACGCTGATGGTCGATTGTTCGATATGTTCGGACTTGCTGTGCGGAATGGCAAAGCTAAAGCCCAGCCCGGTGGAGAACACCGCTTCACGCGCCCATAAATCGGCTTCCAGCTTGCGCGGGTAGCGGCAGCGCCCTGCGAGCAGCAGGTTATCGGTCATTCCTTTGATCACCTCTTCTTTGCTGCGCCAGTCGTTATCCAGCGAGATGCAGCGCGGGGTAATCAGCGGTGCGTCCTGTTGACTCATGCGGAACTGGGCCAGCAGATGCTCTACTTCAAGTGAGGTGCGACAGGCCATGGCCTGGTTGAGTAACTGGCGGCAGGCGCGGCTGTCGAGCTGCGCCAGACGAGCTTTGGTTGCGGGAATCGACGGTGCGCTCATGCTGATTTCATCCAGCCCCAGGCCCACCAACAGCGGCAGCACCGAGCCTTTTGCTCCCAGTTCGCCGCACAGGCCAATCCATTTCCCCTGACGGTGCACCGCCTGCACGGCGAAATCGAGTGCGCGCAGGAAGGCCGGGTTCAGGCTGTTGTAATGGCGGGTCACCTTGGCGTTGTCACGGTCCACCGCCAGCAGGTATTGCGTCAGGTCATTGCTACCGATGCTAAAGAAATCAATCTCTTCGCAGCACTGGTCGATGATAAACATCACCGACGGCACTTCCAGCATGATGCCCAGCGGAATGCGCTCATCAAACGCCACGTGCTCGCTGCGGAGCTGCTGTTTGGCTTCGGCCACTTTCTCTTTAACCCAGAGGATCTCTTCCATTGAGGAGATCATCGGGATCATTATTTTCAGGCTGCCGTGCGCCGAGGCGCGCAGGACTGCCCGTAGCTGAGTGGTGAAAAGCTGCGAGTACTCTTCATAAATACGTACCGCGCGGTAGCCGAGGAACGGATTGTTTTCTGCCGGAATATTGAGGTAGTCCACCGGCTTGTCGCCGCCGATATCCATGGTTCGGATAATAATGCTGCGCCCGTCAGCGGATTCCAGCGCCTGACAAAAAATGTTGTACAGCTCGCTTTCACTTGGCTCGCTGGTGCGATCCATATAGAGCATTTCAGTGCGGAACAGACCTACCGCTTCTGCACCGTTGCCAAACGCCGTCTGGGATTCCACTGAATGAGCAATATTGGCGGCCACCTCAAGGCGAATGCCATCGGCGCTGCGCGCTTCTTTGTGTAGCCACTCGCTTTGCTGCTCACGAATCGCCGCTTGCACGCGCGCCTCTTGCTGGTAATAGCGGGTAACGGCTTCGGTTGGCGCAACAACCACCGCACCGGCGTTACCGTCGAGATAGACTGTCTGATTCTGCCACGGCGTAAGTGCTGAAATATCCACGCCTACAAGCGTCGGAATATTAAAGGAGCGGGCGAGGATGACGGTATGTGAGGTCGTCCCGCCGCTTTCCAACAGCAGACCTTTGAGCAGCGTTTTATCCAGCTCAAGAAACTGGCTTGGGGTTAACTCTTCGGCGACGCAGATAGACGGCTGAGTGAGCTGTCCTGGCGCCGGAAAGCGCTGCTCGCCATAAATATGCTGTAGCAGCTGGAAGCCCACGTCGCGCATATCAAGCGCGCGTTCCTGCAAATAGCTGCTGCTGGAGCGGGCAAATTCGTCGCAGAAATGACGGGTACTCTCGATGACGGCTTGTGCGCAGCTTAGGCCGCCGTTCACACCGGCCAACAAATGCTGGCGCAGCGTGGTGTCGGTGGCCAGCGAGCGGTGCGCTTCAAGAATCGCGCTGGCGGTACTGTCGTTTTCCAGCAGGCGCAGCTCCAGCGTTTTGACCAGCATGGTTAAGCCGCTATCGAGAGCGGATTGCTCGTGCTCCGGGTTTTTTGCTGGCGGCAGTTCGCCGAGGTTGTTGAAGTCCAGTGCGGCAAGAGGCGTTAGCACACCGCCTGCGCTGCCGCTACAGACCGACTGAGCGCGAAAAATCGTGGGGTTTAAACGGGTTAAGGATTCTGGCAGCGCCTCTTGCTCTACGCTGGCCGCCTGTGCCAACGGAGCGTCGCACAGCGGGAATTCTTCCTTGAGCCATACGGCGAGGTGTTGATGGGCGGCTTGCTCATCAGCACCGCTTATCAGCAGCTGGCAGCTATCGCCCGCCAGCGTGTCGGTGCCGATAATCGCCAGCGCGCTTTTAGCGTTGCCCTTACGGTTCGTACGCAGGTTATGCCATTCAATCTCGCAGCTAAACGTGTTGCACAGCGTTTCGACATGGCTGGCAGGACGGGCGTGCACGCCATTCGGTAATTCGCAGACAAATTCAACAACCAACGTCATAACCCTATCTCCCAAATCATTCGATATGGGTAACAGAATAGGGGGCTTGTTATCGGCACGGCTATCTGACATTTATGTCAAAAACTGGACAAATGTATGGTTCACTAGAAAATGCGAGCGACCTCACACGTTGCATTCTCTGCTTATAAAGACGCAGTTAATACCAACTTTAGAGGTCGCTCGCATTTTTCTGCTGACATTACAAAAATCCAGTAAATGCACTTTTTGTCCACTGTCTGTCCCGCCGCCAATTGCCTATTGTTTGCCACAACACCTTAATAGACATGGGCTCATAAAGCCCAGGAGCGACTGATGAAAGAATTAGTGCAAATACTCAGAAATACCCGTCAGCATTTGATGACGGGGGTGTCGCACATGATCCCGTTTGTCGTAGCAGGGGGTATCTTACTGGCGGTCTCCGTCATGCTGTACGGAAAGGGCGCTGTCCCGGATGCCGCCACCGATCCCAACCTGAAAAAGCTGTTCGATATTGGCGTCGCGGGCCTGACGCTGATGGTTCCATTCCTCGCCGCCTACATTGGCTACTCCATCGCCGAGCGCTCCGCGCTGGCACCCTGCGCGATTGGCGCGTGGGTGGGCAATAGCTTCGGTGCCGGCTTCTTTGGCGCTCTGATCGCCGGGATTATCGGCGGTATCGTCGTCTACTATCTGAAGAAAATCCCGGTGCATAAAGTCCTGCGCTCGGTGATGCCGATTTTCGTTATCCCGATTATCGGCACGCTGATTACCGCAGGCATCATGATGTGGGGGCTGGGGGAGCCGGTCGGCATGCTGACCAGCGGCCTGACCCACTGGCTGCAAGGGATGCAAGCCGGCAGCATCGTGGTGCTGGCGGTGATTATGGGGCTGATGCTGGCGTTCGATATGGGCGGCCCGGTGAATAAAGTGGCCTACGCCTTCATGCTGATCTGCGTCTCTCAGGGTGTTTATACCGTGGTGGCAATCGCCGCCGTGGGTATCTGCGTGCCGCCGCTGGGGCTGGGATTAGCCACGCTGATTAATCGTAAAAACTTCAACAACGAAGAGCGCGAAGCCGGGAAAGCCGCGTTGGTGATGGGCTGCGTCGGCGTGACCGAAGGGGCGATTCCCTTCGCCGCCGCTGACCCGCTGCGTGTGATCCCATCCATTATGCTGGGCTCGGTGTGCGGTGCCGTGACCGCCGCGCTGATGGGGGCACAGTGCTACGCCGGATGGGGCGGTTTGATTGTCCTGCCGGTGGTGGAAGGCAAGTTGGGTTATCTGTTGGCAATCGTCGTGGGTGCGGTGGTGACCGCCGTGAGCGTCAACCTGCTGAAAAGTCTGGCGCGGAAGAACAAAAAAGTGGCCGTCGAAAAAGAAGACGACCTGGATCTGGATTTCGAAATTAACTGATTAAGAAGGTGAAGATTATGACCAATATTATTGCGGTAACGGCTTGTCCTTCCGGCGTGGCACATACCTATATGGCAGCGGAAGCGCTGGAGAGCGCGGCAAAATCGAAAGGCTGGCACGTCAAGGTCGAAACGCAGGGGTCGATTGGTCAGGAAAATGAGCTGACGGCAAGCGACGTGGCGGCCGCTGACATGGTGATTCTGACCAAAGATATCGGCATCAAGTTTGAAGAGCGTTTCGCGGGCAAAACGATTGTGCGGGTAAATATTAGCGATGCGGTTAAACGTGCCGACGCTATTATGAATAAGATTGAGGCACACTTATCGCAGAGCGCTTAAGACGAGCTTCGATATCATCAACATACATTACAGGTGGGCGCGAAATAGATTATTTGCGCCCGCCTACGTGTGTTTTCTGCAAGGAGAGGACGATGACGGCAACGAGCGGACGAATGTTAGTGGCGGTAACGGCCTGCGTAAGCGGGGTCGCTCATACCTATATGGCGGCTGAACGTCTGGAAAAACTCTGCCAGCAGGAAAAGTGGAGCATAAAAATTGAGACCCAGGGGGCGCTGGGGATTGAAAACGCGCTAACTGAAGAGGATATCCGTCGGGCGGATGCGGTGTTATTGATTACCGATATTGAGCTCAATGGTGCAGACCGCTTTATCCAGAGTCGCTACGTACAGTCTGGAATCAGCGCTTTTTTGCGTGAGCCGCAGAAGGTCATGAGTGCGGTGCGTAAACTGCTATCCGCGCCGCAGCACACGCATATCATTCTGCCATAGTGAGTTGGCTGTGATACTGGCGGCGATACTCGGACGGCGAGCGATCGGTATTTTTGCGAAACAGCCGGCAGAAGTAGTTGCTGTCGACAAAGCCACAGGCATGAGCAATCTCTTTTACCTTCAGGTCATACCCTTTCAACAGCCTTCTGGCGTGCTCCAGGCGGGTGTGGTTGAGATACTCGTTAAATCCCATAATTCCGTTTTTCTGGAACAGATGTGACAGATAGTTGGGTGAGATATAGAACGCCTGTGCCACCGATTCTCGGGTTAATGGCTCGGCAAAGTGGGTATCGATGTATTCACGGATAGCATCAAACAGCGCCTGACTGCGCGAAGAGGTCTGGATTTGGCTGCTGAGTAGGTCGGCGCAGTGGCTAATCAGGCTGCTGGCAGTCAGCCGGGCGGTTTGTTGATCCTGCGGCTGCATTTGAATCTCGCCCATGGTTTGCAGCAGGAATGAGCCCACTCGCGGCCCACGGCGCGCAACGTGTTGCTTCGAGACGTTTCTTAACTGGCTTCCATCCCACTGTTGAACGCTAAATCCTAGCTGTTGCTTTCCAAACAGTATGCTCAGGGTGGTGGCGGGCTGATCCCATAGCGGATAGTTCCAGCCGCCAGCCGGGACATATAGCGCATCCAGCCCATTCATTCGTACCTCGTCACCATGAAGCCCGGCGTCCGCTAGTTGCCCCGAAAGCACAATCTCCAGGCGCGGAAAATCGACCTGAAATGCCATCTCCGGCGCAGGTATATGGTCTACAGCAAACCATATTTTTTGCAGCGGGGTGGTGCCTGAGGCAATGTGGGAAAGCAGTGGGTTGATGTCGAAAAACATGAGGCTCCCTGTCGTTTTTTACAACGTAGAAACCTTAACCGAGGGTATAAAAAAAGGCCACAAAGAATGTGGCCTTTTGCTGCTGGCTTCACTGTCCCCATGGTATTACTGCGTACGGGGACGGTGTGAATGATTAACCGGTGTTACGCATACCGGCGGCAACGCCCGCGATAGTGACCATCAGCGCTTGCTCAACGTTAGGGTCCGGCTCCTGGCCTTCTTCTTCCGCTTTACGTGAACGGTGCAGCAGTTCGGCCTGCAGAACGTTCAGCGGGTCGGTGTAGATGTTACGCAGTTGGATAGATTCGGCAATCCACGGCAGGTCGGCCATCAGGTGTGCATCGTTGGCGATATCGAGCACTACTTTGATGTCGGCTTCCAGCAGGTCGCGCAGTTCGGTACCCAGCGCCCACAGTTCCGGTTTCACCAGACGCTGATCGTAGTATTCCGCCAGCCACAGGTCGGCCTTCGAATAAACCATCTCCAGCATGCCCAGACGGGTAGAGAAGAACGGCCAGTCACGGCACATGGTTTCCAGCTTGCTCTGTTTACCGTCTTCGACCACTTTTTGCAGCGCGGCACCGGCACCCAGCCAGGCTGGCAGCATCAGGCGGTTCTGGGTCCAGGCGAAGATCCACGGAATGGCGCGCAGAGACTCCACGCCACCGGTTGGACGACGTTTTGCCGGACGAGAACCCAGAGGCAGTTTACCCAGCTCCTGCTCCGGCGTAGCGGAACGGAAGTAAGGGACGAAATCTTTGTTTTCACGCACATAGCCACGGTACATCTCGCAGGAGATATCCGACAGCTCGTCCATGATGCCGCGCCACTCTTCCTTCGGTTCCGGCGGTGGCAGCAGGTTGGCTTCCAGAATGGCGCTGGTGTACAGCGACAGGCTGCTGACGGTGACTTCCGGCAGGCCGTATTTAAAGCGGATCATCTCGCCCTGCTCGGTGACGCGTAGACCACCTTTCAGGCTTCCCGGAGGCTGGGACAGCAGCGCGGCGTGAGCGGGTGCGCCGCCACGGCCGATGGAACCGCCGCGCCCGTGGAACAGCGTCAGCTCAATGCCGGCTTTCTCGCAGGTTTTGATCAGCGCATCCTGTGCCTGGTATTGCGCCCAGGACGCGGCCATTACGCCCGCATCTTTTGCCGAGTCAGAATAGCCAATCATGACCATCTGTTTGCCCTGAATAAAGCCGCGATACCAGTCGATGCTCAGCAGCTGCGTCATCACGTCGTCGGCGTTATTCAAGTCGTCCAGCGTTTCAAACAGCGGAGCAACCGGCAGCGCAAACGGGATACCCGCTTCTTTGAGCAGAAGATGTACGGCCAGCACGTCGGACGGCGTCTTCGCCATTGAGATGACGTAGGCGGCAACCGAACCCTGCGGAGCATCAACAATCGCTTTGCAGGTGTTGAGCACTTCGCGGGTGTCGTTGCTTGGTTCCCAGCTACGTGGCAGCAGCGGGCGTTTAGAATTCAGTTCGCGGATCAGGAAGGCCTGTTTGTCGGCTTCTGACCAGCTTTCATAGTCGCCGATACCCAGATAACGGGTCAGCTCGCCCAGCGCTTCGGTGTGGCGAGTGCTTTCCTGACGCACGTCGATACGTACCAGCGGTACGCCAAAACATTTCACGCGGCGCAGGGTATCGAGCAGTTCGCCGTTGGCGATGATGCTCATCCCGCAGGCCTGCAGCGATTTATAGCAAGCGTATAGCGGTTCCCACAGCTGCTCGTTCTGGCTAATCAGACCGGCCGGTTTTGGCAGACGTTGGCCTTTCAGACGTGCTTCCAGCCAGGCTTGGGTCGCCATCAATTGGCCGCGCAGGGTTTTCATCAGGTAGCGGTACGGTTCGGTCGCGCCTGCTTCACCCACCAGCTCGCGTAGCTCGTCGGTACATTCAACCATCGACAGCTCAGAAATCAGCACCTGGACATCTTTCAGGAACAGATCGGTGGCTTTCCAGCGGCTCAGTAACAGCACGTGGCGGGTAATTTCGGCCGTCACGTTCGGGTTGCCGTCGCGGTCACCGCCCATCCAGGAAGTGAAGCGCACCGGCACAAAGTCGACCGGCAGTTTATAGCCGAGGTTTTCTTCCAGCTGTTCGTTCAGCTCGCGCAGGTAGTTGGGAACGCCTTCCCACAGGCTGTTTTCGACCACCGCAAAGCCCCACTTGGCTTCGTCAACCGGGCTTGGGCGATGTTTACGAATTTCATCGGTATGCCAGGACTGGGCAATCAGCTGGCGCAAACGGCGCATCACTTGGTTGCGTTCGTAGTCGGCAATATCGGTATTATCGAGCTGTTTTAAGCAGTTGTTGATTTCGCCCATCTTGTGGATCAGCGTACGACGCGTGATTTCGGTCGGGTGCGCGGTTAGCACCAGCTCCAGCGACAGGGATTCAACTGCCTGTTTAATGGTGGTTTCGTTGAGATCGGGTTGGTCTTTGAGTTTACGCAGAGTACGGGCAATCACTTCCGGGTTGCTCGCCGCTTCGCCTTTTGGCGAAATGCTGTGATATTGCTCGGCGGTGTTGGCCAGATTCAGGAATTGGCTAAACGCACGGGCGACCGGTAGCAGCTCATCGTTGGACAGGTTCTGCAGCGTGCTGAGCAGCTCCTGGCGATTGGCTTCGTTGCCCGCACGAGAAGATTTGGACAACTTACGGATCGTTTCTACACGGTCAAGAATGTTCTCACCAAGCGCATCCTTGATGGTATCGCCTAGCACTTTACCGAGCATACTGACATTACTACGCAACGCGGAATATTGTTCGTTCATTAACCCAGACACCCCATCTCATTTTATTTTGTTATATCCCGGCCTCGGAACGGAAGGGCGAGATAAAGACACCTCTTTTATAAAGCCACGTAAAAACCCGTACGTCAATTGCTGCGAAATCGCTTCAGCAAACGAATAAATCGCGGCAATTTACGAAATTTAATTTGCTTCCTGCCAGATAAGAAATGCTTATGAAAATGTGAACGAGATCGCGGGAATAGACGATGCTGTGAAGGCGAGTGGGGGGCGGGCTGCGCGCTGTGTTGCCCGGGAACCTTCGGCCACCGGGCAACACAGATTAATGCCAACAGAAGTGATGGACGACCTGAGAAATTAATTCGCGTGTCGGTTTGATAAAGCGGGTTTCCAGGTACTCGTCCGGCTGGTGCGCCTGGTTAATTGAGCCAGGACCTAAGACGATGGTCGGGCACAGGTTCTGAATAAACGGTGCTTCGGTGCAGTAGTTAACGACTTCAGTTTTGGTGCCGAGCAGTTTTTCCAGCACTTCAACCAGCTGGTGATCCGGCGGGCATTCATAACCCGGAATCGGCGGATGCAGTTCGCTGATGGTCAAACGGCCAGGCCACTGGGCACTAACCGGTTCCAGCGCTTCATCCAGCAGGCCGTTAAGGTCGTTGAGCGTCATGCCCGGGAGTGGGCGAATATCCATATGCAGCTCACAGCAGGCGCAAATACGGTTAGAAGCGTCGCCGCCGTGGAGGCTACCCAGGTTGAGCGTCGGGTACGGTACGGTGAAGGCGTCATAGTGATAACGCTCTTTCAGCGAATCGCGCAGCTGCATCACCCGGCCAATGGCGTCGTGCATGATTTCAATGGCGTTCACGCCGCGCGCCGGATCGCTGGAGTGGCCGGACTGGCCGAGCACGCGAATAGCATTAGACATATGGCCTTTATGGGCGCGTACCGGTTGTAGCGATGTCGGCTCGCCGATAATTGCGCAGTCCGGGCGCAGCTCGGTGGATTCGGCAAAGTAGCGCGCGCCGGCCATACTGGTCTCTTCGTCGGCAGTCGCCAGGATGTAGAGCGGTTTTTTCAGCGTCGTCACATCGACATCACGCAGAGCGTCGAGGATAAATGCAAAGAAACCTTTCATATCGGCGGTACCCAAACCGTAGAGCTTGTTGTCATGTTCGGTGAGGGTGAAGGGATCGCGGGTCCAACGGCCGTCGTCGAAGGGGACGGTATCGGTATGTCCGGCGAGTAACAGACCGCCCGCACCTTGACCGGTGCTGGCGAGCAGGTTGAATTTATTGCGGGTACCAGGGACCGGCTGCACCTCAACCTGGAAGCCTAAAGAGGCGAACCAATCGGCGAGCAGAGTGATTAAAGACGCATTGCTCTGATCGAGCGCTTCTTCGGTTGCGCTGATGGACGGGGTGGCGATCAACGCACGGTAAATCTCGATAAATGGGGGTAAATTGTTTTTCATTGTTGACACACCTCGGGTCGTGATAGTATCAATATTCATGCAGTATTTGTGAATAAAAATACATTATCATTAGGCGTAATAAAACCCACCAACTGTAGGGTGAAGTGATTACGCTTAATCAGGCAAACAGACATAAGAAGGTGAACTGCACCGATGTTGAATACGCTGATTGTGGGCGCGAGCGGTTATGCTGGCGCAGAGCTTGTGACCTATGTAAATCGCCATCCTCATATGAACATAACCGCTTTGACGGTCTCAGCGCAAAGCAATGATGCAGGAAAGCTAATCTCCGATTTGCATCCACAGCTAAAAGGCATTGTCGACCTGCCGTTGCAGCCGATGTCCGACATCAGTGAATTCAGCGCGGGAGTCGACGTGGTGTTTCTCGCCACTGCGCATGAAGTGAGCCACGATCTGGCACCGCAGTTCCTGGCGGCAGGCTGTGTGGTATTCGACCTGTCCGGTGCGTTCCGCGTGAACGACGGCGCCTTCTATGAAAAATATTACGGCTTTACTCATCAGCATCCGGAGCTGCTGGCGCAGGCGGTGTATGGCCTTGCCGAGTGGAGCGCCGACGCGCTGAAAGAGGCGAAGCTGATTGCGGTACCGGGCTGTTATCCAACGGCGGCACAGCTGTCGCTAAAACCGCTGATCGATGGCGATTTGCTGGATCTTAATCAGTGGCCGGTGATCAACGCCACTTCCGGCGTCAGCGGCGCGGGGCGTAAAGCGGCGATCTCCAATAGCTTCTGTGAAGTGAGCCTGCAGCCGTATGGCGTGTTTACCCACCGTCATCAGCCGGAAATTGCCAGCCATCTTGGTGCGGATGTGATTTTCACCCCGCATCTGGGCAACTTCCCGCGCGGTATTCTGGAAACCATTACCTGCCGTCTGAAGCCGGGCGTCACGCAAGCGCAGGTGGCCGAGGCGCTGCAGCAAGCCTACGCCGACAAGCCGATGGTCCGTTTATACGACAAAGGTGTGCCAGCGCTGAAAAACGTGGTTGGCCTGCCGTTCTGCGATATCGGTTTTGCCGTGCAGGGTGAACACCTGATCGTGGTGGCGACCGAGGACAACTTATTAAAAGGTGCTGCCGCACAGGCCGTGCAGTGCGCCAATATCCGTTTCGGCTTCGCTGAGACGCAGTCTCTTATCTAAGGTGTGATGACCATGAATCCATTAATTATCAAACTGGGCGGCGTGTTACTGGATAGCGAAGAAGCGCTGGAGCGTCTGTTTACCGCGCTGGTGAACTATCGCGAATCGCACCAGCGCCCGCTGGTGATTGTCCATGGCGGCGGCTGCGTGGTGGATGAGCTGATGAAACAGCTTAACCTGCCGGTGAAAAAGAAAAATGGCCTGCGCGTTACGCCTGCCGACCAAATCGACATCATTACCGGTGCGCTGGCGGGGACCGCCAACAAAACGCTGCTGGCGTGGGCGAAGAAACATGATATTGCCTCCGTTGGCCTGTTCCTTGGCGACGGCGACAGCGTAAACGTGACGAAACTGGATGAAGAGCTGGGCCACGTAGGTCTGGCGCAGCCAGGCTCACCGAAGCTGATTAACCTGCTGCTGGAAGGCGGGTTCCTGCCGGTGGTGAGCTCCATCGGCGTAACCGCCGAGGGGCAGTTGATGAACGTCAACGCTGACCAGGCGGCAACGGCGCTGGCTGCTACGCTGGGTGCGGACCTGATCCTGCTTTCCGACGTTAGCGGTATTCTGGACGGCAAAGGCCAGCGTATTGCTGAGATGACGGCGGCGAAGGCCGAACAGCTGATCGACCAGGGAATTATTACCGACGGCATGATTGTGAAGGTGAATGCGGCGCTCGATGCGGCACGTACCCTGGGTCGCCCGGTCGATATCGCCTCCTGGCGTCATGCCGAGCAACTGCCGGCGCTGTTTAACGGCACGCCGATCGGTACGCGTATTTTGGCATAAGTTTTTATGTGTCGGATGGCGGCTGCGCTTATCCGACCAACGTGAACAGAACCTGTAGGCCGGATAAGCGCAGCGCCATCCGGCAGTGAAATCGAAGAATTTAAGGAAATTTGTTATGGCACTTTGGGGCGGGCGTTTTACTCAGGCAGCGGATCAGCGGTTCAAACAGTTCAACGACTCTTTACGCTTTGATTATCGCCTGGCCGAGCAGGATATTGTCGGTTCTGTTGCCTGGTCGAAAGCGCTGGTGACGGTTGGCGTACTGACCGGGCAGGAACAGATCCAGCTGGAAGAGGCGCTGAGCGTGCTGCTGGAAGAGGTTCGTGCGAACCCACAGCAAATCCTCGAAAGCGATGCCGAAGATATTCATAGCTGGGTTGAAGGCAAGCTTATCGACAAAGTCGGCCAGTTGGGTAAAAAACTGCACACCGGGCGTAGCCGTAACGACCAGGTAGCGACCGATCTCAAATTGTGGTGTAAAGACACCGTAGCCGAGCTACTGGCGGCAAACCGTCAGCTGCAAAGCGCGCTGGTGGAGACTGCGCAGGCCAACCAGGATGCGGTGATGCCGGGTTATACCCACCTGCAGCGCGCGCAGCCGGTGACTTTTGCTCACTGGTGCCTGGCCTACGTTGAGATGCTGGCGCGTGATGAAAGCCGCCTGCACGATACCCTCAAGCGTCTCGACGTGAGCCCGCTGGGCTGCGGTGCGTTGGCGGGTACTGCGTATGAGATTGACCGTGAACAGCTGGCCGGCTGGCTGGGCTTTGCCTCCGCGACCCGTAATAGCCTCGATAGCGTTTCTGACCGTGACCACGTGCTGGAGCTGCTCTCCAATGCTTCTATTGGTATGGTGCACCTGTCGCGTTTCGCCGAAGATCTGATCTTCTTTAATACCGGTGAAGCCGGTTTCGTTGAGCTTTCTGACCGCGTGACCTCCGGCTCTTCGCTGATGCCGCAGAAGAAAAACCCGGATGCGCTCGAGCTTATTCGTGGCAAATGCGGCCGCGTGCAGGGCGCGTTGACCGGCATGATGATGACGCTGAAAGGTCTGCCGCTGGCTTACAACAAAGATATGCAGGAAGACAAAGAAGGGGTCTTCGATGCGCTCGATACCTGGATGGACTGTCTGCACATGGCGGCGCTGGTGCTTGACGGCATTCAGGTGAAACGTCCACGTTGCCAGGAAGCGGCGCAGCAGGGTTATGCCAACGCCACTGAACTGGCGGACTATCTGGTCGCGAAAGGCGTTCCGTTCCGTGAAGCGCACCATATCGTGGGTGAAGCGGTGGTTGAAGCGATTGCCCAGGGCAAACCGCTGGAAGATCTGGCGCTGGCTGACCTGCAGAAATTCAGCGCGGTGATTGGCGATGATGTCTATCCGATTCTGTCGCTGCAATCTTGCCTTGATAAACGTGCAGCCAAAGGCGGCGTGTCGCCGCAGCAGGTGGCGCAGGCCATTCGCGATGCGCAGGTGCGTCTGGCGTAACCTTTGTCTTTGTAGGCCTGATAAGCCTAGCGCCATCGGGCGGATCGGCGCACGTTGCCGGATGATGGCTTCGCCTTATCCGGCCGACATAGTAAAGTGCCATCAGGTAATATTGAGGCCCGGTCGAGCATAGCGAGGCCGGGTTTTTGACGCGCAAAAAAAAGCGGGCCACGGGGCCCGCAAACGTTCATGTTGGCTTTTGTTAGTCGAGTTCGAGAGAAACTCCGATTCAGTGTGACGACTTCAAGGGTTAAACGAGGGTCACCTGTTTCTGTGGTGTATTATTAAACAGAATCCTTGATAGGGATAATCATTCGTTGCTATTCTATCTATCGCCATGGGCTATCGTGGCGATGGAGGAAGAATAATGAATATTCGCGATCTTGAATACCTGGTGGCGTTAGCTGAGCATCGGCACTTCCGCCGGGCGGCAGATTCCTGCCATGTCAGTCAGCCAACCCTCAGCGGGCAGATTCGTAAACTGGAAGATGAACTGGGCGTGATGTTGCTGGAGCGTACCAGCCGCAAAGTGCTGTTTACCCAGGCTGGGCTGCTGCTGGTGGACCAGGCGCGTACCGTGTTACGCGAGGTCAAAGTGCTTAAGGAGATGGCAAGCCAGCAGGGGGAGACGATGTCCGGCCCGCTGCATATCGGCCTGATTCCAACCGTTGGCCCGTATCTGTTACCTCATATTATCCCAATACTGCATCAAACCTTCCCGAAGCTGGAAATGTATCTGCATGAAGCGCAAACCCATCAGCTGCTGGCGCAGCTCGACAGCGGTAAGCTGGATTGCGTGATTCTGGCGCTGGTGAAGGAGAGCGAGGCATTTATCGAAGTTCCGCTGTATGACGAACCGATGCTGCTGGCGATCTACGAAGATCACCCGTGGGCGGAACGCGATCGCGTGCCGATGTCGGATCTGGCGGGCGAAAAGCTGCTCATGCTGGAAGACGGTCACTGCCTTCGCGATCAGGCGATGGGCTTCTGTTTTGAAGCCGGGGCGGATGAAGATACCCATTTCCGCGCAACCAGTCTGGAAACGCTGCGTAATATGGTGGCGGCGGGAAGCGGAATTACTTTGCTACCTGCGCTGGCGGTACCGCCGGAACGCAAACGCGACGGCGTGGTGTATCTGCCGTGTATTAAGCCGGAACCACGCCGTACCGTTGGCCTGGTTTATCGTCCGGGGTCGCCGCTGCGCAGCCGCTATGAGCAGCTGGCAGAGGCCGTCCGTGAAACGATGGACGGCCATTTCGACAAAGCGCTAAAAAAGGCGATTTAAGCCGTTAAGCGCCGCTACCCGATAGGCTTCCGCCATTGTCGGGTAGTTAAAGGTGGTGTTAACGAAGTACTCAATGGTGTTACCACCACCTTTCTGCTCCATAATCGCCTGACCGATATGAATAATCTCGGCTGCGCGTTCGCCAAAGCAGTGAATGCCGAGGATTTCCTTGGTCTCCCGATGGAACAGGATCTTCAGGCTACCCACGCTCATCCCGACGATTTGTGCTCGCGCCAGGTGTTTAAACTGCGCACGACCTACTTCATACGGCACTTTCATCGCCGTCAGCTGCTGTTCGGTTTTACCGACGGAGCTGATTTCCGGAATGGTGTAGATCCCGGTTGGAATATCTTCAATCAGATGCCCGGCAGCTTCGCCTTTCATCAGCGCCTGTGCGGCGATGCGGCCCTGATCGTAGGCGGCGGAAGCGAGGCTCGGATAGCCGATAACGTCACCGACGGCATAGACGTGCGGCTGCGCGGTCTGATAGAGGCTGTTCACTTTCAACTGGCCACGGCCATCGGCCTGAAGGCCAATGTTTTCCAGCGCCAGCGGTTCGGTGTTACCGGTGCGGCCATTGGCAAACAGCAGGCAGTCGGCCTTGAGCTTTTTGCCGGACTTCAGGTGCATGATGACCCCATCGTCCACACCTTCAATCTTCTCGTACTCTTCGTTGTGGCGAATGACCACGCCGCTGTTCCAGAAGTGATAGGACAGCGAATCTGACATCTCCTGATCGAGGAACGCCAGCAGACGGTCGCGGGTGTTGATGAGATCAACTTTCACGTCCATGCCGCGGAAGATAGACGCATATTCACAGCCGATAACCCCTGCGCCGTAGATAATGACGTGGCGAGGTTCATGGTGCAGGCTGAGAATAGAGTCGCTGTCATAAATGCGCGGATGATTAAAGTCGACGTCCGCCGGGCGGTACGGGCGGGAACCGCAGGCAATCACGAACTTTTCGGCGGTCAACGTTTCGACTGAACCATCCGGGCATTTCAGCGCGATGGTGTGTTCATCGACAAAGTGGGCGTCGCCCTGCAGCATTTCACAGTGGTTGCGCTCATAAAAGCCCTGACGCATACGCGTCTGCTGATTAATCACGCTATCGGCATGATTCAGGATGTCGGCAAATGAGGAACGGAGAAGTCGGCTGTGGTCGCTGTAGAGAGGGTTCTGGTTGAATTCGATAATACGGCTGACGGCATGGCGAAGTGCTTTGGATGGGATTGTGCCCCAGTGGGTACAACCGCCGCCGACATTATGATAACGCTCAATAACGGCGACGTGGGCTCCTTGCTTCACCAGACCCATAGCAGCGCCTTCGCCGCCGGGGCCGGAACCAATAATTACTGCATCATAATCGTAGGAATGTGGCATGGTAAGGCTTACCTGTTCTTATACATAAAAGCAACAGAATCATAACATCATCGAGGGAATAACCCAATTATCGTTGGGCTTTTTTCATACGGAATAGCATAAATAGCATGTAAACAATCATTAACAAAGCTGCGTAAGTGGAATCGTTTTAATCTCTGGTATAGTGCCAGCACGGCATATGGAAGGATTCAGTTATCGTGATGGGTGTAAGAGCACAACAAAAAGAAAAAACCCGGCGTTCGCTGGTGGAAGCGGCATTCAGTCAACTCAGTGCCGAGCGTAGTTTTGCCAGCCTGAGTCTGCGTGAAGTCGCACGTGAGGCGGGAATCGCGCCAACGTCCTTTTATCGCCATTTCCGCGATGTCGATGAGCTGGGGCTGACGATGGTCGATGAAAGCGGCCTGATGCTTCGCCAACTGATGCGCCAGGCGCGTCAGCGTATTGCCAAAGGCGGCAGCGTAATACGCACTTCCGTTTCAACCTTTATGGAATTTATCGGCAATAACCCCAACGCCTTCCGCCTGCTGCTGCGCGAGCGCTCCGGCACGTCTGCGGCATTTCGTGCGGCAGTGGCCCGCGAGATTCAGCACTTTATTGCGGAACTTGCTGACTATCTGGAAATCGAAAACCATATGCCTCGTGCGTTTACCGAAGCGCAGGCTGAGGCGATGGTGACTATTGTATTTAGCGCGGGAGCGGAGGCTTTAGATGTTGGCCTCGAGCAGCGTCGGCAGCTTGAAGAGCGGCTGGTGTTGCAGTTACGGATGATCTCCAAAGGCGCATACTACTGGTATCGTCGCGAACAAGAGAAAAGTCACGTCATTCCGAATAAGGTGGTAGACGAGCAATGAAACAGTCAGGTCAAGATAAAGGTACGCTGTTGCTGGCGCTGTTGGCTGGCTTATCGATTAACGGCACGTTTGCAGCGCTGTTCAGCTCCATCGTTCCTTTCTCAGTTTTTCCGATAATTTCTCTGGTGCTGACGGTTTACTGTCTGCATCAACGCTATCAAAACCGCACGATGCCGGTCGGCTTGCCCGGCCTGTCAGCCGCCTGCTTTATCCTCGGCGTGTTGCTCTATAGCACTGTGGTGCGGGCGGAATATCCGGATATCGGTTCTAACTTCTTCCCGGCGGTATTGTCGGTGGTGATGGTATTCTGGATTGGCTATCGGGTGCGTAACCGCAAGCAGGGCATTTCTGAGTGATATTGTTGGGCCCGGCAGCGCGATGCAGGCCGGGCCCGTGATGATATTACTTCTTCGTCAGCAGCACGCCGCATTCCATATGATGGGTATACGGGAACTGATCGAACAGCGCCAGGCGAGTGACGTTATGCGTCTGGCTTAATGTTTGCAGATTCTGGCACAGCGTCTCCGGGTTACAGGAGATGTACAGAATATTCGGGTATGCCTGCACCATCTTCTCGGTTTCACTGTCCAGCCCGCTACGCGGTGGATCGACAAAAATCGTCTCGCACTGATAGCTTTTCAAATCGATTCCCTGCAGGCGGTTAAATTCCCGCACGCCGTTCATCGCTTGAGTAAACTCTTCTGCCGCCATGCGGATGATCTGCACGTTATCAATCTGGTTAGCGGCAATGTTGTACTGCGCGGCGGCAACCGACGGCTTGGCTATCTCAGTGGCCAGCACACGATTAAAGTTGCGCGCTAATGCCAGCGAGAAGTTACCGTTACCGCAGTAAAGCTCCAGCAGATCGCCACGTGAATTTTGCGTGCTGTCCAGCGCCCATTCCAGCATCTGAATGTTCATCGCCGCATTTGGCTGGGTGAAGCTGTTCTCGACCTGACGGTAGATCATCTCTTTGCCGGCAACCGGCAGACGCTCATCAATATAGTCCTGGTCCAGCTCGATTTTGGTTTTGGTGGCGCGGCCAATCAGCTGGACGTTCAGCCCTTTCGCACGCAGCGCAGCGCGCAGCGCTTCGGCCTGTTCGCGCCAGGCATCATCCAGTTTTTTATGATACAGCAGTGAAACCACCGCCTGATTGCTCAGGGTGGTGAGATAGTCAATCTGGAACAGCTTGTGACGCAGCACCTGATTATCGCGCACGCCGTCGAGCACGGCGGTCATCAGCGTATTAATCAGCTGGCTGGCGGCCGGGAACGAATCGACGCGGATACGGCCCTTGGTCTGCTGGTCAAACATAATATGGTAGAGATCATCACCGTCATGCCAGATGCGGAATTCTGCACGCATCCGGTAGTGACTGACCGGTGAGCGAAACACCTCCGGCGCAGGAGCGCTAAACGGCGTCATCATTGTTTGCAGGCGAGTGACTTTCTCGGCGAGCTGAGCGTCGTACTGATCGGTAGGGAGATGTTCGGGGGTCATGGTGCATCCTGAATAGTAAAAGTACGCGGGGATTGTAGGGCTTGTTCAGGGGATGTCCAGCCTCATGCGGGTTAAAATGATAAATAGCAGTCTGGACATCCGTATGTAACTAAATGTAGCATTCGCGTACCGGTCCTGTGAGTTAAAAGGGAACCCAGTGTAAATCTGGGGCTGACGCGCAGCGGTAAGGAAGGTAAGAGAAGAGCGCACCTCGTGCAGACACTGCGGCTCACCGCGGGAAGTCATCTTCTCTTTTATATAGCCTCCAAGCCCGAAGACCTGCCGGATGACGTCGCATGAGGTTTTATCGTCGCGAGCAACTGATAAAACCTGCGGCATCCTTTATCTATTTCGGATGCTTTTAAAATGATTAAAAAAGTTTCGCTGATGACGGCGTTATCCGTCACGGCATTTTCCGGCTGGGCGCAGGACAATGATTCAGACACGCTGGTGGTAACTGCTAACCGTTTTCAACAGCCGGTTAATACCGTATTAGCCCCCACGGATGTTGTCACCCGCGATGAGATCAACCGCTGGCAGGCGAAAAACCTGAACGATGTTATGCGCCGCCTCCCTGGTGTTGATATTGCTCAGTATGGCGGTATGGGGCAGTCTTCGTCTCTCTTTATTCGTGGTACGGAAACTCGGCAGGTGTTGGTGCTGGTAGATGGTATCCCAATGAGCCGCCCGGGTATTTCGAATACGCCCGACCTTAACCAGATCCCTCTCTCCTTAGTACAGCGCGTGGAGTATATCCGTGGCCCGCGTTCAGCAATTTATGGTTCTGGCGCGATGGGGGGAGTGATTAACATCATTACGCATTCTGACAATGATGAGTCGAAGATTAATGCTGGCATGGGGTCGAAAGGCTACCAGCATTATGATGGCACGCTGCGTCAGCGCTTTGGCGATACGGTGGCTACGGTAGCCGGTTCTTATGAGAGTACCAACGGTTTTAACGTTCAGCCGAAATCGACCTGGGATCACGATAGCGACCGTGATGGTTTCCGTAATAAAACATTCTGGGGAAGCCTCGAGCACAAGTTTAATGAAAACTTGTCTGGTTTCTTCCGTGGGCATAGCTATACCAATAACTCCGATTACGACCTGGGTAAGGCGCCAACGTTGAAGGCATATAGTGCCGATGAGGAGCAGCTTTATAATCAGTCCTGGGACACGGGGATGCAATTTAACTCGGGGATTTACTCTTCGCAGTTGATTGCTAGCTACCAGAAGGTAAAGGACTACAACTATAGCAGTATCTATGGTCGTTATAATGATGGGACGACGCTGGATAATATGACACAGCGTAATCTGCAGTGGGGCAATAATGTCCAGGTCGGGCAGGGGTCGATCAGTGCCGGTGTCGATTGGCAGCAACAGCGTTTGACTTCATCGAGTACGACAGTATCCGATTCTTATAAGCGCGATAATACTGGGCTATATTTAACTGGTCAGCAGCAATTCGGCAGCGTAACGCTTGAAGCCTCCGGCCGTGAGGACCACGACGAGCAGTTTGGTTGGCATGGAACCTGGCAGACCACCGCTGGTTGGGCGTTTGTGGAAAACTACCGTGCAACGCTCTCTTATGGTACGGGTTTCCTTGCCCCATCTCTTGGGCAGCAGTTTGGCTCTACGCGCTTTGAAATTAGTTCAAATCCGAACCTCAAGCCAGAGGAGTCAAAACAGTGGGAAGCCGGGCTTGAGGGGCTGACCGGACCGTTGGACTGGCGCTTATCGGCGTACCATTACGAAATTAGCAACCTTATTACTTATTATTTCGATCCAAACACCGGAATGGGTGAATATGACAACATCAACTCTGCGACGATCAAAGGAGTTGAGTGGACTGGGAATGTTGATACTGGAATCTTTAGCCATCGGGTTACGTTGCAATATATGGACCCGCGTAATGATGATAATGGGGAAGTGCTAGCGCGCCGCTCAAAACGTCAGGCCAAGTATCAGCTTGATTGGTCGATGTTCAATGTTGATATGGACATATCATGGCAATACTACGGTAAGCGCTATGACAACAACACATCGGAGTACAACCCTAAACAGCAGATTTTACCGAGCTACAGCACAGTTGATGTATCGGCATCATATCCGATCACCTCACACCTGACAGTTCGTGGTAAAATAGCCAACCTGTTCGATAAAGATTACGAGACAGTTTATGGCTACCAAACTGCAGGACGGGAATACACCTTGTCTGGCAGCTACACCTTCTAACCCACGTCCCACCGTCCTGGTCTTTGACTCCGGGGTCGGTGGGTTGTCGGTCTACGATGAGATCCGGCATCTTTTGCCGGACCTTCATTATATCTACGCTTTCGATAACGTCGCTTTCCCGTATGGGGAAAAGAGCGAAGAGTTTATCGTTGAACGCGTCCTCGAGATTGTCACCGCTGTACAGCAACGCTATCCGCTAGCGCTCGCGGTTATCGCCTGTAATACGGCCAGCACGGTGTCGCTGCCCGCGCTGCGTGAGAAGTTCGCCTTCCCGGTCGTCGGCGTGGTGCCAGCCATCAAACCGGCGGCACGTCTGTCGGCCAACCGTATTGTTGGGCTGCTGGCAACGCGAGGAACGGTGAAACGACCTTATACCCATGAGCTCATTGCGCGCTTTGCAGATGAATGCAAAATCGAAATGCTGGGTTCCGCCGAGCTGGTTGAGCTGGCAGAAGCGAAGCTGCACGGCGAACCCGTTTCACTGGAAGAGCTGCGTCGTATTCTACGTCCATGGCTGCGCATGCAGGAGCCGCCGGACACCGTTGTTTTGGGCTGCACCCATTTCCCTCTATTACAAGAGGAGCTTTTACAGGTGCTGCCGGAAGGAACGAGGCTGGTGGATTCGGGTGCGGCAATTGCCCGTCGTACTGCCTGGCTGCTGGAACATGAAGCGCCGGATGCAAAATCTAGCGATGCTAATTTGGCATACTGCATGGCATTAACGACAGAAACTGAGCAACTTTTGCCCGTTTTACAGCGCTATGGCTTTGAAACGCTCGAAAAACTGCCTGTTTTGGCCTGAATTGAGCAAAAAAGAGACGGTTGAAAAGTTTTTTTAAAACAGGGGTTGTCAACGTCTCAGAACTCCCTATAATGCGCCTCCACTGACACGGAACAACGGCACGCAAGCCGCCGAGTCAGCGGGGTTCTTCAGAGAACTTCGACAGAGAAAAGCGAAATTAAACGCTTGACTCTGAAGCGGGAAAGCGTAATATGCACATCCCGCGCCGCTGAGAAAAAGCGAAGCGGCACTGCTCTTTAACAATTTATCAGACAATCTGTGTGGGCACTCGAAGATACGGATTCTTAAACGTCGCAAGACGCTAAATGAATACCAAGTCTC
>NZ_JBEFLV010000017.1:0-120569 GCF_040149365.1 Kluyvera huaxiensis
AGTCACTGTCGTTCTCAAAATCGGTGGAGCTGCATGACAAGGTCATCGGGCATTATCTGAACATAAAACACTATCAGTAAGTTGGAGTCATTACCCTTTAGTGCGCCAGAAGTTGCCGGAAAAACCGGTCACCTGCATGGGATTGACGTTTAAAAATCCACTGGGTCTGGCTGCGGGTCTGGATAAAGATGGTGAATGTATTGATGCCTTAGGGGCCATGGGCTTCGGTTCGATCGAGATCGGTACCGTCACGCCGCGCCCACAGCCGGGTAACGACAAACCGCGTCTGTTCCGTCTGGTCGATGCAGAAGGTTTGATCAACCGTATGGGCTTCAATAACCATGGCGTTGATAACCTGGTAGAGAACGTTAAAAAAGCGCATTTCGACGGTATTCTGGGGATTAATATCGGTAAGAATAAAGATACTCCAGTCGAGCAAGGTAAAGATGACTATCTGATTTGTATGGAAAAAATCTATGCCTATGCCGGTTATATTGCGATTAATATCTCCTCACCAAATACACCTGGGCTGCGTACGCTGCAATATGGTGAAGCGTTGGATGATTTACTTTCTGGTATTAAAAATAAACAATCTGAACTCCAGGAAAAACACCATAAATACGTTCCAGTGGCCGTAAAGATCGCGCCGGATCTTTCACATGAAGAGTTGATCCAGGTCGCCGATAGTTTAGTTCGCCATAATATTGATGGGGTAATTGCGACCAATACCACATTAGATCGTTCTCTGGTTCAGGGGATGAAACATTGTGATGAAATGGGTGGACTAAGTGGTCGTCCATTACAATTAAAAAGCACCGAGATTATTCGTATGCTGTCGGCGGAATTAAAAGGCCAATTGCCTATTATTGGTGTTGGTGGGATTGATTCAGTGATTGCGGCTCGCGAGAAGATTGCGGCTGGCGCTTCGTTGGTGCAGATCTATTCCGGCTTTATTTTTAAAGGCCCACCGCTGATTAAAGAAATCATCACGCATATCTAGTCTTTTTCCTCGTAATGTGATCCAGGGCTTTATTTCCGGCCCTGGTTGCTTTATATTTCCACATTGTTGCTTATTTAAACATATTGGTCTTTTATTATTTAAGACAAAGTCACGCAACGGAAGAACAGGCACAGCAATGGAGGCAAAAATGACGGGGGAGACAAATGCGAATTAAACCTGATGATAACTGGCGTTGGTATTATGATGAAGAGCACGATCGTATGATGCTCGATTTAGCCAATGGCATGTTATTTCGCTCGCGTTTTGCTCGCCGAATGTTAACGCCTGATGCTTTTGACCCAACCGGTTTTTGCGTTGACGATGCCGCGCTTTATTTTTCCTTTGAAGAAAAATGTCGCGACCTTGTACTGTCGAAAGAACATCGTGCCGAGCTTATCTTAAATGCGCTGGTAGCGATTCGTTTCCTTAAACCGCAAATGCCGAAAAGCTGGCATTTTCGCGCGCATCAGGACTCATGGGCTCCGACCACCGGAGACGCCGCCTGCGTATGGCTAAGCGATGACGACAGTCAGGTGAATTTGTTGGTGGTTGAACCCGGCGAGAACGCTGCGCTCTGCCTGCTTGCCCAGCCTGGGTTGGTCCTTGCTGGACGAACCATGCAGCTAGGCGATCCGATTAAAGTGATGAACGACAGGCTGCAACCTCAACCGGGGCTGGATGGCTACAGCCTGGAACAGGCCGTTTAAAGCTTCAGTTTAAGCGCCGTTTTCGGAACGCAGCTGCAGCTTAGAATGGAGCCATCATTGCGAATCGCGCTTTTCTTCAGTGGATTGACTTCCCCATCTACCAGCGTAACCCGACAGCTACCGCATAGCCCGGCGCGGCAGGAGTAGGGCACTCGAATACCTTGCTGTTCAAGCTGCTCAAGCAAAATTTGCTGATTATTGCCGCTGAACGTTTTTCCCTCCCAGTCAATTTCAACCAACGCATTCTGCTGAACCTGCGGCGCTATCACATCATCGCTTTTCCCAGCGCGATAGATTTTTGCCGGCCCGGTGGTCAGAATTTCCACCTCATCGCCGACGCGAATCACACCGCTATTGCGAGGAATCAGATTCTGGCCAAAATCAACGTCGCCGTTTGCAGGATCGGTACGGAAGGATTGCAATGTACTGAGCGGTTCACCGGCAGGGTGTTTTTGCCCTTTTTCTGGGCTGATGGTGGTAAAGATGCATCGACTGCAGGGTTTCACGACGTCAAAAATAACTGCGCCGATACGAATTGTTTTCCAGGTGTCTTCCGCCCACGCCTCCACGCCCGTCACCACCAAATTGGGACGGAACTGCTCCATACTCACGCTGGCTTTACAGCGCTGCTGAACGTCGCGCAGCGAGGCTTCGTTAGTCAGTAAAAAAGGGAAACCATCGGCAAAAGAGAGCGGCACCGCGTCGTGGCGTTTGACGCGACGAGTCAGGTTATTTCCGAGCCAGCGCAGTTGGACATCACGCTTAAAGAAGGGCGAAAGCCACTGATTGATAGCGTCTGGGGCGATATGCGAGGTAAAATGATTGCCCCACACTTCGGTCGGCGACGCCTGCCCGGTGAAATCAGCAAACCGCACCAGCGCACTGCTGCCGTCGGGGGCGGTGAGATAGAGACCATCGTGCAGGACGGCGGGGGTAAAGCGCACCATCGCCGGAAACTGACGGGCGGTAATAAAGGTGCCATCAGGTTCGGTAATCATAAAAATGCGGTCAAACGCCAATCCGCTAATATCAGCGAATGCATGCGTGAGCCCAATACCCCGCATTGATTTCACCGGATGAATAAAAAGCCGCGATAATGTAGCCACAACGCTGTCCCTGAGTCGAAATTAAGCCTTTAACTTTATGACATGGGCCGCAGATTGGCTATAATGCGCAACAATTTTCTGCGAGTAAAAGTGACGATATGAATTCTCTGTTTGCCAGTACGGCCCGTGGGCTGGAAGAGCTGTTAAAAACTGAACTGGAAGGTCTGGGTGCGCAAGAGTGCCAGATCACCCAGGGTGGCGTCCATTTTCAGGGCGATACGCAGCTTCTGTACAAAAGCCTGATGTGGAGTCGCCTGGCGTCGCGCATCATGATGCCGCTGGGAGAATGTAGCGTCTGGAGCGATCTCGATCTTTATCTTGGCGTACAGGCCATCGATTGGACATCGATCTTTACCCCGGATGCCACCTTCGCGGTGAGCTTTGGCGGTCTGAACGATAGCATTCGTAATAGCCAGTACGGTGCGCTGAAGGTGAAAGACGCCATCGTTGATGCCTTTACGCGCAAAAATCTGCCACGCCCGAACGTCGATCGCGAAAATCCGGATCTACGCATTAACGTTCGCCTGAACAAAGAAACCGCCTACATTTCTCTCGATCTGAGCGGCGACGGCCTGCACCTACGTGGCTATCGCGATCGCGCCGGGATGGCGCCGATCAAAGAGAACCTGGCAGCGGCTATCGTCATGCGTTCTGGTTGGGTACCGGGTACGCCATTACTCGATCCAATGTGTGGTTCCGGTACGCTGCTGATTGAAGCGGCGATGTGGGCCACCGACCGCGCACCGGGGCTGCACCGTAGCCACTGGGGTTTTAGCGGCTGGGCTCAGCACGACGAAGTTATCTGGCAAGAAGTGAAAGCGGATGCGCAAACTCGTGCCCGCGCAGGTTTAGCCGCGTATGAATCGCGTTTCTTTGGTTCTGATACTGACCGCCGCGTGGTTGACATTGCACGTAGCAACGCCCGCCGTGCAGGTATTGGCGAGCTCATCACCTTTGAAGAAAAAGACGTCGCACAGCTTAGCAATCCATTGCCAAAAGGCCCATATGGCACGGTTATTAGTAACCCGCCGTACGGTGAGCGTCTGGAAAGTGAACCGGCGCTGATTGCATTGCATAGCCTGCTAGGTCGTACCATGAAAAGCCAGTTTGGTGGCTGGAATTTATCGCTGTTTAGCGCCTCGCCAGAGTTGTTAAGCTGTGTGTCCCTGCGCGCCGAACGCCAGTTTAAAGCCAAAAACGGCCCGCTGGACTGTGTGCAGAAAAACTATCACCTGGCGGAAAGCACCGGTGAAACGAAAGCGACAGTGGCCGAAGATTATGCCAACCGTCTGCGTAAGAATCTGAAGAAATATGAAAAGTGGGCGAAGCAGGAAGGTATCGAATGCTACCGTCTGTATGATGCCGACCTCCCGGAATATAACGTTGCCGTTGACCGTTACGCCGATTGGGTTGTGGTGCAGGAATATGCGCCGCCGAAAACCGTCGATGCCAACAAAGCACGTCAGCGTCTGTTTGATATCATCGCTGCAACTATTGCCGTACTGGGCATTGCGCCAAACAAACTGGTGCTGAAAACGCGTGAGCGTCAGAAGGGCAAAAACCAGTATCAGAAAATGAACGAGAAGGGCGACTTCATGGAGGTGAGCGAGTATAACGCGCGCCTGTGGGTCAACCTGACCGACTACCTGGATACCGGCCTGTTCCTCGATCACCGAATTGCCCGCCGTATGCTGGGCCAGATGAGCAAAGGTAAGGATTTCCTTAACTTGTTCTCCTATACCGGTAGTGCCAGCGTGCATGCGGGTCTGGGCGGTGCACGTTCCACCACAACCGTTGATATGTCACGTACCTATCTTGAGTGGGCCGAACGCAACCTGCGCCTGAATGGCTTGACCGGTCGCCCGCATCGCCTGATGCAGGCCGACGTGCTGTCATGGCTGCGCGATACCGACGAACAATTCGACGTTATCTTTATCGATCCGCCAACCTTCTCAAACTCCAAGCGCATGGAAGATGCGTTTGATGTTCAGCGCGATCATTTGCGTTTGATGAAAGATCTGAAACGTCTGCTGCGTAAAGGCGGCACCATTATGTTCTCCAACAACAAACGCGGTTTCCGTATGGACCACGACGGTCTGGCTGAACTGGGACTGAAAGCACAAGACATTACCCAAAAAACACAGTCACCAGATTTTGCCCGTAACCGTCAGATCCACAACTGCTGGCTGATTACTACAGCCTGAAAGGAATAAAGAATGTCATTAATTAGTATGCATGGCGCCTGGCTGTCATTCAGCGATGCGCCGCTTCTCAATAATGCCGAGCTGCATATTGAGGATAACGAGCGAGTCTGCCTGGTTGGGCGAAACGGCGCGGGCAAATCGACGCTGATGAAAATTCTCAACCGCGAGCTGGGGCTGGACGATGGGCGAATCATCTACGAACAGGATCTGGTTGTGGCGCGTCTGCAGCAGGATCCTCCGCGTAACGTAGAGGGAAGCGTTTATGATTTCGTCGCCGAAGGGATTGCGGAACAGGCAGAATATCTCAAGCGTTATCACGATATTTCGCATCTGGTGATTACCGATCCCAGCGACAAAAACCTGCAGGAGCTGGCGAAAGTCCAGGAACAGCTGGATAACCACGGCCTGTGGCAGTTGGAAAGCCGAATTAATGAAGTGCTGGAACAACTAGGTCTGACGGCGGATACCGAACTGGCCTCGCTTTCCGGCGGCTGGCTGCGTAAAGCGGCGTTGGGTCGTGCGCTGGTTAGCGCACCGCGTGTGCTGCTGCTCGATGAACCGACCAACCACCTGGATATTGAAACGATCGACTGGCTGGAAGGCTTCCTGAAGTCCTTCAAGGGGACGATCATTTTCATCTCCCACGACCGTTCGTTCATTCGCAACATGGCGACCCGTATTGTCGATCTCGATCGCGGTAATCTGGTGACCTACCCTGGCAATTACGATCAGTACCTGCTGGAGAAAGAAGAGGCATTGCGCGTTGAAGAACTGCAAAACGCCGAATTCGACCGCAAACTCGCGCAGGAAGAGGTGTGGATCCGTCAGGGCATTAAAGCACGTCGTACGCGTAATGAAGGCCGTGTCCGTGCGTTGAAAGCGATGCGTAACGAGCGTAGCGCGCGCCGTGAAGTGATGGGCAGCGCGAAGATGCAGGTCGAAGAGGCCTCGCGCTCCGGTAAGATCGTGTTCGAAATGGAAGACGTAAATTATCAGGTCGATGGCAAAGTGCTGGTGAAAAACTTCTCCGCACAGGTACAGCGTAGCGACAAAATCGCCATGATTGGGCCTAACGGTTGCGGTAAAACCACGTTGCTTAAACTGATGTTGGGTCAGCTGCAGGCCGATAGCGGGCGTATCCACGTGGGCACTAAGCTGGAAGTGGCTTACTTCGACCAGCACCGTGCAGAGTTGGATCCGGACAAAACGGTAATGGATAACCTGGCGGAAGGTAAGCAAGAGGTTATGGTCAACGGTAAACCGCGCCATGTACTAGGCTATCTGCAGGACTTCTTATTCCACCCTAAACGGGCGATGACGCCGGTACGTGCGCTGTCCGGCGGTGAGCGTAACCGTCTGCTGCTGGCGCGCTTGTTCCTGAAGCCAAGTAATCTGTTGATTCTCGATGAACCAACCAATGACCTGGATGTTGAAACGCTCGAACTGCTGGAAGAGCTTATCGATGGCTATCAGGGAACCGTACTGCTGGTGAGCCACGATCGTCAGTTTGTGGATAATACCGTGACCGAATGCTGGATCTTCGAAGGTGAAGGGCGTATTGGTCGTTATGTCGGTGGTTACCACGATGCGCGCGGGCAGCAGGCACAATCACAGTCGCATCAACAAGCGGCAGTGAAAAAAACTCCGGAAGCGGCCCAACCAAAAGCAGAAACTGTCAAACGCGGGGGTAGCAAATTAAGCTATAACCTGCAGCGCGAACTGGAGCAGCTGCCGCAAAAGTTGGAAAAACTGGAAGCGGATCTGGAAGCGTTACAGTTACAGGTTGCCGATGCGACGTTCTTTAGCCAGCCTCATGACCATACTCAAAAGGTACTGGCTGACATGGCGCAGGCAGAGCAGGCGTTGGAAGAAGCGTTTGAACGATGGGAATATCTGGAAGCGTTGAAAAACGGCGCCTGATTGAGGACTTTTCATGTGCGAACAACATCATGCTGCGCAGCATATTCTGTGTTCACAGTGTGACATGCTGGTGGCGTTGCCGCACCTTGAGCATCGACATAAGGCAAACTGCCCACGTTGTGGTACAACGCTAACCACTTCGTGGGATGAACCAAGACGGCGCCCAACGGCGTACGTCCTGGTGGCGCTCTTTATGCTGCTGCTGGCGAACCTGTTTCCGTTTATCAGTATGAACGTGGCAGGCGTCAAGAGTGAAATTGAACTGCTGGAAATCCCCAGCGTCATGTTTTCCGAAGACTACGCTAGCCTCGGCACCTTTTTTCTGCTGTTCGTACAGCTGGTGCCGGCATTTTGCCTGATAACCATTCTGTTGCTGGTCAACCAGGTCAAAATTCCCTATAGGCTCAAAACATTCCTTGCGCGTATTCTGTTTACGCTCAAAACGTGGGGAATGGCGGAGATTTTCCTCGCTGGCGTGCTGGTTAGCTTTGTGAAGCTGATGGCCTATGGCGACGTTGGCGTGGGCAGCAGCTTCCTGCCATGGTGTCTCTTCTGTCTGCTGCAACTGCGCACTTTCCAGTGTGTTGACCGCCGCTGGCTGTGGGACGACATCGGCTCTATGCCAATGCTTTCGCAGCCGCTAAAGCCGGGAATAACCGGGATCCAACAGGGGTTACGCTCCTGTTCGTGTTGCACGGCGATTCTCCCCGCAGAATTGTATGAGTGTCCTCGTTGCCACAGCAAAGGCCATGTGAGGCGTAAAAACAGCCTTCAGTGGACAGTTGCGCTGCTGGTAACATCAATCATGCTTTATCTCCCCGCCAATATCATGCCAATCATGATTACCGATCTGTTGGGCGACAAGATGCCGTCGACGATTATTGCCGGGGTGATCCTGCTATGGAGTGAAGGCTCGTATCCGGTGGCCATGGTGATTTTCATCGCCAGTATTTTGGTCCCGACGTTGAAGATGATCGCTATCGCCTGGCTGTGCCTGGATGCGAACGGGCTTAAACGACGTCACCGGGACAGCGAACGTATGCATCTGATTTATGAAGTAGTGGAGTTCGTCGGGCGTTGGTCAATGATCGATGTGTTTGTAATTGCAGTGCTCTCCGCGCTGGTACGCATTGGGGGGTTAATGAATATTTACCCGGCCATTGGTGCGCTGATGTTTGCGTTGGTTGTTATCATGACTATGTTCTCAGCAATGACCTTTGATCCGCGCCTGTCTTGGGATCGGGAACCTGAATCAAGCCATAAGGAATCGTAAAAGCATGGAAACCAAGAGTGGGGAGGCAAATGTGCAGAAAGTGAAAAACTGGTCTCCCGTTTGGATCTTCCCGATTGTCACGGCGCTGATTGGCGCATGGATCCTGTTTTATCATTACAGCCATCAGGGGCCGGAGGTGACGTTAATCACCACCAACGCTGAAGGTATTGAGGGTGGTAAAACGACGATTAAAAGCCGCAGCGTGGATGTGGGCGTGGTGATGAGTACCACCCTGACCGATGATCTGACGCACGTGGAAATTAAAGCGCGCCTGAATTCCGGCATGGAAAAACTGCTGCATAAAGACTCCGTGTTTTGGGTTGTGAAGCCGCAAATTGGCCGCGAAGGAATCAGTGGGCTCGGGACGCTGTTGTCCGGAGCTTATATCGAACTACAGCCGGGATCGAAAGGACCTGAGCCTAGCAACTATCAGTTGCTTGATGCCCCACCGCTCGCGCCGCCGGATGCTAAAGGTATTCGCGTGGTACTCGACAGCAAAAAAGCAGGGCAACTGAATCCGGGCGATCCGGTGTTGTTCCGCGGCTATCGTGTAGGGTCAGTCGAAACCAGTACTTTTGACCCAAAAAATCGCAGCATCTCTTATCAGCTGTTTATCAGTGCGCCGAATGACCGTCTGGTGACCAGTAACGTGCGTTTCTGGAAAGACAGCGGTGTGGCAATGGATCTCACTTCTGCTGGGATGCGGGTGGAAATGGGGTCGCTGGCGACATTATTTAGCGGCGGCGTCAGCTTTGATGTACCGGAGGGCGTCGATCTCGGTCAACCTATCGTCGAGAAGACCGAATTCAAGCTCTATGACGATCAGAAAAGCATTCAGGATTCGCTGTATACCCAGCATATTGACTATCTGATGTTCTTCAAAGATTCGGTCCGCGGCCTGCAGGTTGGCGCACCGGTTGAATTCCGGGGTATTCGTTTAGGGACTGTCGCTCAGGTACCGTACTTCTCCAATAGGCTGCACCAGGCATTGTCCAGTGACTACCGCATTCCGGTGAAAATCCAGATTGAACCTGAACGCCTGGCCACTCAGTTTGGCGAGAGCCCTGACATTCGTGGTCATCTGCCAGCATTGATTGAACGTGGTTTACGCGGATCGCTTAAAACAGGGAACCTGGTCACGGGCGCGCTGTACATTGATCTCGACTTCTACCCGAAAGAACCGGCTATCTCTAATGTGAACACATTCGATGGTATCAATATTATTCCTTCGGTAAGCGGTGGCCTGGCGCAAATTCAGCAACGAGTGATGGAGACGCTGGATAAATTTAACAATCTGCCTCTCACGCCGATGGTTCAACAGGCAACCAATACGCTCAGTGAGACTCAGAATACGATGCGTCGTCTGCAAACGACGCTGGATAACCTGAATAAAATCACCGCTAGCCAGTCAGCGCAGGAGTTGCCGGCCGATATGCAGAAAACGCTTCGCGAGTTGAATCGTAGTATGCAGGGCTTCCAGCCGGGTTCGGCAGCTTACAACAAAATGGTTGCCGATATGCAGCGTCTGGATCAGGTACTGCGTGAACTACAGCCGGTGCTGAAAACATTGAATGAGAAGAGCAACGCGCTGGTATTCGAAGCGAAGGATAAGAAAGATCCAGAGCCTAAGAGGGCGAAATAATGAAGAAGTGGTTAGTAATGGCTGCGGCCTGCCTGTTGGCGGCCTGCAGCAGCAGCGGGGATAATAAAACTTATTACCAGCTGCCGTTGGCAACAGGCACTGTGCAAAACAGCGCCACCGCACACCAGCGTATGCTGTGGGTTGAACAAGTTAACGTGCCTGATTTTCTCGCTGGCAGCGGCGTGGTCTATCAGACCAGTGACGTTCAGTATGTGATTGCCAGCAATAACCTCTGGGCCAGTCCTCTGGACCAGCAGCTGCGTACGACGCTGGTGTCTAACCTCAGCAATCAGCTGCCGGGGTGGGTGGTGTCGTCACAACCATTAGGCAGCGATCAAGATACGCTGAACGTCTCTGTTACCGGTTTCCATGGTCGCTTTGATGGTAAAGTGGTGGTGAGCGGTGAATGGTTGCTCAATCATCAGGGCCAGCTGACCAAGCGTCCATTCCATATCGAAATGGCGCAGCAGCAGGATGGTTATGATGCGATGGTGAAAATTCTGGCCCAGGCCTGGAGTCAGGAAGCCGCTTCTATTGCGGAGACCATCAATCGCCAACCATAAATAGAATTAATTGTTCTAAGGACCGCCGCCGGTGCAAAACCGACGGCGGTTTTTTTACGTCTGGCTTCAATTGGTTACTTATGCCACATCACGTTTTTTGTACAAATGAACTTCTGATTAGCTCACAAATATGACATTGGTATGAATTCTGCGCATTGACGGGGCCATTTTTTAGCGGTATTCGTATTATGTGGTCGCATACTTTGTAACCACTGTTTTCTTTTCCACCAGACCAAGATATGAGGGAAACGAGGCATGAAGAGACAAAAACGAGATCGCCTGGATCGGGCACATCAGCGTGGGTACCAGGCCGGGATTACCGGACGGTCAAAAGAAATGTGTCCTTACCAGACTATTAACCAGAGGTCTTACTGGCTGGGAGGCTGGCGAGAAGCCATGGAGGACAGGGCAGTAGTTGCCTGACACTGTCTCTTTAAAAAGAAACCTCCGCATTGCGGAGGTTTCGCCTTTTGATTCACAATACTAATCAATCGCCAGGCCAGTAAAGCCTGAAGACGAGTCGCATTAGAATGCAGAAGTGTCCTGGAACAGACCTACTTTCAGGTCGTTCGCGGTATAGATCAGACGACCATCAACCAGAACTTCGCCATCCGCCAGCCCCATGATCAGACGACGGTTAACGATGCGTTTGAAGTGAATACGGTAGGTCACTTTTTTCGCCGTTGGCAGAACCTGACCGGTGAATTTCACTTCACCCACGCCGAGCGCACGGCCTTTGCCTTCGCCGCCCAGCCAGCCCAGGTAGAAACCAACCAGCTGCCACATTGCGTCCAGACCCAGACAGCCTGGCATCACCGGATCGCCGATAAAGTGACAACCGAAGAACCACAGGTCCGGATTGATATCGAGCTCAGCTTCAACATAACCCTTGTCAAAGTTGCCGCCGGTTTCGGTCATTTTAATGACACGATCCATCATCAGCATGCTAGGTGCAGGTAACTGCGGGCCTTTTGCGCCAAACAGTTCACCGCGACCAGAGGCAAGAAGGTCTTCTTTTGTATAGGATTCGCGTTTATCTACCATGTTTTAAGTAAGCCTTATTTTAAGTTCGGAACGCAGGATAGCTAACACGTGTACGCTGAACAAGTCCGATCAGTTGGAATGTGAACGGTTTAACCAGCGTAACGGCCACGGATAACGGTAGCGAGGCTCCGGCTGAGTGGCCTGTGCAATGCGTTCCTGAATCGTTTGCAGTAGCGTTTGCCCTTCGCCATCCCAGTTGAGCTGCGTCAGAAGCGGCAGCGCATCGCCGACATCATCGATAGCCCAAATAGAGAATGCCCCGGCTTCTACCGCTTCCTGAATCTCACTTGAGAGGCTCAGATGGCGTACGTTAGCGGAAGGAATGATGACCCCCTGCTTGCCGCTTAAGCCACGCTGTGCGCAGATAGCGAAGAAACCTTCAATTTTTTCATTCAGACCACCTACCGGCTGCGCACGACCAAACTGATCGACAGAGCCGGTTATTGCAATACTCTGGTTGATAGGCACGTTGGCCAGGGCGCTGATAAGCGCGCACAGCTCTGCCATTGAGGCGCTGTCGCCATCAACTTCACTGTATGACTGCTCAAACGTCAGTGACGCTGAGAAGGGCAGCTGCTGCTCCAAATCGAGCTCAGCCATCAGGAAGGCCTGCATCAGCATCATCCCTTTGGCATGAATATTACCGCCTAGTTCAGCCTTACGCTCAACGTCGGTGAATTCACCGTCGCCGACGTGTACCACGCAGGTAATACGTGACGGTTCACCAAACGGGCGCGGGTGGCCAGGAAAATCGATAACTGACAGAGCGTTGATCTGACCGATGCATTCACCTTCAGTCTCAATCAGGATCTGCTCAAGCAAAATTTCGTCCTGCATACGTTCAGCCAGGAAGCCTTCTCTCCACAGACGCTGTTCCAGCATGGTTTTAAGCTGTTCTGCATTGATGACATCGTTATCAGTGAACGGGGCGGCTTCTCTGAGTTGGCGCGCAATCCACAGTGGGCAGAGCGGCATAATCTCCTGATCGCCGGTATCGCGGGCACCTTCCTGCATCAGCAGTGGCCATGCATCGGCAGCAAGGCCTGGCAGGGATTTTTCGCGAGCGACATTCCAGACCCACTGGCACCACTGCTTAAGCGTTTCTTCATCGCTGATTTGCAGGTTGTCTTCAAATTCGCTGTACAGTGAAGTTTCAGCCAGCTCCGGTTCCATTTCCTCGAAGTCGGCAAGCGAATCACGGTCGCCAACCAGGACGAGCTTGAGTGTCAAAGGCATGGAGGGAATGCTGACCGGCAGAGGGCGCGCATCGTCGAAAGTGAGCCAGTCAAATCGCTGGTGTGAAATCACATTCTTCAAGCGCATCCACAGCAGCGGCTGCGCCATAAGCGTACGCAGTGACAAAATCAGAATGCCACCATTGGCCTGGTGAACGAGGCCCGGCTGCAGCGTGATTTCACCATTGAATTGGCGAACGCAGCCAAAAAGCTGCTCGGCTTCGATCCAGTCGGCATAGACAACTGGCCCGGTGCTGGCAAAATTATCATCGGTACTGCGCGCTGGCGTGACCGTGATTTTGCTGCCGTTAACTTGATAATCGACGCCTGTCAGGGCCGACTCATCGTTACCACGCAGCGACAGCGTTGTCTGCGTGAGCAGCTGCAGGTAATCTTTTTCTTCTGGTGCTTTGACCAGCAAGAGGGGGGAGACACCTTGCGGATGCAGAAACTGCTCCAGGGCGTAATGTAAACGCGCCTGCAGTTCACTGAATAAGGATTCGTTTTCTGAGGCCAGATCAGGCTGGGCAAATAGCGCCTGAAATGCTTCAGTCGCGGGGGCGAGAAAGCGCCGGGAAAGAGTATTTATAGTCAATGTCGCTATTTTTAGTCAGATGTAAAGTGCGTGATTATACCTGATGCCAACGGGAAGCTCACGGAGAATACGGAAGTATCTTCTGTTGTTGGCTTAATCGGTATCACAGTTGCAGATTTCTTCTCAGCACATTGAGAAAAAACTGTTATTCTGAAAAGAGTTACACGGTCACACTGAGATCGCAATGAAATATCAACAACTGGAAAATCTTGAAAGCGGCTGGAAGTGGAAATACCTGGTTAAAAAGCACCGGGAAGGCGAATCCATCACCCGCTATATTGAAGCCAGCGCCGCACAAGAGGCTGTCGATGTTTTGCTGAAACTGGAACATGAACCCGTTCAGGTTAATGACTGGATCGCTCAGCATATTAATCCGCAACTGGTCAACCGTATGAAGCAGACGATTCGTGCACGCCGCAAGCGCCACTTCAATGCTGAACATCAGCATACGCGCAAGAAGTCTATCGATCTGGAGTTTGCTGTCTGGCAGAGACTCGCCGGTTTGGCGCAACGTCGCGGGAAAACGTTATCGGAAACCGTTGTCCAGCTGATTGAAGATGCTGAAAACAAAGAGAAGTACGCGACGAAGATGTCCAGCCTTAAGCAGGATCTTGAAGCGATGTTGGGTAAGGATAAGTAGACTTGTTTTGAGGTTGTTTGGCTTAGTTAAAAACCGACAAACCAACAGGCAAAAAAAAACCCCGCAGCGCGGGGTTTTTTATTAGACGATAACTTAAGCCTGTGGCTGAGTTACAACGTCTTTGCTACCTTTAACTTCGATCTCTACGCGACGATCTGGTGCCAGGCAGTCGATCAGCGCAGCTTTCGCTTTCACGCCGTCACAGGTGTTGCCGCTAACTGGGTTAGATTTACCCATGCCACGTGCGGAGATTTTGTCTGAAGGGATACCTTTAGATACCAGGTAATCAACAACGGACTGTGCACGTTTCTCGGACAGACCCTGGTTGTAAGCGTCAGAACCGATACGGTCAGTGAAGCCCAGAACCACTACGGAACCGTCTTTCGGATCCAGGTTGCTCAGCTGGCTGTACATCTGATCCAGAGCTTGCTTACCTTCTGGTTTCAGAGTTGCTTTGTTGAAGTTGAACAGAACGTCAGACTTCAGAGTGAAGTGCTTGGTCTGTACTTCTGGAGCTGGAGCTGGAGCTGGTGCGATTACTGGAGCCGCTGCATCCTGCTGGCCGAAGCGGTAGGAAACACCTACGCTCAGCATGCCGTTGTCAGGACGTACACCAACGGTGTTTGCGTCGCCGATGTTGTTAACCCACTGGTATTCCAGACGGGTAGCGATGTCGCGAGTCACAGCCCACTCAACGCCGCCAGCGAATACTGGGGAAACGCCGGTGTCGTGGTGATCGCCAGCTTTGTTGTTGCTGGAATCTGCACGCCATACCATACCACCCAGACGGGTGTAGATGTCCAGATCGTCAGTTACTGGGTAACCCAGTTTAGCGGTCAGCTGAACGCCTTGAGCTTTCAGTGCACCGTTAGTCTGGCTACCGGTGTATTCCATACGGCCCAACCAGTCGTAACCCATTTCGAAACCAACGTACGGGTTAACCTGGTAGCCACCGAACGCGCCTGCGCCCAGCTGGCTGTTGTGGGTAGAGCCGTTGTTGTTTTTGTCAGCCTGGTACCAGCCGGTGTCATGGAACTGGGACCAACCCAGTTTACCACCAGCATACCAGGTGTTGTCTTGCGGAGCGGCCTGCGCCACAGAAGCGAAGCCTGCCAGTGCCACTGCAATCGCGATAGCTGTCTTTTTCATTTTTTGCGCCTCGTTATCATCCAAAATTTGCCATGAAGCTCTAAATAGACTCACGGTTAAATCCTTCCACCGGGGTGGGGCTTAGTGAATTACTTAGCAGATATCTGCGGTGTAAGCTGAGCACCCCTGGCGATGTAAAGTCTACAACGTCGTTCGAAACTTACAAGTGTGAACTCCGTCAGGCTTATGAAAAAAAAAGAGTTGTATACGCAATATTTAACAAAATTGATTAAAAACCAAACAGCCAAAACTACCGGAAACCGCACCAGACAAGCCTTTTGAGAAAAATCTATCAGGAAATCTAAGAGATAAAAAAGCTGCAAAAAAAATACCAGGAATAATCCTAATTTCGCTTAATGGAACAAATTAGAGTGAATTTTTAGCCCATTAAATTGTCCAGTGGGGTGTGATGAAGATTGAACTGGGCGCATTATGAACACCATCGCGTTACCTTCCTCAGCTGCCGCCAGTAATTGGGCATGCTCATTTGTTGATAATTCATCCTTTAACCAACAGATAACCACACTATAATTTCCGGTACGTAATGCCCTAACCATAGAGTCGAGCATGTCGCATGACGACATTTGACGCAATTGCATTACTTTTGTTAGCGGCAGTCCAGACTCTTGTACCCACTGACGGCTCAGTTTCTGTTGTGGGGTAAGCCAAAGCTGCCAGCGTGACTGCTGCCCCAACTGTTGGAGCAGGGGTAGTAATAATAGCTGTGCCATCATTGGCTGATCTTCGCGATAGAGCACTTCGCTAATTAAGGCAGCAGAAGTACTTTTCGCCGAAGTGAAAGCATGGGAAGCCGTTGCTGTAACAGCTGCAGAAGAATGATTAACAACACCAGAAGTATACATAGCTAATCCAACCTTGTGGGTTACTGTATGAATATACAGTACTACCCATATCATCAAAGATCAACCTCAATTTCTGAAAGTAACTCGCAAAATTGGATACAAATTGCTCAGGACGACAAATTCATCTTGCCGTCCCGGGTGAACTTCCCTATGTTGCTTATTAAATGTTCTATTAGTGAATTAGATACACCCACATCCATGATTATTAAGGATTAATCATGAAGGAAATATCATATAAACGGATTTATCAATCCCAGGAATGTTTCTCAACATTAGGGAAAATCAGGTCACGGGCGCTGTTCGGCGGTTACAGTCTGGCTGTCGACAGCACGGTCTTTGCTATGGTTGCAGAGGGAGAGTTGTATCTGCGGATGTGTGAACAAAATGCCACTTATCAGGCTCAACACTCACCGCCATTATTAACGTTGCGCAAACGCGGGATGCCGTTGCAGTTAAAATATTTCCGCGTTGACGCTGCACTGTGGTCGAATCAATCTGTGTTATTACAGCTTGGCCTATCCTCGCTGGAGGATGCGCGACGAGAGAAATCTCAACAAAGGATGCCACCGCGCTTAAAGGATTTACCTAATCTCTCTTTTCATATGGAATTATTGCTGAATGAAGCCGGCATTATGGATGCACGGACGCTACGGCAAATGGGGGCGAAAACCGCATGGCTCCGTCTTCGCCAGATTCGTAAACAGATCAGTATTAATGTGCTTTATGCACTCGAGGGGGCGATTACTGGTGTCCACGCTGCCGCACTTCTGACGCAAAGGCGTCAGGAGTTGCAGAGTTGGGCGCAAACCTGCATGCAAAAACAATAAGCCGTTTAGCATCAGGCCAGAACTTGCTTTTGTAGCCGACAGATTTCCGGTAACAGTGAAATCATCAAACCGATTTGTTGCAGTACCAATGGCTCTTTGCTGTCAGGACGAGTATCGAGATGGTTAATCCGTGCGGCTAATCCAGCTAAGGCCAATTGAACCCTGTCTTCATCCGAAGGCTGATGATGTAAAGCATCATCGACATAGCAAACGGCATCGTCCAGAAGAGCCAGGATTTCAGGTGTAGTTAATTTCTCGCGGTGGGCGCCCAGCGCAGAGATATAGCTGGTTAGAGTGTGGTTCAGGCACAGCAGACGAAACGCCGTTTCACGCATTTCAGCGGTAACTTTCGGCTCGGTCGACATGTTTGACACGACGGACGCCAGTTCAGCATCGCGATTATGAGCATCACGTCGCGCAATCCGATAGGCCAGACGGTTATCACGTCCCTGATGATATTGCTCAAGAATGGCGTCGAGATAGCGGCAGTTAGCATCGACTGCGCGCTCAAGAACTCGAGGTAAATTACGGAATTTCCAATCTGGCCAGATAAAACTCACCGCTATCCACGCAATACCACAGCCGATCAGAGTATCGATGACGCGAGGCAGGGCCACTTCAAACCCCTCGCCGAGCAGGTTGAAGCACAGTAGTACCAGTAATGTGATGAACATAGTCGCGTGGGCATACTGTACGTTGCGAAAGGCGAAGAACAGTACGCCGGTTATCACAATCAGCACCAGTTGCCCTTCAAGAGACGGCACCAGCAAGAGAATCGGCAAGCCGAGCGCCACGCCCACTAGCGTACCAATAATACGCAGCGCCAACCGGTGACGGGTGGCATTATAGTTTGGCTGACAGACGAATAGGCTAGTGAGCAAGATCCAGTAACCGTGCTGTAGGCCGGTAAACTGAATAAAGGCATAGCCTGCGCACAGGACTAGCGACATGCGCACCGCGTGGCGAAAGAGCGCGGATTCTGGCGACATGTTGCGGCTAAGACGTGAACGAATATCATCAAAGCCGTGCAAACTATCATCCGCCAACAGCGTTTCCGTTTCGCTTTTCATCTGCGACTGCACCTGCTCTGATTCTATTGTCGCAAGCTGCGCATCAATAGCTCGCAGGTTGTTAAGCAGAAAACCCAGCGCTTTTATCTGTTCCGGCGCAGCTCCGCTGGCGCGGACACGATCGAGTGCTGCATCCAGGTGAGTAAATGCGCGTTCGAACCGCGCATCGTGCTGATAAGGCGTACGCAGCAAAATGGCTTTTGCCAGCGCCTGGCAGGCCATCGACTGCATAGAAAGCAGGCGCTGGAAACGGAACATTACGTCGCTATAGCGGAAGTTATCCCGCAGTGCCTGGTACTGAATGTGCGACGAGCTGGCGCGCTCGTGAATATCCTGAGCGACAAAATAGTAGTGCAGCGTTCGACGCGTGCTGCGTTGGCCTCGGTCTCCGCGCAGGCGGGTTAATAAAGAAGCTTTAGTCTGGTTTAGCGTGGCCATTAACTGTCCATTAGCCAGCGCGAGCTCGTAAAGCGGGGCCTGATCTTCATCGTCAAGGTCAGGGTCAAAAAAACGTGACTTCAGTTCAAGGTAGTGAGCAAGCTGCTCATAGCTGCGGGCGAGGTTATCCTGCAACGGACGAATAGGGAAAATCAGGTGCCCAATCAGTGTCAGCAGGTTATACCAGACCGCGCCGGCAATCAGCAGCAGCGGTTGCATATACCAGTGGCTGTAAAGTGATACGCCAAGCATGGTGTAAATTGCGATCAGCAATGCACCAAAGGCAATAGTGGCATAACGCTGGCCCAGGCCGCCAAGCAAAATAAAGCCGATGGTTGAAACGGTCAGCCCCAGCGCAAACAGCCACGGCCACGGGAAAAGCAGTTCTACCGAAGTGGACGCGATAAAAAAACAGACAAGCGTAATGACCAGATTACGCAGCCGCCCGCTCAGACGGTCGTCTAAGTCGGTCAGCGCGGCGGCAACCACGCCCAGCGTAAGCGGGATGGTCAGCTTTACGTCGCCCAGCCACCAGGGCAGAGCGCAGGTTCCAACTAACGCGATAAAAATTCTGGCGTTATAGAGCCAGGCGCTGTTCCATGTATAGCGGCGAAGCAAGGGGCTTAGCATCTTTTGTGACGGATCCTGAATTACTGAAAACGACGGCGGGCGTTAGCTTCACGTGCAGCACGCGCCACTTCGACGGGTACCACGCGACGGCCAACCGGCCACAGGGCGATAGCGGCAATTTTAAAGTTCGCAATCCCTACCGGGATACCAATAATCGTGATGCATTGAGCAATACCCGCCATGATGTGCGTCAGGCACAGCCACCAGCCAAACAGCACCAGCCAGATAATGTTCAGCAGTGTACCGCCAGCATTCATGACGCTGCTTTTTGCGCCAGGCTCCAGTTCGTCAACATGCACGGCTTCATTACCATACGGCAGCAACGACAGCTTGGTGATTTCCCAGCATGAGCGCGTGAGCGGCAGTGTGATAATCAGTACGATGCTGAACAGCGTTGCTATCAGCCAGCCCAGCGTTGTCAGAAAACCACCTAATACAAAATTCAAAATATTCAGAACAGTACGCATAAAACCTCTGTGCAGCGCTGTGAAAAATAAGACCTGATGATTGTAACGTTTTTTTACGCTGGAGCACCTATTCTCTGGCGGTTACACTGTGAGATATCGAAAAAAGTCAGGACTCGGCATGACATGGAATTAAAAGCAACGACGCTTGGCAAGCGCATGGCGCAGCATCCTTACGACCGGGTTGAGATCCTCAATGCGGGCGTCAGGGTATCCGGCCCTCAGCATGAATATATTATTCCTTTCAATCAGTTATTGAACATCAACTGCAAACGCGGGCTGGTGTGGGGTGAGCTGGAGTTCGTTCTGCCAGAGGACAAAGTTGTGCGCCTGCACGGAACGGAGTGGAGCGACACCCAGCGTTTTCACCGTCATCTGCTAGGGCTATGGCAGGAGTGGAGTGCGGAAATGAGTGACATTGCCGCCGAGCTTCTCCAGTCACAGCTGGCGATTATCGCTGGCAGCAGCGTCGAAAGCCAATGGCTAAGCCGCCAACAGGCACAGGCGATTCGTCAGCGAATTATCACTGCGCTCGAAGGTCTACCGCTGCCGACAAGCCGTCTTGCCGAGTTTGATAACTGTCGCGAAGCCTGGCAGCAATGTCAGGCCTGGCTTGCTGATAAAGAAAGTGGCAGGGCGAAGCACAACCAACGCTATACCGAGGCCATGCTCAGCCAGTACAGAGACTTTTTTGCCCAGATTGAATCTTCCCCGCTCAACGCTTCCCAGGCACAGGCGGTGGTTAACGGCGAGCGATCCTTGCTGGTGCTTGCTGGCGCGGGAAGCGGTAAAACTTCGGTGCTGGTGGCGCGTGCTGGTTGGCTGCTGGCGCGCGGTGAAGCCTCGGCTGAGCAGATATTGCTGTTGGCCTTTGGCCGTAAAGCGGCGCAAGAGATGGACGAGCGCCTGCAAACCCGATTGCATACCGATGCGATTACCGCCAGAACTTTCCACGCGTTGGCACTGTTTATCATCCAGCAGGGCAGTAAAAAAGTGCCGGTGGTTAGCAAACTGGAGAATGATGCCGTCGCGCGTCATACCCTATTTACCGAGTGCTGGCAGGCGCAGTGTCGTGAGAAAAAAGCTCAGGCGAAAGGTTGGCGGCTTTGGTTGCAGGAAGAGCTGGGCTGGGACGTGGCTGATGAAAGTTTCTGGGAGAATGAAAAGATCCTGAAACGGATGGGCAGCCGACTAGACCGCTGGGTAAGTCTGATGCGAATGCACGGTGGCTCACAGGCTGAAATGATTGCCGCTGCGCCAGAAGAGGTGCGCGATCTTTTCGGTAAACGTATCAAGCTGATGGCACCGCTGCTTAAAGCCTGGAAAACCGCCTTAAAAGACGAAGGCGCGGTGGATTTCTCGGGCCTTATCCATCAGGCCATTATCATTCTGGAAAAAGGTAAATTTGTCAGCCCGTGGAAGCATATTCTGGTTGATGAATTCCAGGATATCTCTCCGCAGCGCGCGGCACTACTGGCCGCACTACGAAAGCAGAATTCACAAACGTCGCTGTACGCCGTGGGTGATGATTGGCAGGCCATCTATCGTTTCAGCGGCGCGCAGCTGTCGCTGACCACCGCGTTCAATCACTATTTTGGTGAAGGGGATAACTGCGCGCTGGATACCACCTACCGTTTTAATAGCCGTATCGGTGAGATAGCCAACCGCTTCATTCAGCAAAACCCGCATCAATTGAGTAAACCGCTTAACAGCTTGAGCGCAGGGGATAAAAACGCCGTCACGCTGTTGGAAGACGATAAACTCGACGATCTGTTTGATAAGCTCAGCGGTTACGCAACACCCGAGCAGCGGATCCTCGTCCTTGCCCGTTACCACCATCTCAAGCCTGCCGCGCTGGCGAAGGCGGCGACCCGCTGGCCGAATCTGAATATCGATTTTATGACCGTACACGCCAGCAAAGGCCAACAGGCTGAATACGTTATTGTGCTGGGGCTTCAGGAAGGGTTCGATGGTTTCCCGGCTCCCGCCAGAGAGTCGATTATGGAGCAGGCGTTGCTGCCTATGCCAGAGGATTTCCCGGATGCCGAAGAGCGGCGGCTGCTGTATGTGGCCATCACCCGCGCTAAGCAGAGAGTCTGGCTGTTGTTTAATAAGGCTCAGCCGTCGCCGTTTGTTGAAGTGTTAAAGCAGCTGTCGGTACCGGTCGCGCGTAAGCCGTAATCTTTACCGGCGCCGCAGGAGCGGTGCCGGTGTTATCAGCAGCTTATTTCAGTCGATCGCTGAGGTAGCGCTGATAATCAGGGATCAAAATATCAACCGGCTCGCCGAAGTTTGGCGACTGGATGATAAAATCAGCGGTTGAAGCGTTTGTGGCCACCGGAATGTTCCATACGGTAGCCAGGCGCAGCAGGGCTTTTACGTCCGGGTCGTGCGGAACGGCATTAAGTGGGTCCCAGAAAAAGATCAGGACATCAATTTTACCTTCCGATATTAGAGCGCCTACCTGCTGATCGCCGCCCATTGGGCCGCTTAGCAGCGCCTGCACTTCCAGGCCGGTTGCACGTTGTACCAGATTACCTGTGGTGCCGGTGGCTGATAGCGTGTGTTGCGCCAGACATTCCCGATGACGCTGCACCCATTTCATCAGCATATCTTTGCAGTGATCGTGCGCGACCAGCGCAATGTGTTTACGCGCCGCCAGGGTACGAGTAGTGAGTTCCATAAAACTATCCCTAAGTGTGTAATCCAGACAGATTACTGCAAGCGAATCAGGCTGCAAGCCCTGATTGGCAAAAATTTGACGCGCGACGTTAGCGGACTCGCTTACACTTAAGTGATTGGCCAGGAGGATAATGATGACTGAAAATGATATTGCCAGTATTTTGACCACAACGCGCACTATCGCGCTGGTGGGCGCTAGCGATAAACCCGACCGCCCGAGCTACCGGGTGATGAAATACCTGTTGGATCAGGGGTATCACGTGATCCCGGTTTCACCTAAGGTAGCGGGAAGTACGCTGCTTGGGCAAAAAGGCTATGCCACTTTGGCTGACGTACCGGAAAAAGTGGATATGGTTGACGTGTTCCGCAATTCCGAAGCCGCGTGGGGTGTGGCGCAAGACGCGATTGCGATTGGCGCAAAAACGCTGTGGCTGCAGCTTGGTGTGATCAACGAGCAGGCCGCCGTCCTTGCGCGAAATGCTGGACTGCAGGTGGTGATGGATCGCTGCCCGGCGATTGAAATCCCGCGCCTTGGTCTGGCGAAGTAATAAAAAACCCCGCGTAGCGGGGTTTTTTCATTTGAGAGGGCGGCTAGTTGCGTAGCCGCGGTGCCTGTAGCTGTCGGCGAATAGTGCGGGCCAGTTCGTCCATTGTGGGTTGTTCCGGATGGTCTTCACGTGGCTCACTACTTAACTGCGCTTCGGCCAGATAGGTGTGCATTGGCTGGCCTTCATCGTCTTCCATCACCACGTGATACCAGGGCAGCCCACGAAGCTCATCGTTAGCCGCCAGATCGTCGGGCTCGGGATCGTCAAGTGAGTAAACCGGGTCGATATCCACCACCACACCCAGGTAGCCGAGCAGGGAGTGACGCACCTGTTGGCCAATACCGAATTTGCTGGTAATCATCATATACACCTCCCGGGAAACAGCGCCTACTATCTATATATAGACACCATTTCGCTTTTCAAGTTACATGACGCGGCAGGCAAACCCTTTCAAATAGAGACCTTCCGGGTACGTCGCAATCACCGGGTGATCGGCTGCCTGACGGAACTGCTCTATAAATTGTACATCACGACCAGCATCTACAGCGGCATCGGCGATGATTTTCTGGAATAAATCCGTGGTCATCAGACCAGAGCAAGAGAAGGTCAGCAGTACGCCACCGGGATTCAGCAACTGGGTAGCCAGCATGTTGATGTCTTTATAGCCGCGGCAAGCGCCCATTAGCTGGTTTTTGTTCTCAACGAATTTCGGTGGATCCATGATGATTACATCGAATTTCTCACCCTGGTCACGGTATTTGCGCAGCAGTTTGAACACGTCATCGCGCACGAACTCTGCTTTGCTGAGGTCGAGTTTGTTCAGTTCAACGTTCTGGCGGGCAACGTCCAGCGCTTCCTGAGAGGTATCGACGCTAGTGACCTGGCTGCATCCGCCCATCAGTGCAGAAACGGCAAAACCACCGGTGTAGGAGAAGCAGTTCAGCACGCGTTTATTCTCGACGTAGCGGCGGGTTGCCAGACGGCTGTCGCGCTGATCGAGGTAATAACCGGTTTTATGCCCACCTTGAATATCCACCAGCAGCTTCATGCCGTGTTCTTCAATCGGCAACAGGGCAGGTGGCAGTTCGCCGGTGACCGGTCCTTGCGTCAGTTCCATCCCTTCTTTTTTACGCACCGCAACATCGCTACGGTCGTAAATAGCACATTCCGGAAAGAGAGTTTGCAGAGCGCTAATCAGCGCGGCGCGCTGGTACTCAGCCCCGGCGCTCAGGAGTTGCAACACCAGGAACGAGCCAAAGCGGTCGATGGTGACGCCCGGCAGACCGTCAGACTCGCCGGCGATAAGGCGGTAGCTGTCCAGACCGTCTTTTTGCGCCAGCCAGGTGCGCCAGCTTTGTGCTTGCTGTAGACGGCGGACGAAGAAGTCGATATCGATAGTTTCGTTAGCGTCAAATGTCCAGACGCGGGCACGGATCTGCGACGCGGGAGAATACGCGCCACGGGCTAACCATTTACCCTGATGGTCAACAATATCAATGGTCTCGCCGAGGCTGGCTTTGCCTTCCATGCGGGCGACTGCGCCGGAAAAGACCCAGGGATGACGGCGCAGCAATGATTTTTCGCGCCCTTTGGCTAACACTAAACGTACACTCATAGTTTTTTATATCTGGCTTTTTGAAGGAATCAGGCTGCATTTTCCCGACTTCCCCGCACAAATGCAACGAACGGCGGAAGAATGTGCAGGCGATTGACGCTACAGTGTCTGGATGAAGTAAAAATGTACGGGAGGAAATCCGCGTGGATAAATGTGTGATTTGTTGGGTTTACGGTCAGGTGCAGGGCGTGGGGTTTCGCTACTTTACCCAGCAGGAGGCGGTGCGACTTGACCTACGCGGCTACGCGAAGAACCTGGATGACGGCAGCGTCGAAGTGCTGGCCTGCGGTAATGATGAGCAGGTGGAGAAACTGCTGGCGTGGTTAAAAGCCGGCGGTCCGCGCAGCGCCCGGGTTGATAAAGTTCTGGCCGAGCCTCATCAACCCGAACAAGCGTGGAGCAACTTTAGTATTCGCTATTAAATACACTTCACCGGTTTAGGGAGGCCAGCGATTTTTGTTGCCTGTTTGGCCGGGCCTTTCGGGAACAGACGATACAGATAGCGGCTGTTGCCTTTTTCTTCGCCGAAGGTGTTGGCCATCGCCTTCACCAGCATACGGATAGCCGGCGAGGTGTTGAACTCGAGGTAGAAATTACGCACAAAACGGACGACTTCCCAGTGCTCAGGGCTCAGTTCAATCCCTTCATTAGCCGCTATTGCCGCCGCCAGCCCTTCGCTCCAGAGCGTCGTGTCTTTGAGATAGCCTTCGCTATCGGTCTCAATTTCGGTGTTTTCGTAGATAAGCATAATTTTTCACACAACAAACAGATGGCGGGAAGTGTAGCAAATAAAAAGGCCCCGCATAAGCGAGGCCTTGATACTGAAGCGTCTTAGGGTTAGTCGCGGCTTGCGAAGCCCAGGATGCTCAGCAGGCTGACGAAGATATTGTACAGGGAAACGTACAGGCTCACCGTCGCACGGATGTAGTTGGTCTCACCACCGCGGATGATGTTGCTGGTCTCAAACAGGATTGCGCCTGAGGAGATCAGAATGAACACCGCGCTAATGGCCAGGTGTAACGCAGGCAGCTGCAGGAAGATGTTCGCCACCATACCAATCAGCACCACTACGATACCTGCCATCAGCATACCGCCGAGGAAGGACATGTCTTTACGGGTGGTCAGCACGTAGGCCGAGCAGCTGAAGAACACCAGCGCCGTACCGCCTAACGCCATGCCGATAACGTCGCCCATACCTGCAGACAGGTAAGCATTCAGGATTGGCCCCAGGATATAGCCCAGAAAACCGGTGAACGCGAACGCCGACAAAATCCCCACCGGCTTGTCTGCCGTTTTATGGGTCAGGAACATCAAGCCGTACATGCCGACCAGCGTCAGGATTAATCCCGGAGACGGCAGCATCAGCACGGTGCTGGCGGTGGCGGTGATGGCAGAAAACGCCAGCGTCAGGCTCAGCAGAAAATAGGTATTACGCAGGACTTTGTGTGTGCTCAAAAGCGATGAGCGGTCACGCGATGATGTAATTATGCGATCCATGAGTCACTCTCTTATGACAGATGTTATTAGTGGCTCAGCATAAGAAAAGTTTCCTTTATACCCAAATGTTTTTACCCATCTTTACTCTGCTTAATCAGGGGATTACTGCCAGCTCACAGAATCCTCGCGAAAGCAGCAAAGAGCGAGATCAATATCTTATAGGTCGTTGAAAGAAGTTGCGTAATTTCATATCCGCGCCAAGAGTGAAAAGGGTTAAAACAACAAGGCAATGGAAATGAAAATACAAAAACATAACTACATCACAATGGTCATACTGGCAATCGGCATGACCGGAGCCGCACAGGCAGCAAACGTGCCGGAAGGTACCGCGCTTGCCGAACAACAGACGCTGGTGCGCAGCAACGGTAATGAACCGGCATCGTTGGATCCACATAAAGTGGAAAGCGACGTCGAGTTCAACATTATCAGCGATCTGTTCGATGGGCTGGTGGCAGTGAAGGGTGATGGCAGTATCGAACCGCGTCTGGCCGAGTCCTGGGACAATAAAGATAACACCGTCTGGACGTTCCACCTGCGTCCGGGAATTACCTGGGCAGATGGCTCCGCCATTACCGCGCAGGATATTGTCTGGAGCTGGCAGCGCTTGGTGACGCCAGCCACCGGTTCACCGTATGCCAGCTATCCTGGCAACATGCACATTGTTAACGCCGCCGATATCGCGCTGGGTAAAAAAGATCCTGACACGCTTGGCGTGAAGGCCCTGAACGACACCACTTTGGAAGTCACGCTGTCGCAGCCCACCTCATCTTTCCTCGCCATGCTGGCTCACCCCTCGTTGGTACCGCTTGATAAAGTATTGATTACTCGCTACGGCGATAAATGGGTTAAGCCAGAGCATTTTGTTGGCAGCGGTGCCTACAGCCTGTCTGATTGGGTGGTGAATGAGCGCATTGTCGCCGTCCGTAACCCGCGCTATTGGGATGACAAACACACGGTCATTAATAAAGTGACCTATCTGCCGATTCGTTCTGAGGCGGCGGATGTGAACCGCTATAAAGCGGGAGAGGTGGATATTGTTTATACGCTGCCAATCAACCAATTCAGCCAGTTGAAAAAAACGCTGGGCGATGAGGTAGATGTCTCGCCACAATTGGCAACCTATTACTATGAATTCAATACCACCCGCGCCCCTTTCAACGATGTACGCGTGCGCCGGGCGCTGAATATGGCACTGGATAAAGACATCATTGCCGACAAAGTGTTGGGACAGGGGCAGCGCCCGGCGTGGGTTATCAGCCAACCTGAAATCGGCGGCGTGAAGCTTAACGGACCGGACTATGCGTCCTGGCCGCGCGATAAACGAATCGAGGAAGCGAAGAAGCTGCTGGCGGAAGCGGGATTTAATGATTCGCATCCGCTGTCGTTTAATCTGCTTTATAACACTTCGGAATCACATCAGCGCATTGCGATCGCGGCGGCATCGATGTGGAAGAAAAATCTCGGTGTGGAAGCGAAGCTGCAAAACCAGGAATGGAAAACCATGCTGGACACAATGCACACCGGCAACTTTGATGTGGTGCGCTACGCCTGGATTGCCGATTACGACGATGCGTCGACCTTCCTGAATACCTTCCGTACCGGTGATAGCGAGAACACGGCGAAATACAGCAACCCGGATTATGACGCTGCGCTGCGCGATGCCGCGAAAGCGCAGGACCCGGCCCAGCGCGCACGCGACTATCAGAAAGCAGAAGATATGTTGGGGCGTGATGTTCCGGCGATTCCGGTGTACCACTACGTGCGCACGCACCTGGTGAAACCGTGGGTCGGTGGATTTACTCCAGACAGACTGGGTTATTACTACACCAAAGATATGTACATCAAAAAGCACTAAGCGAAAAAGGCGGCTAAAGCGCTGTAAAACTAGCCGTTTTGTTGTTTTTTCAGACGAACAACAACTTTTTGGCTGTTTTTCAGGCAAACGAACGTATTGGTGCTTTACAGGTCCGTTCGGGATGTTTATAGTGCGCCTCATTGGAAGCGTGGCCGAGCGGTTGAAGGCACCGGTCTTGAAAACCGGCGACCCGAAAGGGTTCTAGAGTTCGAATCTCTACGCTTCCGCCAAACATGAAACCCGAGCAACTTAGTTGCTCGGGTTTTTTCATTTCTGACGTACTCAGTATGCTGCTGTCTATACGTTCGCTTTCGTTTCTCCCTATATGCCTCTGGTAACCGAGTACGGTTTTCCCTTCATTTCCATTCTCTATTCCAGGACTCATGTTTGCCTGATTGCATCATTTTTTAATAAATTAACCCTGCATTTATTTAGCACGGCTAAAAGATTATTTTGCTTAGCTAAAAGTAATTGTATTGAAAAATAGTTCTATGAATGTATCGAAAGCTATTGTGATGCCATTTAATAAAATGGTCGCTAGATAATTAATGGAAATGTATTGATGTTTTCAAAATTCAGACTAGCAACTTCTTTTCCATTACACATCAACTTATTATAAATGGTGGCTGTAAAACTCATTTAAGCACCACTTAAGGATATATTTTATATCAATGAAAAAATAGTGGAGTTTAACTTAAGCTATTGATGTGTGGTTTGCTGGTAGGATTTTTCTGAATCTAATTTATTAATTAACTCAATATAATCAATGTGTTGAAATTTAACCTATGATTTTATTCGCATTTATATTAACTGTGTCTCAATGTTGTCACTACACAAAATCAATTCATGTCATACAATCGTATGAGAAGCTTTTTAAAAATGTATGATTTTCTAATACCGGCGTGAACCCTGGGGTTTTTGAACTCGATGGGTTTAAAATTCTATGAAGATAATCATAAATTTTAACGTAGATGTTTTATTGCTACGGGCGGGTTTTTTTCATCGGTATTAGGCATTGCGGAAGGTTTATTTAACGACTCACTCAGTGGGGATTAATTATAGATGCAACTGTTCAAAATGGAAACCAGAGGCAACATATTCTGTCATCTTTTTTTTACAACCAATAACTAAATAAGCGAAATAGTTAATCAAGTAAATTATTAATTATCTAAATATAATTACAGTGTTTTGATTTTATTCATTTTTATATTGTTGATGGGACGACGCCATGCACCCATGGCCCGCGCCACGGCTCATTAATCAGTTATATACCGGGATATTTTATTTGGTTGGCTGTTCACAATAACCCATTCATTGCTGCTCTGTGACGAGGTTCTAATCATATGGCTAATATCTCTATTACTGCCCGGAGTGGCGCGACTACTTCAACCGTTTCTGGTGAATCCGCAAGCGTTATTTCGCCGAGCATCGTAAAACTAAAAATCAACCCGCAGGACATAGCCGAACTGGATCGCCATGGAAACGATCTGGTTATTACGCTTAAAGACGGCGAGAAGATAACCATTGAAAACTATTTTACGGTGGATGCCGAAGGTCACGGAAGCGAACTGGTTCTGGAGGATCAAAACGGTGCGCTGTGGTGGGTGAAAGAGCCTGCCACCGGGTTGCATTTTGCGCCATTGGCCGATATCGATTCTCTGCTGATCGTCCAGAGCGGTACGGAAGGGGCGATGCCGTGGATTTTGGGTGCGCTGGGAGTGGGCGCCGGTATGGCCGCTGCCGCCAGCAGTATAGGGAGCTCCGGAGGACATCAGGATCATGGTATTAATGCTACGGATCCTGATAACGACAACGGCTCCGGCACAAATACCGAGCTAACCCAGATTGATAGCATCGCTAATCTAACGGTTACTGATAACGTTGCTCAGATAACGGGTTCAATCGCCCGCGGTGGCTTCACTAATGACAATACGCCAACCTTAAGTGGCACCACCATTCCTTATGGTATGGTCACGATTTACGATGGCTCGCTGATATTGGGTACTGTTAAGGCTGACAGTAAAGGAGCCTGGAGCTTTACAACCGCAGAACTGCCTGATGGGGCACATAGCTTTTCCACTACCGTCAGCAATGGTTCGATAACCAGCGCCCACAGTGGAGCATTTGTCGTCACCATTGATACTACCCCACCGGGCGCTATCACCATGATGATTGCGACCGATAATCATGCGCCGGGGCTGGGAACCATCACCGCCGGTATGGCAACGAACGATAATACACCGGTTCTCAGCGGTAAGGCCGAAGCGGGAAGTACGGTAAATATTTACGATAACGGTAAATTAATCGGAACCACGGTAGCTGACGGGCAAGGGAACTGGGGGCTGGAACTGACCACGGCGCTTAAGGATGGCACTCATACCCTCACCGCTAACTCCGTGGACCAAGCCGGTAACGTTGGGCCAACCACCAAGCCGCTGGACTTTACCGTCGATACTGACACGCCGCAGAAAATGACCAGCTTCAACGTCGAGGATGATGTCGGCATTTATAAAGGGCCACTGAACAGTAATGATTCGACTGATGATACCAGACCAACCTTTAGCGGCGCGGCGGGTAGCGTCGAAGGTAAAGTGACGGTCAGTATTTATGACGGCACAACCCTATTAGGCAGCGTAACGTCGCAGGCGGACGGTAGCTGGAGCTTCACCCCGGATGCGCCGCTGTCATCGGGGCATCATACGTTCACCACCGTGGTGACCGATGCGGCGGGCAACGCCAGCTCGCCGTCGCCACCGTTTGAGCTGACGATTACGGCACCGAGCGGTCTGGTGACGATCCTTAATGTGTTAGATGACACCGCGCCGGGTATCGGGTCACTGACGAACGGTGCAGTGACTAACGATAGCACGCCTACCTTCCTCGGAAATGCTCCGCCATTAACTATGCTGACTGTCTATGACAACGGCGTATTGATAACGAGTACCTTCGTTGTTGACCCAACAGGCTCGTGGACGTTTACGCCGCCGTCGGGGTTAAGCGAGGGAGAACATCATTTCACCTTCTCCGTGACCGGTGATTCCTCGCCGCCGCTGGATTTCTTCCTGACCGTTGATACTAAAGTGCCAAATGCCGCGAGCGAGTTTACCGTCGTCGACGATCTCAATCCGAGTATTGGTCAACTGCACAGCGGTGACTCCACCAACGACGGCACGCCAATTATCAGCGGTAAGGCAGAGCCCGGCACGACGGTGACGCTGTATGACAATGCCATCATTATTGGCACCGCTCTGGTTGGCAGTGACGGCCGATGGGGCTTTACGCCGGGCACCGCGTTGACCGACGGAACTCACCATATCACTACTACGGTGACCGATGCGGCGGGTAACACCAGCGCGCCGTCCGCCGATTTTGTGCTGGTGGTGGATACCCAGGCACCAGCGCCAGTCGCACTATTTATTGCTACGGATAATACTAACCCGGTTGTCGGCACCATCATGGCCGGGGATGTCACCAACGACAGCACGCCGGTGCTGAGCGGCCAGGCTGAACCGGGCAGTGAAATCATTATTTATGACAAGGGTGTTGAAATCGCGCGTACCGTTACCAATGGTGACGGTAGTTGGGGGCTGGAACTGAGCACCCCGCTCAGCGATGGGGCGCACGGTTTGACCGTGGTGGCAGTGGATGCCGCCGGTAACGCCAGCCAGCCGACGGCTGAACTGGTCTTTAGCGTGGATACTGCGGCGCCGCTTGCCACGATTAATCTCACCGTGACCGATGATGTCGGGCCTGTTACCGGCAAACTGACCAGCGGTGGCACTACCGATGACTCCACGCCAACCTTTGCGGGTCGCGCCGAAGCGAACGCCACCGTCAGCATCTATGACGGCTCGGTGCTGCTGGGGCAGGCCACGGCGGACTCAACCGGGCGCTGGAGCTTTACCCCGAATGCGCCGTTGTCCAGCGGTCTGCACCATTTCACCACCATCGTCACCGACGCTGCGGGCAATATCAGCCCTACATCGCCAGCGTTTGACCTGACGATTTCACCGGTTGCGGGGCCGATTAGCGGGTTGGTGGTGAATGATAACGTAAATCCTGTTACCGGTGCGTTGACCAACGGCGCCGCTACTAACGACAACACGCCAACCTTTAGCGGCAAGGCGGCCGCCAATAGTACGGTTGCGGTCTACGACAACGGTGTGCTGGTGACGACAGTGGTCGCAGACGGCTCCGGCAACTGGAGCTATACCCCGTCCCCGGCGCTGGGCGATGGCTCGCACAGCGTGACCTTCACGGTCGACAACGGCAGCGGCCCATCCGCGCCGTCCGAACCGTTTGTGGTTAACGTCGATACCCTGGTACCGAATCCTGCCGCGGGTCTTATTGTTGTCGATGATAAAACGCCGGGGGTTGGGCAGTTGGCCAACGGCGGATTAACCAATGACAATACGCCGATTATCAGCGGTAGCGCCGAACCGGGCAGCACGGTAACTATTTATGATGGCAGTAACATTATCGGCACGGTTAAAGTCGGTGATGATGGGCAGTGGGGCTTTATGCCGGGCACGCCGCTGGCGGATGGAACCCATCACATCACTACCACGGTGACTGATGCTGCTGGCAACGTCAGTGCACCGTCGCCAGATTTTGTGCTGAGCGTTGATGTGACGGCGCCGAACGCGCCGACGCAGTTTATCGTCACCGATAATATGCAGCCTACTGTCGGGACCGTGAATTCAGGGGGGGCCACCAACGACAGCACGCCGATTCTGAGCGGCAAAGGGGAAGCGGGCGCGCAGATAATCATCTATGACGGCACAACGGAAATCGCGCGTACTACCGTTGATCCGCTCGGTAATTGGGGGCTGGAGCTGGCAACCCCGTTGGCTGATGGCCCGCATAGTCTGACGGCGGTCGCCGTGGATACGGCGGGCAATACCAGCCAGCCGACGGCGGTGGTGGAGATTACCGTCGATACCAAAGTGCCGGATAAGATCACCGATCTGGAGATTACCGATAACGTTGGCGTGAAACAGGGCGAGTTGCTTAACGGCGAACAAACCGATGATACAAGACCCGTGATCAGCGGTAGTGCGGAAGAAGGCACGACGGTCAGTATTTACGATAACGGTATCCTGCTTGGCACCGTGCTGGTGGGTAACAACGGTGTGTGGTCGTTTACCCCCGATGCGCCACTTGCTGGCGGCGCACACACCATTACGACCCAGGTCACCGATGAGGCGGGCAATGCGAGCGCGCTATCCGATCCCTTTATTGTATTGGTTGCACCGCCTCCCGATTCGGTCAGCAACGTCAGTGCCTACGATAACTTATTGCCTGGCATTGGCCCGATTGCCAATGGGGGGATAACCAACGATAAGCATCTGGTCTTCAATGGCAATGCGCCGGCAGGCACCACGGTTATTATTTATGATAACCGTGTTAAGGTGGGAGAGGTTATATCGAGCGGGACCTGGATGTGGGCGTCTTCAACGGGGTTGAGTGATAGCAGCCACAGTTTCACCTTTGCTGTTGATAACGGCGGGACGGTCTCTGCACCTTCGGCTCCTTTTGTGGTCACGGTTGATACGCTGGTACCAGACCCTGTAGGGAATCTGACCATTGTCGACGATGCCAATCCAGGCATTGGCCAGGTCGATAACGGCGGCTTCACCAACGATGGTACGCCAATCATCAGCGGCACCGCAGAGCCAGGCACCACGGTATCAATATTCGACAACGGTTTGATTATTGGTCAGGTTACCGTGGGCGCAGACGGTCATTGGGGCTTTATTCCAGGCGCACCTTTGTTGGACGGGAAACATTCCATCACTACCCAGGTGACCGATGCCGTTGGCAACGCCAGTTCGCTGTCACCCGAGTTTATACTGAACGTGGATAACGACATTCCGTCGATAGTAACGAATCTGCTGGTTTACGATGATCGCGCGCCGGGGATAGGCGCGATTTTAGATGGTGGCTCGACTAATGATAATACGCCAACCCTCAGCGGGCTGGCGGAAGCCAACGCTATCATCACCATTTATGACGGCAACACCGTGCTGGGCACCGCCCTGGCAAATGGTGTAGGGGCCTGGAGTTTTACCCCGACAGCACCGCTGAAGGATGGGCCGCATAGCCTGACCACCACGGTCACCGACGGTGGTGGTAATACCAGCGTGAAATCACCGCCGTTTAACCTGACGGTAGACACCACGCCGCCAGCGGTTATCGGCAGCCTTACCATTACCGCTGACACCGGTGTGCTGGTACCGGGTGGTAGCACTAAAGATACCACGCTGACCGTCAGCGGTAGCAGCGAACCGAATAGCGTCGTCAGATTATATGACAGCAATGGCACCACGCTGCTCGGCACCGTGACGGCAGGCTCTGATGGCAAATGGTCTGTCGCCATCAATCCGTTGGGGGAAGGCTCGCACTCGATCACTGCCACTGCCACCGATTCTTTAGGCAACGTCAGCGCCGCGTCACCGCCGACGGTAGTCGTTGTCGACCTCACGGCTCCTGCGCAGATAAGCGCAATTATAGTTACTGACAACAAACAACCGAGCACCGGCGTTATCCATGCCAACGATCGCATCAACGACAGCCAGCCAACCCTGAGCGGCCGCGCGGAAGCCTACAGCACCGTCAATATCTACAATGGAACCACGCTGGTGGCGACGACGCAGACCGATGCCAACGGCAACTGGAGCATCACCCCAACGACGCCGCTGGGCGATAACACCTACACCCTGACCGCCACCGCTACGGATGCGGCGGGTAACACCAGCATCAGCTCGCCGGGCTTTAGCTTTACCGTCGATACCAAGGCGCCAGACGCGATGTCGGGCCTGACGGTAGCCGCCGACGGCACGCCTTTATTAGCTGGAGCTAGCACCAACGACACCACGCCGAGCATCAGCGGTGTGTCTGAACAAGGGGCGACTATTACCGTTTACGATACCGATGGCACCACCATTCTGGGGACGACGGTCGCTGGCATCGGTGGTCTGTGGACTGTGAATCTACCGGTGTTGGGCCCGGGCTCGCATTCGCTGACCGCGACGGCTACCGACGTCGCCGGTAACGTCAGCAATGTGTCAACACCTGTGGTCGTGGTTATCGATACGACGGCACCGACGCAGATAAGCGGCATTACGGTTACCGATACTAAACTACCGTCCACAGGGCCTGTGGGTAGCGGGGCGGATATCAACGATCCGTCGCCAACCCTTAGCGGTCATGCCGAAGCCAATAGCACCGTCAATGTGTATAACGGCTCGACGCTTATCGGTACCGGGAAGGCGGATAGCAACGGTAACTGGAGCTTTGCACCGACGGTGGCGCTGCCGGACGGCAACTACAGCCTGACGGCAACGGCAACCGATGCGGCGGGTAACGTCAGTAAACCGTCCCCGTCCTTCTCTTTCAGCGTCGACACTAAAGCGCCGGATACTATTACCGCGCTGATTGTCACCGACAACGTTGCGCCGAATATCGGCAACGTGGCGAACGGCGGCAGTACCAACGACACGACGCCAACCTTCAGCGGTAGAGTCGAAGCCGGAGCGACCATTGTTTTGTATAACGGCACCGATGTGCTGGGCACCGTCAAGGCGGATAGCAACGGTAACTGGAGCTACACCCCATCGGCTCTGGATGAAGGTATTTACCATATTACGGCTAAGGTGACCGATCTGGCGGGTAACGTCAGCACAGCATCAACCGATTTTGTTATTACTATCGACAAGACTGCGCCGCTGACCGCCCCGACCTTTACGGTATCGGATGATGTGCCACCGGTCGTTGCCACGGTGACAAATGGCGGCAGTACAAACGATCCGAAACCAACTCTCAACGGTTTTGCTGAGTTTGGCAGCACGGTGACCATCTACAATGGTGCAACGGTACTCGGTACTGTTAAAGCATCGGACACCGACGGTAGCTGGACCTTCACGCCGGGCAGCAATCTGGCTGACGGTGAGTACAACCTGAAGGCGACGGCGACGGATGCTGCCGGAAACGTTGGCCCGGCATCACCGGCTTTCGACCTGTTTATTGATACCGTACCGCCGGCGAATGTGACTAACTTTGCGGTCAGCGATGACTTCTCGCCGGTCACCGGATTACTGACCAGCGGCAGCAGTACCAACGACAATACGCCAACCTTTACCGGACGTGCCGAAGCGGGTAGCACCGTTAATATCTACAACAACGGCAATGTGATTTTGGGGACGGTGAGCGTGGGCGGCAGTGGCCAATGGACCTTCACGCCAACGCAGTCGCTTGGTGATGCCCACTACAGCATTACCACCACCGTCACGGATAAAGCGGGTAACGTCAGCACGGGTTCTTCACCGGCCTTTGAGCTGACTGTGGACACAGGTAAACCGGCCATTAGCACTGACTTCGCGGTTAACGATGATACCCTGCCGATCAGTGACGGTAAGTCGACTAATGACACGACGCCAACGCTGAGTGGCAAGGCGGAGCCTGGCAGCAGCGTTATCTTATTCGACAACGGTATCTGGATAGCTACGGTGAAGGTCAACGGAAGCGGGATCTGGCAGTATACTCCACCGGCAAGTTTGACCCAGGGATCGCACAGCTTTACCACCGTGGTAGAGGATGCGGCGGGTAATCAGAGTGATGCTTCTACGGCGTTTGTCATTATTGTGGATAGCATTGCGCCTAATGCGGTTACCGGGCTATTGGTGACCGATTTGGCTTCGCCAGTGACTGGGGGGCTGACCAACGGTGCCAGCACCAACGACCAGAAACCGACCTTCAGCGGCAGTGCGGAAGCCAATACCACGGTGGCGCTGTACGAGGGAACGACAAAACTGGGTGAGGTGCAGGTTGATGCTAACGGTAAATGGAGCCTCAGCCCGACTGATCTGCTCGATCCTGGCCAGCACATCATCTCCGTCGTGGTGACCGATGCCGCGGGCAACGTATCGACCAGTAACCCGTCGTTCACGCTGACGGTGGATATCAAAGCCCCTGATCCGGTCAGCACCATCACCGCTTCTGATAATGCGGATCCGCAAACCGGCATTATCACCAACGGTTTTACCAACGACACTACCCCGACGCTTAGCGGTACCGCCGAGTTCGGTAGCACGGTCACCATTTATGATGGCATCAAGGTGCTGGGCACGGTGAAGGCATCAGCGGTAGATGGTAAGTGGAGCTTTACTCCTTCCACACCGCTGGGAGAAGGCCCGCATGTGATTACCGCTAAGGCCACCGATGCCGCTGGCAATGAAGGGACAGCATCGCCGACGCTGAATTTAACCGTGGATACGATAGCCCCAGCGCCGGTTGCTGACCTACAAGTTCGTGATGACGTGGCGGGCGGTAGCTTTGGCTTGCTGACATCGGGCGGCTTAACCAATGATAAAACGCCAACGCTAAGCGGTACCGCAGACCCTGGCGGCTCGGTAACGATTTATAACGGCACCACGCCGCTTAGCACGGTGCCAGTCGACGATGTCACCGGTATCTGGAGCTATACACCGGGTTCGCTGCCGGACGGCACCTATAACTTTATTACCACCGTTACCGACAAAGCTGGCAACGTTAGTGGTCCATCGAGCTCATTTACGGTTATCGTAGATGGCACTGCGCCGGGCAAACCGGGAAGTATTACGGCTACCGATGATGTCGCGAATTATCAGGGTACGGTTCCTGCTGGCGGCTTGACCAACGACCGGACGCCGACCTTGAGCGGCGTGGTTGAAGCCAATGCGCTGGTGACTATCTATCGCGGCACCGTTGCCATCGACACCGTCACTGCCAATGCAGCGGGCCAGTGGAGCTATACCTCGACGTCGCTTATTGACGGTAATTACGATTTCTATGTCACCGCCACCGACAAGGCGGGTAATACCAGCAGCCCATCAGATACTCTGACGCTGCAAATTGATGGCACTGCGCCTACGGCAATATCGGTGCTGCTTGTTTCCGATCTTCTTGCTGGCGTCGTCAATAATAACCAACCGACCTTCACCAGTCTGGCGTTGGTAAGTGAACTGAATGCCACCGTCAATATCTATGACAACGGTAAGCTTATCGGCACTACCACCGTTGATGGTGCTGGGGTTTGGAGCTTCAGGCCGAGCGTACCGCTGGCAGATGGCCCGCACAACTTTACCGTCAAGGTGATGGATGCGGCCGGTAATGAAAGCGGTCCGAGCGCTTCAGTACAGGTGGCAATTGATACCACGGCACTAAACGGCGGGATAACGGACCTGGTTGTGGTGGATGATGTCCAGCCTGTCACGACGAACATTACCAGCGGCAGCTTCACCAACGACAACACCCCTGACTTCAGCGGTAAGGCGCAGGCCGGTACCACGATTACGTTCTATGATAACGGCCTGCCTATCGGTTCAGCATTGGTGAAAGGAGACGGAACATGGAGTTTCACTCCGCCATCTTCGTTGCTTGATGGTGCACATTTGATCACCACCACGGTGACCAACGGAGTGAGCACTACGTTGCCTTCTCCGCTTATCCAGTTCACGGTGGACTCTGTCAATCCTGATAACACCACTGTGGTGGTCAACGACGATCAGGCTCCGGGGATTGGTCTTATTGCCAATGGCGGCACCACCAACGATAAAACGCCAATCTTTAGTGGAGTCGCGGGCACTCTGCAGGGCTCGGAAGCGGGTAGTACTGTCATCATCACCGAAGGTGGGGTTGAAATCGGCCGCGCTACCGTTGGGCTGACCGGGGGGTGGACTATCACCCCATCCAGCAATTTGGGCGAAGGCCTGCACAACTTTGTTATCACGGTAGTCGATAAGGCAGGCAACGCCAGCCCGGGAAGCAACTTTACGCTGACCGTTGACTCCGTGCCGCCGGCACAGATTACTCAGTTTACGCTCGTCGATGATGCCGTACCAGGTCTGGGCAACATCGCTCAAAACGGCTTCACCAATGACACAAAACCTACGCTGGTGGGGGGCGTGGGTAGCGCCGAGGCGGGCAGTACGATCAGTATTTATGACGGTATTTTTCTGCTCGGTACTACGCAGGCACAGGCAGACGGTTCGTGGGTCTTTGAAACACCGACGTTGTTAAACGGTAGTCACAGCCTTACGGTAACCGCTACCGATGCTATCGGTAACGTCAGCAACGCCTCGACTCCGGTTAATTTCACGGTTGATACTCTGCCGCCTGCACCGATTCTGGCACTAACGGTCTCCAATAATGTCGGGTCACCTGCGTTGGCCAGCGGAACGGTCACCAACGACAACACGCCAATTATCAGCGGTCGCGCGGAGGCGGGTGCTCTGATTACGGTGTATAACGGCGCAGCGATAGTAGGCACCGTGACGGCTGGCCCGGACGGCACCTGGAGCCTGGCACCGTCTTTGCTGGGTGACGGCTCTTATGTCCTGACCGCCACCGCCACCGATGCCGCAGGCAACGTGAGCGCGGCGTCGCCGCCATTCACCCTGAATATCGACACCGCTGCACCAAATGCGCCGTTGGCATTTACCTTAACCGACAGCATTTCGCCGGTAACGGGAAGTATCACCAACGGTGGTGCCACCAACGATACCCGCCCAGTGCTGGCCGGGGCGGCGGGCAGTGCGGAGGCCAATGCGCTAATTTCAGTTTACGATGGCACTACGCTGCTGGGGACAACCCGCGCGCTCGCCAACGGCTCATGGTCGTTTACCCCACTGCTGCCACTGGATAATAACAGCCATACGCTATCGGTCACCGCGACCGATGCGGCGGGTAACGTTAGCGGCAGCTCTCCAGTATTTAACGTCACCGTAGATACCATTGCACCGGCGATACCGGGGGCGATTACCGTCAACGACGATATTGGTTCGATTACCGGTAATCTCACCAACGGTGGCGTGACCGATGATACCCAACCGGTTCTTAGCGGTACCGTGGAGCCGGGTGCGAAGGTGTCCATATATGACAATGGAATTCTGCTGACGACGGTCACCGCCAATGGTACCGGGCAGTGGAACTTCCAGGTGACCACGCCGTTGGTTCCAGGAGGACACAGCTTTACCGTGACCGCAACGGATGCTGCCGGTAACGTCAGCCTGCCGTCAGCGAGCTTTAACGTCAGCGTGGATACTACGGCGCCTGCGGCCATCACATCCTTCACGGTAACCGACGATATCTCACCGGTCACCGGCACGCTGAGCAGCGGGGCGACTACCAACGATAACCGGCCAACGATTTCCGGTTTTGGCGCGACGCCAAACACGACGGTTATCATTATGGACGGCACGCTGGAAATTGGTCGCGCCGATGTGAATGCGTTGGGAATTTGGTCATTTACCCCCGTAACCGGACTGCCAGAAGGGCCGCATAGCTTGACGCTGCTGGTCACCGATGCGGCGGGGAATACTAGCGCTCCGACCCTAGCCTTTAACCTGACGGTCGATACCGTGACGCCATCGGCTGGGGCGCTGCCGATTGTCAGCGACAATTTCGGAGCGGTCACCGGCGATCTGCTTAATGGTGCGCAGTCTGACGACAATACGCCAACGCTGCGTGGGACGGTCGAAGGGCTGGCGTGGGTCAATATCTACGATGGCAGCAAGCTGTTGGCGACGGTTCAGGCCAACGCTTCCGGGGCGTGGAGCTACACGCCATCGGCGTTGAGCGACGGGGTTCACCGCTTTAGCACCACGGTAAGCGATGCTGCCGGTAACGTCAGCGCCTCCTCGCCGGTCTTTACCCTGACCATTGATACTACGCCGCCAGTGATGGCGAACAATATTACGGTCAGCGACAACGTAGGGCCTGTCATCGGGCTGGTAACGAATGGTGGGGCTACCAATGACAATACGCCAACGCTTAATGGCATGGCGGAGGCCAACAGTACCGTCACCATTTACAACGGTCAGTCTGTTCTGGGCTCGGTTCAGGCGGACAGCAACGGCGCGTGGAGCTTTACGCCAGGTGCGCTGACGGATGGCACCTACACCCTGTCGACAACCGTGACTGACCAGGTTGGCAACGTCGGGCCGCGTTCACCGGACTTTGTTCTGACGGTGGACACCAAAGCGCCTGCAACGCTCGGGGCGCTGACGGTCAGCGACGATATTCTGCCGAATACCGGTACGCTGACCAACAACGGCAGCAGTAACGATACTCAACCGACCATCGGCGGCGTTTCGGAAGTGGGGGCGACCATCACTATTTACGATGGCGCTAAAGTCCTTGGTACCACTGTTGCGGGCGCAGGCGGCGTATGGAGCTTTACGCCGACGGTGCCGCTGGCGGATGGGGCCCACGTCTTCACGGCGGTTGCCAGCGATGCGGCGGGTAACATTGGCGGCACTTCGCCATCATTTACTCTCAATATCGATACCGTCGCGCCGACGGTGATTACTGGCCTGACCGTGACCGATGATGTGGCACCGGATTTGGGCAACCTGACCACCGGTAGTATTACCAACGATACGCGGCCAACTTTCTCCGGCGTGGCGGAGGCCAACAGCCAGGTCAAAATCTACGATGGTGGTACCGTGGTTGCCACGGTGACGGCAGGGGCAAACGGTCAGTGGACCTGGACGCCAGGCACTGCCCTGACCAGCACCACCCACACCTTTACGTTCAGCGCTACCGATGCGGCGGGCAACGAAGGGCCGAAAACGCCGGTCTTCACCGTGACTATCGATCCATCTATCGGTACGCAGATCCTTAATGCGGTGAATGACGAAGTGGGGCTGTCGCTGACCACCTCCGTACAGCAAATTACCGGGGCCACGGGCAGTTCGCAGAACCTCAACGTGCTGAACCTTGGGGTTGGCGATCTGCTGACGGTGAATTTGATTCAGACCAACCAATTGCCGACTTTCCATGTCGACGATGGGGCATCTCGTGCGCTGTCGCTGAAGGCGAGTGCGACTGGGGTGACGCTGCTATCGACCTTCGATCTTTACATCTATAAGTCCAACGGTGATGGTACCTATAGCATGTACCAGAAGGTCGATAACATCCTGAAAATTCTGCTGCTGTCGGGATCCTCGGGAACGGTGAACCTCAACTTACCGGGGGGCGATTATGCCTTGATGCTGCAGGCAGATGACGGTTTGTCGCTGCTGTCTAACAGTAAGCTGCAGATAACCTCGGATGTTACTACCGGCGTCTTTGTTGATACTGCGGGCGGCACTACCAGCGGTAACGTAATTACCGGCGTGGGCGGCGGCGGTATCGATAGCGCGCCAAACGGCACCGTAGTCAGCGGCGTCAGCCTCGGTTCGTCCAGCAGCATGACCACGGTGAACGCGACCGGCAACACGGTGATTAACGGCACCTACGGCACCCTGACTATCAACGCACAGGGTGGCTATAGCTATGTTCTGAAAGCCGGGGTATCGCCGTCCAGCATTACCGGGCCAGAGGTCTTCACCTATCAGTTGAAAGCGCTGAATGGCACGACCAGCAATGCGACGCTGACAATCGATCTCAACCTACCGAACCTCCACGCCACCAGCGATCTGGTGACGCTGGAGGTCGATCCGACACCGGTGGATGTGAGCACCCCTGGCGTCAGCAACTCCTCTCTGGTGCTTGCCAGCGTTACGTTGGGGAACATATTAACGGCCGATATCAGCACAGCCGGACAGTTGCAGTTTGATGTCCCGGCGGGAGGGAGTCGCACCTTTACGTTAGGCGGTAGCGTTCTTGGCGTTGCGCTCGGGGCGACCTACGATCTCTATATCTATAAGTACAACCCCACTACCAAGGAGTATGAACAAAGCCAGTTCCTGAATAACTGGATTAAAGCGCCGGCGCTGCTGGGGAGCCAATCGCAAAGCTTTACGCTCGGCGAAGGGCACTATGTCTTCCTGCTGAAAGCCGATGGTCTGCTGTCGGTGGCGACTTTTGCCACCATGACCACCAGTAACGATGTCACCCATACTCAACAGGCGGCAATCGAGTCGGTTTCCGGTAACGTGATTACCGGGAATACTAACGGCGGGGTGGATGTTGCGCCTGCGGGAACGGTGGTCAGCAACGTCAACGGCCAGGTGATTGCCGCTACCGGCAACACTATTATCAACGGTAACTACGGTACGCTGACTATCAACGCACAGGGGGTCTACACCTATACGCTGAAAAGCGGCCAGCCGGCAACTTCGCTGGGCCAGGAAACCTTCACCTACGTTATCCGCAACGGTTCGTCGGTGAGTATGGCGACGCTGACCATCTCGCTGCCGTCCGTCGGCGCCTCGGCGGTGACCGCCCAGTCGATGATGGCCACCATGGCGCTGCTGTCGGACGAAAGCGTGGTTCAGGACTCGGCGAGCGCACGGACCACGGCGCAGGCGGCGACTCTGCTGGCAACCACCAGTGAAACCACGGCGCACGGTGCCACGCTGCAAGTGGCCAGCGCAGACGGTCTGGAGCATTCGGCGCTGGTGCTGGCGTTCTCTTCGCTGCCGACCGCCAGTGGCCAGGTGGTTTACCAGATTCTGGATGCCCAGGGCAATTTAATCACCAGCGGTACGCTGAGCACGGACCCGACAACGCTCAATGCCAATATCTCGCTGGGCAACACTGTACTTCACGACGGCCAGTACAGCGTGTTGCTGCAAGATACCGCGGGCAATGCGCTGAACAGCGAATTCAGTACCGTCCTGACCAGCGTGGCGGTGACGCCGGAAGCTTCAGCGGCTGGCGTCACGGTCGAAGGGCAGATTGCTGAAATCGCGCTCGGGACGCTGTGGAGCAGCATCACGTTTGCCAATGAGAGCGGCCAGCAGGTGACTGAGATGGCGGGCAGCGGGCAATCGCAAACGCTGCAAGGTCTGTATGGCACGTTGGTACTGCACGCGGATGGCAGCTACAGCTATACCCTGCGTGAAGGCGTTAGCGTGGCGGATCTGACTCAGCGTGAGCAGTTCGACTACACCCTCAAAGCCCAGGACGGCAGCTTAAGTCACGGCATCCTGACGATTGATCTCCATCCACATGTTGAAGGCAGCGACAAGGCCGATACCACGTCGAGCAGCGCCTATGACGATACCTATACGCTCGGCGGCGGCGGGGACACGGTTGTCTTTAATCTGCTGGATAGCCACGATGCCAGCGGCGGGAATGGTCATAACAATCACTGGACAGATTTCTCAGTTAGTGACGGCGATCATATAGATATCAGCAAGCTACTGACCGACTGGAGTGGTAAATCTGAGGATCTCGGCCAATATTTATCTATAGAGCACACCGCATCGGGCGACACGGTGGTATCGATTGACCGTGATGGTGCAGGGGCTCAGTACCAGTCGACGCAACTGATCACGCTCGATGGCGTGCAACCTACCCTGGAAGAGCTGCTGCACCAGGATCCATCGGCTAACCACGGATAACATTCTGCGAGGTCGCAGCAGGTCTGACAAACCTGAAAGAGTATCTTGCGCGCCGTTACCCCGCCGCAACGCGGGTTAACGGTTAGCGCATCAGGACGGCATTACCTCAGGAGCACGACCCTCCGAACCCGCTGTTTCCCTATGGAAGGGACTTCACAGCGGGGGCGGATATTCATCAATAGTCATAAAAATATAAACGGCCTTATCTGGTCAGAATATTGATTTTATTGGGGATGTTGTATGGGAACGCGAAACGGTAAGCGCACGACACTTTTTTGGTTAGCGGTTTGTATTCAGCCATTACTCCTACCCAATGGCTGGGCCGCATGGGGGCGCTCGGATACCGATATCGCCCGACAAATCAATCCGCAAAAAATCGCTGATAGCGATGACCTGCCCAATCTTCGAGGGCGTGACCCTGGCCTTGCTGCCAGCGCTACGCCACCTGCCAATATGAATATCACTCAGGCGGTGCAGCGTGCCGTTCAGTGGTATCCGGATATCGGCACCCAGGCTGGTAAGCTGATGAGCACCGCGGAGAAAATCGATATCGCCCGTGCCCGATACTATCCGCAGATTAGCGCGGGGCTGAATAACGGCGTCACCAACTCCTATTCCAACCACGGCAACGTTCCTTCGGTGGTACTGTCGCTTTCGCAAATGCTCTATGACTTTGGTCTGACGGACAGCGCGGTACGTGAAGCCAACGCAGCGGTGGCGGGGCAGCAGGCTATCGTGCTGTTAAGCATTGATAAAGTGGCGCATGACACCGCGGCGGCGCTGGTTCAGGTGCAGGGTTACCAGGAGCTGGTGGCGATTGCTGAGGAACAGTTAAGTTCGTTGCAGCAGCTGGGTAAACTGGCCAACGAACGTAACGCCGAAGGGGCGAGTTCGCTGTCTGATGTGGTGCAAACCGACGCGCGTATCGAAGGCGCACGGGCGACGCTGGCGCAGAATCAGGCCAATCTGGAACGCTGGCGAGCGACGCTCTCGACCTATGTCGGCTGGGACAAGATTGCGCGGGTCAGCAATGAGTTCCCCCAGACGCTAGGCAAGTCTTGTAGTGCGGCATCGATTGATGACCAACTGGTGCCGTCGGTATTGGCTGCGCGGGCACAGGTTAATCAGGCGGCGGCGCAGCTGGCGGGGGCGGAAGCGCAGATGAAACCGACGATTTCGGTGGAGTCGGAAGTGACCCACTATCTCAACGATCGCTACCCCAACAGCGAACAGCTCGACCGTACCCAGTACACCGCCTATGTGCGGGTGAAAATGCCGATTTATCAGGGCGGGGGACTGACCGCCAACCGCGATGCCGCCCAGTATGGTCTGGACGCCGCCACGACCGCGGTACGCAGCGCCCAGTTGGAAGTACGCCAGCAGCTCAGCGCGGCGCAGAGCGCATCGATAAGTCTTGAGCAGGCGCTACAGATCCAGGCGCGACAGCAGATATTGACGCAAAAAACCCGCGAACTGTATCAACAGCAGTATCTCGATCTCGGCTCGCGTCCTTTCCTGGACGTGCTGAACGCCGAACAGGAAGTCTATCAGGCGCGCTTTACCCAGCAGGAAACCGAAAGCCAGCTACGTACGCTGCAGCTTGACTGCCTGTACAACACCGGGCGTACCCGCCAACAGTTTGCGCTTAATAATCAGTCCATTCAGGGTGTGGAGATCCAACCATGACCGGGAATGCCAGTATGGCCGAACAGGAGATGCTTGAAGCCCGAGCGCTCAGTGATTGGGTTGCCGTCATAAGCCAGGTGGCGACGCACTATCGCCTGTCATTTTCCCCCGGCGGACTGCAGGCCATGGCCCGCTGGCAGTTGGGTAAACCGCTGAGCGTGGCGCTAAATAATATGGCGCGTCACGTCGGGTTGACGGCGCGGCGGCTGCATGAAAAACGCGATGACGTTTCCGGCTGGCGTTTGCCGCTGGTGGTACAGCTCAAAGAAGGGCAGATAGGGATCGTTCATACCTTTGACGGCGCGGCGAATGTGGGCGTCAGCTTTACCCGCGATGCCAACCTGATTGTCACGCAGCCGTTGAGTGAACTGCTCGACAATATTCAGGTGGTGGTGGCCTTTCGCCCGGCGTCGATGGCCCGCGATAGCCGCACCGAAGAGTATCTGGCGGACTTTAATCCCGGCTGGCTACACCAGCTGGTGATGGTCAAAAGTAAACCCTACTGGCACGTGATGCTGGCTTCGCTGGTGATCAACGTGCTCTCCATGGCGGGGATTATTTTCTCCATGCAGGTCTACGACCGGGTGATCCCCGCGCAGTCCTACCCGACGCTGTACGTGCTGTTTATCGGCGTGCTGATTGCCGTCGCCTTTGGTTTTGCCATGCGCCTGATGCGCAGCCATGTCAGCGATATTCTCGGCAAACAGGCGGATATGCGCATCTCCGACCGGGTGTTCGGTCATGCCCTACGGTTGCGCACCAGCGTGGTGCCGCGCTCGACCGGCAGCTTTATCTCCCAGCTGCGCGAGCTGGAATCAATTCGCGAGATGGTCACCTCAACCACCGTGTCGGTGATAGCCGACCTGCCGTTCTTCTTCCTGTTTTTACTGGTGATGGCGATTATCGCCCCGCAGCTGGCGTGGATCCCGCCGGTGGCGGCGCTAGTGATGATCGCCCCCGGGCTGCTGCTGCAAAAAAAACTGGCTGACCTCGCCAACGAGAACGTCAAAGAATCGACCCTGCGCAACGCCGTACTGGTGGAGAGCGTGCAGGGGCTAGAGGATATCAAACTGATGCAGGCTGAAAACCGCTTCCTGCAGCAGTGGAATAGCTACATTCGCATCACTGCCCAGACGGGAATGAAAAGTCGACGGCTGACGCAAGGGTTACTGGCCTGGGGTAACACCATTCAGGGGCTGGTGTATGCGGTGGTTATCGTCGTGGCGGCACCGATGGTTATCGGCGGCGATATGACCACCGGGGCCATCGTCGCCGCCTCCCAGCTCTCTTCGCGCATGATAGCGCCGATGGCGGCATTGTGCGGGGTGCTGGCGCGCTGGCAACAGGCCAAAGCCGCGAAAGGCGGCATTGACAGCATTATGCAGCTTCCGGTGGAGAACGGCGGCGATTCCCAGCGCCTGCACCGCGATGTGCTGCACGGCAACTACCAGTTTACCGATACCGCTTTCCGCTATCGCCCGGACTCGCCGACTGTCCCGCTACGGGTGGCGAAGCTGGAGATCACCGCTGGAGAACGTATTGCCGTGCTCGGGCGCAATGGGGCTGGCAAATCAACCTTCCTGCAGGCGCTGATTGGCGGCGTGCCGCTGGAGCAGGGCGAGCTACGGCTCGACTCGCTCAGCCTGCCGCATATTGATGTCGCCGACCTGCGGCGCAATACCGGGCTGATGACCCAGAATGCCCGCCTGTTCCACGGCACGCTGCGCGACAACCTGACGCTGGGCGCACCGCAGGCCCGGGATGATGAAATTATCGCCGCCCTCGAGATGTGCGGTGCCGATGTGCTGGTGCGCAAATTGCCCCATGGCCTCGATCATGTGGTGATGGAAGGCGGGCTGGGGCTGTCCGGCGGGCAACGCCAGTCGCTCCTACTGGCGCGCCTGATGCTGCGCGACCCTAACATTGTGCTGCTCGACGAACCGACCGCATCGCTTGATGAGCACACCGAGCGCGACTTCCTTGACCGCCTGAGCCACTGGCTGGCGGGGCGCACGCTAATTATCGCCACCCATCGCAGCGCGGTGCTGTCGGTCGTTGACCGGGTGCTGGTGCTCAAAGACGGTGCGCTGGTGATGGATATGCCGAAAGACAAGGCCATGGCCCCCAGAAGCACCGTCGATGCGGAGGTGAATAATGAAAGACGACCAGCCTGAAACCGCCGTCATGCTGCCCGAGCAGGCACCGATCCCGACTCCAGCCAACGCCCAGCCGCTTAACTGGAACGGCGATCGCGGTGAAAATGATTTTGATAACCAGAGCCTGGCAAAATCCGGACGCATCGTCACCTTGTGCGGGGTGCTACTGCTGGTGGCCTGGGGATGGGCGTCGTTCAGCACGCTGGATGAAGTCTCGACCGGGACGGGAAAGGTGATCCCCAGCTCGCGTGAACAGGTACTGCAATCGCTGGATGGCGGCATTCTGGTGGCGCTGAACGTGCGCGAAGGGCAGCGGGTCGAGGCCGGAGAAGTGGTTGCCCGCCTCGATCCAACCCGCTCGGAGTCTAACGTTGGTGAAAGCGTGGCGCGTTATCAGGCGGCGCTGGCGGCCAGCGCGCGACTGTCCGCTGAAGTTAACGAGCTGCCGCTGACCTTCCCGCCGGAGCTCAATAGCGTGCCGCAGTTAGTCGCGTCGGAAACCCGTTTGTACAAGCTACGGCGCAGCCAGTTTACCGATTCGAAGGCGCGGGTGGCCGACTCTCTGTCGGCGGTAGACAGCGAGCTGGCGATTACTCGTCGGTTGGCGAAAACCGGCGCGGCCAGCAACGTGGAAGTGCTGCGTCTGGAGCGCCAGCGCGCCGATCTTCAGCTTAAAATTCTCGACCTGCGCTCTCAGTATCTGGTGCAGGCTCGTGAAGAGCTGGCCAAAGCGACGGCGGAGGCGGCATCGCTGGTCGAAATTATTCGTGGGCGGACCGACAGCGTGACGCGCATGACGGTGCGTTCGCCGGTGAAAGGGATCGTCAAAAAAATCAAAGTGAACACCCTGGGCGGGGTAATCCCACCGAATGGCGAACTGATGGAAATTGTCCCCCGCGATGACCATCTGCTTATCGAAACGCGTCTGTCGCCGCGTGATATTGCTTTTATCCACCCGGATCAGGCGGCGCTGGTGAAGATAACCGCCTACGATTACGCTATTTACGGTAGCCTGAAGGGCGTGGTGGACAGCATCTCACCGGACACCATTCAGGACGAGGCGAAACCGGAGGTCTATTACTACCGGGTGTTTATCCGCACTGAGCATGACTACCTGCAAAACAAAGCCGGGAAACATTTTAATATCGTACCCGGGATGATCGCCAACGTGGACATTAAAACCGGTGAGAAGACGGTGATGGATTATCTGGTGAAACCGTTTAACAAAGTAAAAGAGGCGCTGCGGGAACGCTGATCATGACATCCGATGGACTATTCAGATAATTAAGGTCCTAAAAATTGTATTTATTCAGATAAAATTATTCAGCTAACGTATTTTTCCCATTCAGGCCAGCGTAATGCAGGTGCGCTGAATATCACTGAGCTAGTGAAAATACCTTCAATATGGAAAGGCTGAATATATGATTATCTTTAGTAATGCACAATTTTTCCAAAGCGGCCGTTATTTTCCTGGTGAGCTATGCATATCGTAGAGAACGGTGTTTTTAGTATCATTCTCTTTTATAACAGCTAGTTGAATCATAACTTTAGCTGGTGGGATATCCAGCATCATGATGGCGAAGGGCGTTAGGCTGCCTGAGGGAATAATCATATATAATTTACGTATGAATTTCATGGTTAAATAATTCCTGGTTGATACCATAAATATTTTATATTTCACCTGAAAGATAGCGTGGTTTAAATGAAAACATGCCATGACACCTGGTGCTAACGTATTATTTTAAAGCTACCATGCTTGCCGAATTAGGCTTTCAGAATGTCATAACCGTGGCTTGAATTGCACCAACGCTGGGCTAAGCTGAAAAGAGCCTGACCGGCGATGGTCTTTTATTCTGAATAATAACGACAATTATTTCTTTCTGGTGATAGTCATGAATAGAAGTGAGACCGGGTTTTGGTCTGCGATTTTGCCTCGGGCTGGCAGCGCTGCTGCGGGCGGTGGCGCTTTTTTTACGGCAGCATTGCTTCTTCTTTTACTCTGCTCGCGCGCAGAGTCCGCCGGTATGATTGACCCGGAAGACGGTATGCTCGATATGAGCCACTTTCTTCAGGATAACCCCTACGGTTTCCTGCCCGTGCCGGTTGTCATCACGGAACCTTCGGTGGGCTACGGTGGCGGGTTGTTCGGCCTTTTTTTACACGGCAAGGGCCGCCGGGATAACGGGCACTTCATCCCCCCGGCCATCAGCGCCTTTGGCGGCGGCGCAACCCAAAACGGCACTTGGTTTGTCGGTGGCGGACATCGCCGAACCTGGCAGGATGATCATATTCGCTATCTGGTGGCGGCAGGCTATGCCAACATCAATCTGGATATCTATACCGGCGATGTTCTCGGATTCGGCAATAACAAAGCCATTAATACCGAAACCCAGGGATACGGCGGCATGCAAAAATTGCTCTTTCGCCTTGGCGATAGCCCGGTGTTTCTCGGGGCCTCACAATCCTGGGCGAAGATGGATATCTCAGCCAAAAATAACCCTCTGGTGGATGCTATCTGGCGGCGAGTGCTAGGGGAAAGCAGCACCACCTCGAGCTTTGGCGTGGTGGCGGAATATGACACTACCGACAATTTCTTCTGGCCGGGGCGCGGCGTTTCGCTCAAAGGAGAATACCAGTTCTACGGTCAGGCGCTGGGAGGCGACTACCGCTACGATTTACTGACCCTCGATGGCAAATTCTTCTTGCCGTTAACTCCATCCTGGACACTCTCGCTTGCCGGGAATTATCAAACCCTATCACAACAGGATAATCACCTGACGCCGATGGCGCGGCCTTATATCGATCTCCGCGGGATCTCCCGCTACCGCTACCAGGGAACGGACGTCAGTACCGTTCAGACGCAGCTTGCCTGGCAAGTGACGCCGCGCTGGATTTTGCAGGGGTTTATCGGCGCTGGAAGTGCAGCAAACAGCAGCGATGAACTGTACCACTCTACCGAAGTGGCGTGGGGAACGGGGTTTCGCTACCTGATCGCGCGCGATTATGGGTTACGCACCGGTATTGATGTTGCCTTTAGCGAACATGAACAGGCGCTCTATTTTAACGTCGGCTCGGGGCTGTAAATCGCAGCAAGTACTGATGAGGAAGAGATACAATGAGGTGGATAAAGACCGCAGTACCGCTGCTGCTATTTTCTTGCATGGTTCATGCCGCAGAAGCTGATGACGAGCACACGTTTCCGATTTGGGGAGATGAAGCGCGGGCGCGGGGGTACGACATCCCATTGCCCTTCGGCATCAATATGAACTACATGAACATGCGGCAAAATATCAACGTCGATAGCATTAGCTTTTCGGGGCTGGCATTAGGCAACCATCCAATTCCTGGCGATATGTTTAATATCGACGCCGGGCATACCCGCGAACAAAGTAAAACCGAAACGCTGCGTCTTGATATGTGGGTGTTTCCATTTCTGAACGTCTATGGGCTGATCGGGCACTCTCGTGGATCATCAGTTTCCAACGTCTCCGTCGATGCCGACCCTTCACGTTACACCGGGGTCGACCGCGTGATTGCCGGTGCGGTCCATCGGCTGTATGAAAATGGCTCGCTACAGAATATTGATTTTACCCTCGATTTTAAAGGCACCACCTGGGGCACGGGGATGACGCTTGCCGGGGGATATGGCCACTGGTTTGGTTTGGTCGATACCAACTACACACGCACTAGTTTTAATATTCTGGATGGCAGCATCTCCGCGCTAACCGTCTCTCCCCGCGTTGGCTATCGATTTAATCTGCAGGGGCCGTGGGGGCCATCCCACCTTGGCGTATGGCTGGGCAGTATGTACCAGGATGTACAGCAGGAGTTCAACGGCAGCATTGCCGATCTCAATATGCCCGCATCGCTACAACCACTGATTGATACGGTGAACCAGAGCGGCAATGGCCGTTTTTCGGTTAAGCAGCGGCTGACCTCACCGTGGAATATGCTGGTGGGTACGCAGTATGAAATCACGCCGCATTTCAACCTGCTGACCGAGATTGGTTTTAATGAACGCAATAGCTTTTTTATGGCCGGTGAATACCGCTTCTGATGAAAATACGACTGTTGGTGGTGATGTCCTGTGGGATACACGTTTAAAGCTGGAGTTTGCAAAGAGAGCGCCGGATTATATTTGCTGGTCGCGGGGGTAGTTTGAATGGCCAAATGGCTCATGTTTTTTCTTCTGGCGGCAGCCTCGGTGCAGGCGAACGACGGACTTTTCCCTCTCCAGCAGGCTCAAAGCCTCGCACCGGTAGCCAGTGATCTGTCTGCTCCCGAATCGCTGCGCCCGTGCTGCGCATTTGGCTACGATCTCCACGTCAGAGCCGCGGGCGTCCCGGTGCCTTTTTATCAAATTGGCAACGTGCTCACGCTGGAAACCCTGGGTCAGCATCAATATAACGACAGTGCGCTGGGGACGGTGAAAAATCTGGTTGGGCTGAGCAAAGAGCATAACGGACTTCTCTATACCCATCGGGGCGGGTTTATTGATATCGCCCACGTGCGCGATACGGCAGATAACACGTTGTTTATTTTTAGCCAGCTTTACCCCAAGCTCGGCCAGCGCTGGCGCTATTTTTATAGTAATGAACTGGGCGTCCGCCGGTTACAGTTTAACGCCTTTTATCCTCCCGCCTCGCCGCTACAGCGCTACACGCTTGCCGCCTGGCTAGCTGGTGACTTAGCGTTTCAACTGGCGCAGTGGCATGAAATCGCCCAGTGGTACGGTTTTCAGTCGGTGCCGGGTTTTTCTGAAGAGATCTCGGCATTCTCGCCGGAGGATCTCTACTCAAACCTGCTGGGCGCGCGGATAGCCATTACGGTCATCTTGCAAGGTCGGGCGGAATCGGTGGCGGAGTATAACGCGGCGATGACCGCCGAATTAAAGCGCGTGCTGCTACGTCTGGACGTCGCCACTCAAAGCGAAACGGAAAGCAAATTCCGCGAGCTGGACGGAGACTGGTGGAACAGTAAGCGCAGGGTGCCGGACAAATTTCTGGTGTTAAAGCGAAACTACAGCCTGGAGAATAACCGCCTGCCAACGCCGGTGGCCTATGAAAGCACGGTGCCGTATCAGCTGACGTTCCCCGCGGCGGTGGCCGGGTATCTGCTGTCCCAACTGGCGGAGCTGCAAATTTATCCCGGCGATAAGATGCAGCAACTGCCGGTTCCGGCCTCGTTTTACAGTTCGTCACAATTTCAGCAATTAGCCGATAAGGCTCAGGAGGCTGATAAAGTTCAGCTTGAACGGCTGAAGAAATAAAATAGCGTCCACGTGGTGATTATTTATCATGTCAACTATAGACCATTATTGTTGCCTGCTTTTATAGAGGCAACAATTGTTAAATATAGCCATTTATGTGGCACAGAAGGACAAGTTGGGGGAGAGGGCGAAAGGTAAAATACGTGTTTAATAAAAAGCAGTGATTTTTATGATTTTAATTAGTTTACTTTTGCGCGTAATTCTTTTCGCTCTGTCTGTTATTGCTGTCGTAGTGTGCCTGCATGTTGATGTCAATATCCTTAAAGATGGCCTGTCTGAAACCTCATTTACCGAGGTGGTACAAGAGTCAATTCTGTTCATTATTGTCCTGATTCACCTTATCCGTGCGCACAAAGATAGCGCCATGAGACAATGTAACGTATTGATTGCAGGATTTTTCCTTGCCATGCTTATTCGCGAGCTGGACGCCGTTTTCGATCTTGTTCGTCACGGCAGCTGGGTTTGGTTTGCGCTCCTGGTCAGCGTGGTGAGTATTATTTATGCGCTGCGTAACCCCGCGCAGGTGGCACAACAATTGATCGCTTATACCCGCTCACCGTCCTACGGTGTGATGGTCGCAGGGCTACTGACGATTCTGATTTTCTCGCGCCTATTTGGCATGTCGATTCTCTGGCAGTCAATTTTACAAGACGGCTATGTGCGCATTGTTAAAAATATGGTTGAAGAAGGCATTGAGCTCTTTGGTTATATTTTGTGCTTGGGTGCTGCGGTGAATTTATTATCCGGAAAATCCTCGTCTTAAAACGGAATTAGTATTTCCTTATCTCGGAATGGAATATTCAGCACGCGCTGAGGAAAAGATGCTCTAATATTCGATGGTTACGGCGGTCCCTCTGCGGGCCGCTTTTTTGTGTCCGCCAGGCAATCGTTTGTTTTGCGCCGCTTATTGATTACGGGTAGGATGCACCGCGCGGTTTTATCCCTACACAGAATGACGGGAAAAACCCTGGGGTTGTCGCGGATAGTCGTTCCTTCTCGCGCCGGCCGGAAGTCTTCCTTTAATCAGACAGGTAACAGGGAAACGATGGAAACACAAAAAACACAGGCTGCGGAGCAACACGCGGCAAAACGGCGCTGGCTTAACGCCCACGAAGAGGGCTATCACAAAGCCATGGGCAACCGTCAGGTGCAGATGATTGCCATCGGCGGCGCAATTGGTACCGGTCTGTTCCTCGGTGCCGGTGCACGTTTACAGATGGCGGGTCCGGCGCTGGCGCTGGTGTATCTGGTTTGCGGTATTTTCTCCTTCTTTATTCTACGCGCGCTTGGCGAGCTGGTATTGCACCGGCCTTCCAGCGGCAGCTTTGTCTCCTACGCTCGTGAGTTCCTCGGCGAAAAAGCCGCCTACGTGGCAGGCTGGATGTATTTCGTCAACTGGGCGATGACCGGGATTGTCGATATCACCGCCGTGGCGCTGTACATGCACTATTGGGGCGCGTTTGGCGATGTTCCGCAGTGGGTCTTCGCCTTAGGCGCGCTGGCTATCGTTGGTACCATGAATATGATCGGCGTGAAGTGGTTTGCCGAAATGGAGTTCTGGTTTGCGCTGGTCAAAGTGCTCGCTATCGTGGTGTTCCTCGTGGTGGGCACCGTCTATCTGGGCAGCGGAAAACCGCTGGATGGCAACGCCACCGGCTTCCATCTGATAACCGATAACGGCGGCTTCTTCCCGCACGGCCTGCTGCCTGCGCTGGTGCTGGTGCAGGGCGTCGTGTTTGCCTTTGCCTCTATTGAGCTGGTGGGAACCGCCGCCGGTGAATGTAAAGACCCGCAAACCATGGTACCGAAGGCTATCAATAGCGTTATCTGGCGTATCGGTCTGTTTTATGTAGGCTCCGTGGTACTGCTGGTGCTGCTGCTGCCGTGGACGGCATATCAGGCGGGGCAGAGCCCGTTTGTCACCTTCTTCTCGAAGCTCGGCGTGCCGTATATCGGCAGCATTATGAACATCGTGGTGTTGACCGCCGCGCTGTCCAGCCTGAACTCGGGCCTCTACTGCACCGGACGTATTTTACGTTCAATGGCGATGGGCGGTTCCGCGCCTAAGTTCATGAGCAAAATGAGCCGCCAGCATGTGCCTTACGCGGGCATCATGGCGACGCTGGTGGTGTATGTGGTTGGGGTATTCCTCAACTATCTGGTGCCGTCCCAGGTGTTCGAAATTGTGCTTAACTTCGCCTCGCTGGGGATTATCGCCTCGTGGGCGTTTATCATGGTCTGCCAGCTGCGTCTGCGTAAAGCCATCAAAGAAGGGCAGGCCGCCGACGTTAGCTTTAAGCTGCCGGGCGCACCGTTTACCTCCTGGCTCACGCTGCTGTTCCTGCTGAGCGTACTGGTGCTGATGGCGTTCGACTATCCGAACGGTACCTACACCATCGCTTCTTTACCGCTGATTGCCATTCTGCTGGTGGCCGGCTGGTACGGCGTGCGTAAGCGCGTGGCGGAAATTCACAGTACTGCACCGTAAACGAATTAAGGCCTGACGATGTCAGGCCTTTTTTCTGCACGATATCGACCCGGCCGCGATATACACCTAAAAGCTCATTGCCAACCCCACGCCATACCCTTCGGTACCGTTGCCAAACATATAGCGCGCCACCAGTCGGGTGCGGGTGATAAAGACCGGATATTTGCTGCTATCAACTTCAATTCCCACGCCGACCGAACTTAGGCTATCAAAGCCGAGCTTTCCTCGCTGTTCGCCAAGGTATTCGGTATGCGCCCCTTCCAGCACGTAGCGCACCGGGCTTTTCAGCAGCGTCCAGTCAAAAATTGGCGCGCGGCGGCGCAGATACAGCCCGAGGTTCTGCGCGCTGGCGCTACCGCTCACGGCGCTGGAAGTATTGCCGAAGGTTTGCAGACTCATCCCGGTATAACGCAGCTCAATATCAATATCCTGCTGAGTCGACAGAAGTTCATAGTCGAGCATCAATGAACCGCCCAGCCCATAGGCGTTCAGCCTACCGCCATCGAGAAAGTCATAATCGGCGTTTTGATGCCGCTCCAGCGCCCAGGCACCGACCCGCAGATCGCTGGCCATCGTGCCGAGCATGACGTTGGCGATAGGGCGCAGCACCAGGTTGCCGCCCCAGCGGTCGCGGTGCAGGTTAAAGTCCCAGCCGATACCGCCGGTGGTGGTGAGGCTATTCCATTTGGTGGGAACGCGTCGGCTCTGACTGCCGTCGCTGATGACAAACTGTGGGTCGTAGCGGCTGTAGCCCAATGCCCCTTCCAGATACAGCGGGAAGGATTCCCCCATGGTGGCGCCCCCGCCGAACTGGGTGATTGCCAGTTCGCTGGTATCATCCGACCCGGAACCGATATTAAGATCGCTGGCGGTGATATCCGGCACAATCATAAAGCTCATCAGCGTCAGCACCGCATCGGCCCGCTGTTTGATGCGATGGCCATCGGCGGCGCTGGCATCCAGGCTGAAAGTGAAGGCGGCAATCAGTAAAAGGACGAGGCGAGGGAGTGCTGAAATCATCCGTTAGACCGCCTCTGAGTGGGAGATATTCTAACTATAGAATCACTCTGGCGTGCTCTCCACACGGCTAGCGCAGACAAAACCTTACAAGGAAGACCTTGCACATAGATTTGTATTGTTTATGATTCGGCAGATCTGAATCGTCTGGGAAATTATGCGTAATCGTCAGCGTCTTGCGAAATGGTTTTTGATATTGACCTGCCTTGCCATGGTTATCTGCATGGTTCAGCGGGCGGTCTATCTGCACCATTTTTTACAACAAGCCGCGAATCCGGTGCAGATGCTCTCCGCCCCGGCACCAGACGATGCCTCAGCCGGTCCTTCACCGTGTCAGCTTAGCGCCAGCTCGCTACTCTGTACCCAGCCCGTATTCTTCGATGGCGCATTGCCCGCCGTCATTCTCTTCCTGGCCTTGCTTCAGCGCTTGACTGAGCTGCGTGCGTTCGTCTTCAGAGACGTCCCCGTCAGGCCACCTACGCTACGAATCCATCTTAAAAACTGCGTCTTCCGTGAATGAATAATCGTCGTTAACGCGATTTATTATTCAATTTACGGAGAAAAAAGATGCTGAATATCTTCAGGGGATTCGTCCTCCTGTTGCTGTCGTCTATGGGTGTGGCCCATGCGGCAGATACCGGGTGGCTGACGTCGCCACAAAACGATCACGCCCGGATACGTTTCCAGGCCGAAAGAAGTGAAAACCGCCTTTATGGGTTGCTGACCGTCGAGCTGCAATCGGGATGGAAAACCTACTGGCGTTCGCCGGGGGAAGGGGGCGTTGCCCCCGAAATTCACTGGCATAACGGTGAAAAGGCCCAGTGGTACTGGCCGGTGCCTTCACGGTTTGAGATTTCGGGGCTGACCACTCAGGGCTACCATAAACAGGTGGTTATCCCGATGATTATCACCGGCCAGCAAAGCGATGCGCTGGACGGCACGCTGACGCTCTCCACCTGTAGCAACGTGTGCCTGTTAACCGACTATCCGCTGCATCTGGATTTCAGTCAGCCGGTGGATGACCATTTCCAACAGGCGTTTGAGCAGGCGATGCGTTCCATTCCTGCCGAGAGTGGGATCTCCGACGATCTTAGCGCCCATCTGGCGGGCAGCAATCTGGTTGTCACCGGCACAACGGCAGGCGAGTGGCGCGATGCGCAGATCTACTTCGACCCGTTAGACGGTGGCATCATTCCGGGCGATCCCACGCTGAAAAGCAGCGGCGCAGAGCTGGTCATCACCGCGCCGGTCACAGATGAATGGGGTGAAAAAACGACATCGCTGGCAGGGAAAACGCTCTCTTTTGTCCTGACTAATCAGGGGAAAGCGCAGCAAACCACCCTGACGGTGGGGGCGGATCAGGCGGTATCCACAGCGCGTGAAACAACGCCCGCAAACCTGGCGCAAATGCTACTGTTTGCGCTGCTCGGCGGGCTTATCCTGAATCTGATGCCGTGCGTCCTGCCGGTGATGGGCATGAAGTTAAACTCGGTACTGCACTCCGGGACCGACAAAACCCGTATTCGCCTACGTTTTCTGGCAACCAGCGCCGGTATTCTGACCTCGTTTGCGCTGCTTGCCGCCATGGTGACGGTGCTTAAGTTCACCGGCGCATCGCTTGGCTGGGGCATTCAGTTCCAGAATCCGTGGTTTATTGGCCTGATGGTGGCTGTCACCTTTATCTTTGCTATGAATCTGTTGGGCCTGTTCGAGATGCTGCTGCCAGCGTCGATGAGCGGGAGAATGGCAACGGCTGGCGGCAACGGATTGGCCGGGAGCTTCTGCGAAGGGGTTTTCGCTACGCTGCTGGCGACGCCATGCTCCGCGCCATTCCTTGGCACCGCCGTGGCGTTCGCGCTGGCGGCTCCGCTGACGGATCTGTGGCTGGTGTTTATGCTGCTGGGGCTTGGTATGGCGCTACCCTGGCTGTTGGTGGCGCTGGTGCCGAAAATCGCGCTGCTGTTACCGCGTCCCGGCCCGTGGATGAATTCGCTTAAGGTGCTGCTGGCGCTGATGATGCTGGCCTCCAGCTTATGGCTGGCTTCGCTGCTGGGGTTACATCTGGGAAGCACCGCCAGCGGCATTATTACGCTGCTGCTGACGGCGACCGCGCTCATCGTCTTCATTGCCACCGGTCAACGCCGCGCACCGCTTTTCTGGCTGGGCGTGATTTTGCTCGCCGCTTTTGGCGGCTACCAACTGCGCGGGATGCTTAGCGCTGACGATGAAACCTCCGCCCGTACGCCCCATCAACAAATCGCGTGGCAGCCGCTTAGCGAAGAGGCGATTACCCGCGCTCAGGCGCAAGGGAAAAGGGTGTTCGTGGATATTTCCGCCGACTGGTGCGTGACCTGCAAAGTGAACGAACACCGGGTGCTCAATCAGCCGGAGATTATTGCCGCCCTGAACCAGCCGGACGTGGTGGCGCTGCGCGGCGACTGGAGTCAGCCTTCTGACCTCATCACGGCGTTTTTGCAAACAAGAAACAGCTACGCAATCCCCTTCAATCAAGTTTACGGGCCAGGACTGACTGACGGCAAAATTCTGCCGCCGCTGCTCGACAAAAGCACCGTCCTCGACACCCTCAAGAATGCGAAAGGTTAATCCACAATGAACAAGACACTTCTCTCACTGCTCCTGCTGGTTGCTTCACTCCCTGCGTTCGCCGCACCCGCCCTGACGGCGGCACAAGAAGCCCGGGTACAAGAACTGGTCCAGGAAACCCTACTGAAACATCCGGAAATTCTGGCGGCAGCGGCGGAAAACTGGATCAGCAAGATGCGCAGGCCAACCAGCAAGTGCTTAATAAGGTGATTGCCGATAACGCCGATTTCCTGTTCCGCGACCCCAACTCGCCGCGCATGGGCGCTGAACATCCCCGGCTGACGCTGGTGGTATTTACCGACTACAACTGCCCGTACTGCAAGAAATTCGACCCGTATCTGGAAAAGATTGTCGCCAAATATCCAGATGTGGCGGTGATTTTTAAATTCCTGCCGTACCGTGCGGAAAGCTCAGTGACCGCCGCCCGCGATGCCCTGACCGTATGGCGGGCGCATCCTCAGCAATTCATAAAATTCAACGATCTGCTGATGATCAAAAAAGGCTACCACGACGATGCCAGCATTGTGGCGGCGAAAAAGAAAGCCGGCGTGGTGGTTGATACCCCGGACAATCAAAGCCTGGAGACGATTAAGAAAAGCCTCGCGCTGGCGGAAAAGCTCGGCATTCAGGGCACGCCCGCCACGCTGATTGGCAACGAACTGCTCTCGGGCTGGGTTCCCTTCGAACAGTTTGATGCTATGGTCAGCGACGCGCTGAAAAAACAGTAAATCCGTATGCGGGGGAATCTTCCCCCGTTTTATGAGGTGTGATGATGAAACGTATAATGTTAACCGCTTTATTGATGGCCCCGGTTGTGGCCTACGCGCAGAGTGCTGTCCCGGATATCATTAAGCGCTTTAGCGAACAGCAGAATATTACTGATGTTAAAGCCGTGGATGCGCCCGGCGGCCTTAAAAGCTGGGTTGGGCAATATCAGGACATGGGGGTCAATCTCTTTCTGACCCCCGATGGCCAACATGTGCTCACCGGATACCTCTACGACGCGCAGGGGAAAAACCTCAGCGAAGGCTATTTTAAAGAGCAGATTTATATTCCGCTCGGCCGGGAGATGTGGAAAACCCTGAATGCGGCGCAGGCCCTGAAAGAGGGGCCGGATACCGCCGCCAGAAAGGTATTTGTCTTTGCTGACCCGTTCTGCCCTTACTGCAAAGCGTTCTGGTCTGCCGCTCAGCCGTGGGTTGCCGCCGGGAAGGTGCAGCTCAATACGCTGATGGTGGCGTTTTTGAATCCACAAAGCGGACGCTACGCGACGGCTATCCTTAATGCGTCCGATCCGGTTGCCGCATGGCGTGACTATGAATTGTCCGGCGGGAAGAAACTGCCGCATTTTGAAGGGACAACGCCGCGTGAGACCTTCAATCTGTTGCAGCATCATCAAAAGCTGATGGATGATCTCGGGGCTAATGCGACGCCAGCCATCTATTACATGAACGCTAACAATGAGCTGCAGCAGGTGGTGGGCATGCCGGATGAAAAACAGCTGGTGGAGATGTTTGGCCCGCGTCCCTGACTGAGAGTCTAAAGGGCGGCGGCGTTCATTCCGCCAACGCAATTAGATCCTGCAAAGAGCATGGTGTGGGGGTGCAGATGGCGATGCTCAGTCCGTCGGGCTGAGCATCGGTAACAAAACCCCCATGGCGGCGGGTGCTATCCACGGTTGCCATCTGCCAGACGCTGCCGCCGCGCTGCTTAATGATGGCCTCTTTACGCGTCCAGATTCGCCAAAAGGCGGCGAGCTGGCGTTCAGGCGCTTCGGCGGCAATCTGCGCCTGCTCTGCGGGGCAAAAAAGCGACTCAGCCAGCGCCGGCCAGTTTTTTCGCGCCCGAATGACTTCGATATCGCAGCCCACTTCCCCTTCGTCGCTCAGCAACAGGGCAATATCATCGCCGCTGTGGCTCAGGTTGAACCGCAGCGGCGTTCCTGCCGCAAACGCCGGTTTACCGTGTTCCGCGTAGATAATCTCCGGCACCGGTGAGACGGCGCGACAAAGCAGAACGCGACCGGCTAGCCAGCTCGCCCGGTTCGGCCCCCTGGGGGCGCAGGCGATGACGGCGGACGGCAGTTCACCGTGGCTTAATCGCGAGACTTTGCCGAGGAACAGGCGGTACATCTTACGGCCAGCGTCGAATAATCAAAGAGGTGTTGATCCCGCCGAAGGCAAAGTTGTTGCTTTGCAGGAATTCGCAGTCTATTTGACGGGCTTCGCCCATGATGTAATCCAGCGCGCCGCACTGTTCATCCGGCTTGTGTAAGTTGAGTGTCGGAGCAAACCAGCCTTCGCGCATCATTTGCAGGCTCATCCAGGCTTCCAGCGCACCGCAGGCACCCAGCGTGTGGCCAAAGTAGCTTTTTAGCGACGAGATGGGCACGCTTTCGCCGTAAATCGCCGCCGTGGCGTGACTTTCGGCGATATCGCCGCGGTCGGTCGCGGTACCATGCGCCGAAATATAGCCCATATCCTGCGCGCTTAAACCCGCCATTTTCAACGACTGGGCCATGCAAATCTGCATGGTCTCGCGCTGCGGCTGGGTAATATGCGCCGCGTCGCAGTTGGTGGCAAAGCCGACAATTTCACCGTAAATCGTCGCCCCACGCGCTTTCGCGTGCTCCAGCTCTTCCAGAATCAGCGTCCCCGCGCCTTCGCCAATCACCAGACCGTCGCGCTGTTCATCGAACGGGGAAGGGGTGGTTTTGGGGGCATCGTTACGCTGGCTGGTGGCGAACAGGGTATCAAATACCGCCGCTTCCGAAGGGCACAGCTCTTCCGCGCCGCCGGCAACCATTACCGTCTGGTAGCCGTGACGGATGGCTTCCCACGCGTAGCCAATCGCCTGGCTGCCGGAGGTACAGGCGCTGGAGGTGGGGATAACCCGCCCGCGCAGGCCAAAAAACAGCCCGGTGTTCACCGCAGTTGTGTGCGGCATCATCTGTACGTAGGTGGTGCCGGTAATATTGCGGGTATGCTTTTCGGTCAGCATGGTGGCGAATTCGCTCACCGAATCGGTGCTGCCGGTGGAGGAACCATAGGCAATCCCGGTATCGCCGCCGGTCAGCACGGCGTCACCCAGCAGCCCGGCCTGCTCCAGCGCCAGCTCGGTGGCGCGGGTGGCGAGTCGGGACACGCGGCCCATCGCGCGGATACGCTTACGGGTGTAGTGTTCCGGCAGGGTAAAGTCATCAATGGGTGCGCCAAGTAATGTCTGTAACCCGTCGTAAACCTGCCACTCCGGCATGGCGCGTACCGCATTTTTATAGGCCAATAATTTGGCGGAGACATCTTGCCAGTTGTTGCCAAAGGCGGTCACGCCGCCCATGCCGGTAATCACTACGCGGTGCTTCATAGCATCCCTCCATTGATTGAAATCACCTGCCGCGTGACGTAACCGGCGATATCCGACATCAAATAGCTGGCCAGCCCGGCGACTTCTTCCGCCTGACCCATACGCTTCATAGGAATCATCGACATCGCCTCTTTTAACGCACTCTCTTCCATATCGATAATCCCGGTGTCGATAAGCCCTGGTGCGATGCAGTTGACGGTAATCTTGCGCTTAGCCAACTCAATCGCCAACGCTTTGGTCGCGCCGATAATCCCGGCTTTGGCGGCGCTGTAGTTCACTTGTCCTCGGTTGCCCATTACCCCGGAAACGGAGGACAGCGTAATGATGCGTCCCCCCTGGCGGGCGCTAATCATCGGCATCATGCACGGCTGAATGACGTTGTAGAAACTGTCGAGATTGGTGTGGATAACCGCATCCCAGTCATCGTCGCTAAGCGCCGGGAAAGCCGCATCGCGAGTGATCCCCGCATTACTGACCACTCCATACCACGCGCCGTGTTCGGCAAGGTCTTGCTCCAGTACTTCGCGACACTGCGCGCGATTCGACACATCAAAGGTCAGCAGACGCCCAGCGCCACCGGCGGCAACAATCGCCTCCAGCGTCTGCTGCGCGCCTTGCGCGTCATGATGATAGTGAACGCCGACCACAAAACCGTCTGCCGCTAGCTGGCGGGCGATAGCGCGACCAATACCTTTGCTGGCTCCGGTCACTAAAACTGAACGACTCATGCGGACGCTCCTTGTTGAAATAGGGTGTGAAGTTCTTCTGATGTTGGCTGAAAAGTATTGATGCGTCCGCTGGCGAGCATCGCATCGCCTGCCTCAATGGTGCATTCAAAGCTGCCGAAGCGTGCATCCTGCATCAGTCGTGTGGTGGAGATAGTCAGCGTTAACCCGGCAGGAAAACGACTGGCTTCACAATGCAGCTCGCGCGCGCTGAGCACCATGCCTAAGGCAATGTGTTTCTCGCCCCGCTGATGGCAGTGCCAACCGGACCAGACGCCCACGGTCTGCGCCATTAGCTCCAGCGCGAACCAACCGGGCAGGTCGCCCTGGGAATCGAGAAACGGCGCCAGCACGCTGTGTGCCGAAACCGTCACGCGGCAGATGGCGGTCTCTTCGCTGACGGCGACCACCTCATCCAGCAGCATCATTGGCGCATCGTGCGGCAAATAGTCGCCGGGCGATAAGAAGTGGCTCATGAAACTCTCCCGAGCAAAATACTGGCGTTATTGCCGCCAAACGCAAACGAATTGGACAGGATAACCGGGCGGGACAGCGGCTGCGGCGCGGTCAGCAGCCCGCAGGGGGGTAGCGTTTCGTCGCGCGGTGACTGGCTGAAATCCTGCGCGGGCAGCGGCAGGTTCCGCTGCAAAATCAGCATGCTGAGGGCGGCTTCGGTAATGCCAGCCGCGCCCAGAGTGTGGCCGGTCAGATGTTTGGTTGAACTACAGGGGACCGTTTCGCCAAACAGCGCGTTCACCACGGCGGACTCAATCTGGTCATTAAGCGGCGTCGCGGTGCCGTGCAGATTAATATAGCCGACCTGCTGCGGGGTGATATTCGCATCGTGCAGGGCTTGCGTAATCGCGCGGATAGCGCCTTCGCCCTGTGGATGCGGCGCGGAAATATGGTAAGCATCGCTCGACTCACCGATGCCGAGCAGCGTAACGGGCTGCGGCTCGCGGGTCAACAGCATCAACCCAGCGGCCTCACCGATGGTTATTCCCCGGCGGTCGCGGGCAAACGGCTGGCATAAGGTTGCGGAGAGCGATTCCAGACTGTGGAAGCCGTTTATTGGCATCCGGCTCAGCGTGTCGGCACCGCCGACAATCGCCACGTCGGCAAGCCCGGCGGCAATCAACCGGCGGCCGCTGATTATCGCGCGGGCGCTGGAGGAACAGGCGGTCGATAGGGTAAACGCCGGGCCGTCCAGCGCCAGCCACTGGCTGAGAAAACGCGACGGATCGCCCAGCTCCTGTTGCGGATAGCGCCAGTCGGGGCTTTCCCGTCCGTTCAGCGTCAGGTCAACGTGCGTGTCGCCTTCGTCCAGCCCGGAAGTGCTGGTGCCGAGCACCACCGCCACACGGTCGCGGCCAAAGCGCGCGATGGCGTCATCCACCTGCGGTTGAATCTGTGCCAGCGCGGCCAGCAGCAGCTGGTTGTTCCGCGAACGATGGGCGCGGAATGTATCGGGAATGTCCGGCAGTTGCGCATCCACGCTGGCCAATACCGCTTGCGGAGTGCCTTGTAGCCACCCCTCCCGCGGTCGCATGCCCGGGGCGACGCCAAGGGCCAGGTTCGCGGCAATCTCATCCGCACCGTTACCTAATGCGTTAATCATGCCGACGGCAGAAATGTAGATCATCTCAGTCACCCAGATATTGAATGGTGATGTGGTATTTAAAGACCTGCTGCGCGATGGCGATAGGCACGCGCTGGCCTTTGCGGTTCAGATAGCTTATCTCAGTGACCAGCTTGCCGTGGGCATTGCGCAGTTCGCGCTTATTGCCAATATCGGTCAGCGTCCAGCCTTTTGGTAACTGTGGCTGCCAGGCGCTAATCGGCCAGTGGCTGAGCATCACGTCCGCCAGAACCTGGCTGGCAGGGGGCAGTTGCGGCACCACAATCGACTGCTCGCTGTGCAGACCTTTGTCGTCATAAGTCACCAGGAACAGACGAATGCCGACCGACGACAATCCGGCGAGGGTGACTTTCTGGCTATCGGCATTAAGCATCACCAGCAGCGACTGGGTATTGCCGTTAAAACTGCCGGTCAGCAATTGCTGCGAACTCAACGCAGGAGAGATGCCGGGCGCTGGCAAGGTTACGCGGGTTCCCGGTTCCAGCCACGCCTGTGGACGAACGTCATTTTCTGGCGACGAATGGCTGCACCCGGTCAGCAGCATCGCGACTGCGAAAATTGCGGCGGGAGCCTGTTTCAGCCGGTGAAATATCGGTCTAATCATGTCGTTGTTTTCTCTTTTTCCCGGGCATCGCCAGCGGCGACAGCAGGAAGGCGGTGAAAATCCCGCTTACCAGCACGATACCGAAGCTGCTGATGGCCTGAGTGGCGCTAAATACCAGCATCCCGAGGGTGAGCAGGGTCGTCAGCATCGCCAGGGTAATCGCCAGCAGCGAGGTGAGCGGGGTGCCGCGCGGGTTACTGAAAAATAGCGTGTAGTTAATGCCTATCCCCAATACCAGCACCAGCGCCAGCAGTGAAAACAGGTTTACCGTATGGCCGCTGAGTGCGAGCGTTGCCAGGCCACAGCCGAGCGACAGCAGCGACGGCACAAGGCTTTTAAGCCCGTGACGCCAGCCGAGCCGAGCCACTGCGCCGCAGGCAATCACCGCCAGTGCGACGACCAGTAGTCCGGTCAGCAGGTGACGATAGAGGGCAAACAGTGCATCGACGCTGCTTTTTCTGTCGACCCATGCGACGCCCGCAGAATAGCGTTGGCTCAGTTTGCCCAGCGCCGCGCTGTCTTTGACTCCGCTCACCGGCACCAGCACCGCGCTTTCGCCAGTGGTCTGAGTGAGCCACATCAGCCGCCAGCCTTCGCTGGCCGGGCTGGCAAGCCACGCATCGACCGTCACTGGCATAGCGCTAAGAGAGGCGTTTACCGTTGTCATCCCGGCGCGCTGTAGTGCGCGGGTCACCGCCGGTGCGGCCTCTTTTAATAGCGTTAAATCCTGCTGTTGGCGGGCGAGTGAATTCAGCGGCAGGGTGCGATAATCGTCGAGCAATCCATCGGCTTTCGCCTGTGCCAGCGCCGGGATAAACTGCTCCATCCGCTCCAGCGTCTGCTGGGCCGACTTACCGTAGACCACAAACCACTTCTGATCGACGCTCTGCCCGGTCAGCGCGGTAATCGCTTTTTCCTGCGCCAGAATATCCTGCGGCAGCGCCTGCAGTTGGGCGATATCATCATCGACCCGCAGCGTCGCTGCTCCCGCCAGTGAAAACAGCGCCAGCGCCACCGGCAGGCCAATTGACAGCTTTTTATTGCGCCGCCACGCTGCCAGCCAGCGCAGCATCAACCCCATCGCCGGGACCGGACGCACCGGCAGACCCCGGCACAGCCACGGATGCCAGAAAATCACCGTCAGGCAGGAAGCGCTCAGTCCTACCGCCGCGAACAATGCCATCTGGCGAATGCTGGGGAAGGGAGCGAGCATTAACAGCAGGTAGGCGACCACGGTGGTCAGCAGCGCCAGCAGCAGCGCGGTACGCACTTTGACAAGGCTTTGCCACGGTGACGTTTCTGCGCCGTGCACCATCCGTTCGGTCAGGTAATAGAGCGTGTAGTCGGCGGAAATGCCGATAATGCTCATGCTCATCACCAGCGTCATCAGGTGTAGTTCACCAAAGAGCAGCAGCGTCACCACGGTCCCCGCTAGCGCACCGATGCTGATGGAGATAAGGCACAGCAGCAGCGGACGCAGGGAGCGGAAGACGGCGACGATCAGCAGCAGCACGCCCAGCACCGTCACCACGCCGAGGGTCGAGATATCTTTTTTCGCCTGCTGGCTGGCATAGTCGCTGTAGAACGCCGTGCCGCGCGACAACACCTGCGCCTGCGGATAGCGTTCTTTCAATGTCCTTTCCAGCGAGCCAAGCGTCGTCACCAGATGGTGCGTTTGCTGCATATCAAACGATGACCCGGCCAGCTCGCCGTGGAGCAAATACCAGTAGTTCCCCTGCGGGTCCTGGGTGACCAGCCAGCCGTCCATCAGCCGTAGACGCTGGCCGCTTTTCGCCATCGCCAGCTGTGCGCCGCGCGTCAGCATCAGCGGGTCGTTTTGCAGCTCTTTGCCGCTCACGCCGGAGAAAGCCGAGTAAAGCTGGGAGAGCACCCACTGCGCCTGCGCTTCGCCGCCGTGCTCCAGGCGTGCGCGGGTGTCATTATCGATAAGGCCATTACGGTGCTGCCAGAAGAAGGTTCCCCATGCCTGCTGGCTTTCGGCATCCATTGGGCCTTTCACTTCGGCCAGTATTTTTGAGGCCTGTAGCTGCGTAAGCCAGGCGCGGGCGACGGTCGGGTCGGCTTTTTTACCGGGACTGACCAGCCACACCAGTTGCCTATCGAGGCGCTGCATAAAGCCGTCGTTGAGCGCGGGCGGAATGGCGCCCAGCGTCTGTTTGGGCAACATCGCCAGCACGCTGCTGTTGAGCCGCGCCTGCGGCAGCAGCGTTAGCAGTATGCCCAGCAGCAGCAGGCAGACGGCTCCCCACAGCAGCGCGGGGCGTTTACTGGGCGGCAAAGCGTTGGCGTTCGTCATCGGTCAGTTGCGCTGGGGTCAGTTGCTGTTGGGAAAGTACGATATCGGTGCGGTCGCCCTGTTTATCGTTCAGTTGAATGGTGTCGAGATAGGTGCTTCCGGCTAAATCAATGGTGGCAAAGATCTTATCCAGCGGGGTGGTGATGGGCGTCAGGCGCAGCGTCCAGCGGCCTGCGCCGAGGTCGGAAAATTCGACGCGGAAGTTTTCTTCCAGCACCTTACGGTCGGCCTGAAACAGCGCGCGCAGCAGATGGTTAAACTGGAACATCTGCGGATTATTCTCGGCGGTAATGATTTGCGGCGGCTGGCCGTTAATCGCCTGTACCATCCGCTTGTCATCGAGCAGTAGCTGCATCGGGAACGGCGAGGTTTGATCCCACAATAGCCCCCGATCGCGGGCGATCAGCATGTTGCCTGCGGATTTCAGCGGCTGCGGCAGATCCTTTATCGTGCGGGTCTGCGTGAAGTGCGCGCGCACCACCGGCTGTTCGGTGAAGCGCTGTTGCAGAGTATCCAGCGTCATGGCGTTAACCAAAGGGCTTATCAGCAGCGCTAGCAGCGGCAGGAATTTCATGGCGTGACCCCCATTCGTTCAAACAAAATCGCCGGACTGACGAAGCACAGCTCGCGGCTGTGTTCTTCCACCGCCACCTGGATGGTGTAACCGGTGGTGGTGCGCTGGCCGCTTTCGGCGTCAAAAATTTCATAGCCGATACGCAGACGATTTTCGAACTCTTCAATTCGTGCACGGACACGAATGCGCTGCTCAAAGGTCAGAGCATGGCGATATTTCACCCGGGTATCGACCACCGGCCACAGATAGCCGGAATCCTTCATCTGGCGATAGCCGTAGTCAAACTGGTTGAGCAGCGCTTCGCGAGCAATCTCGAAATAGCGGAAATAGTTGCCGTGCCACACCACGCCCATCATATCGATGTCGTGGAAGGCAATGGACAGCTCGACTTCAGCCGTAAAACGGGGATCGTTAAGCACCCTCTACTCCTTGTCTTTGGCTTCCGGCAGTTGCCAGAAATCGAAAAAGTTAAACCAGTCGAGCGGCGAGCGCAGCGCGTAGTGCTCAAGACGCTCGGCATAACGGTCGATGGCCTGCTGTAGTGCCTGCTGCCGGTCGGCGCGCGGTAGCAGCAGCGGATCGGCAAACGGCTCACAATAAATATGCAGTTTTCCCTGCTGGCGGAGGGCGAACAGCAGATCCACCGGGCAGCGTAACAGCGAGGCGAGAATAAACGGCCCCTGTGGGAAGGGGGCTTTTTGCCCCATCAAGCGGCTCCAGCAGATGCGCCATTCGCCGCCGCGCTGGGGATTAACGGCGATGCGGTCGCCGACGATGGCAATCCACTCGCCGCGGTCGATCTTCTCTTTGAGCAGGATAGCGGTGTCCGGGCCGATATCGGTGACGGGCATCAGGTTTAGCCCAGCCTGCGGCGCCATCTCTTGCATGATCTGCTTAAAACGCTGGGCGTTATCGCTAAACACCAGCGCGTTAATGGTTTTGCTGCCCGCTCGCTGGGCCAGTGCGCGGCAGACTTCGACATCGCCGAGATGCGAAACCAGCAGCAGCTTGCCGCGCGCTGAGTCGACGTCGAGTGCGGCTTCCGCGCCGGGGGCAAAGACCACATCGCGGCCAAACTGTAGCTCGCCGCGCCAGCCGGCGATTTTATCCAGCATCGCTTCGCCAAAACGCAGGAAATGCCGATAGCTGGAGAGATTTTCCGGAAGCGGCTGCTGACGCGCGAGCAGCTCGGCCCGCACGCGGGTTATCCAGTTTTGCGACGCCCGACGCGCGCGGCTGGCCGTCAGCCAGTACACGCCGACCACCGGGTACAGCAGGCACGAAAATGCGCGGCGGCCCAATATCCGCCAGACCCACAGCATCAGACGCATTCCCCACAGCCCTTTGACTTCCTGCTGCCGCGCCCAGTGCGCAGACGTGCGGCGAAACAGCAGGCTGGGAATGCGCGGCAGCATGCCGAGAAACAGCCGGGTGTGCATCCAGGAGATACGCAGATTGTCCTTCAGGGCATCGAAATGCGATAGCCCATCCGGCGGGTAGGTGACGCGGGTCGGAATAAAATAGCTGGTGTTGCCCTGCCAGTAGAGACGCACCATCACTTCGGTATCAAAGTCCATGCGTTTACCAAGCGTCACCCGCGCAGCCAGCGCCAGCGTCGGTGCCACCGGATAGACGCGAAAACCGCACATGCTGTCTTTAAGCGTAAGTGACAGGGTTTCAATCCACACCCAAACGTGGGTTATCCAGCGTCCGTACAGGCGTGAACGGGGAATGGTCTCATCGTAAATAGGCTGCCCGGAAATTAGCGCCGTCGGGTGCTGCTTCGCCTGGGCCAGCAGTTTGGGGATATCTTCAATCGCGTGCTGACCGTCGGCGTCCACCTGCACCGCGTGGCTGAACCCAGTATCCGCCGCCGCCTGCAAACCGCGAATCACCGCGGCACCTTTGCCGGCGTTTTCCGGCAGACGAATCAAGGTCAGATGGGCGGTCTCTTCCGCCAGACGGGCGAGAGTTTGCTGAGTTTCAGCGTCGCTACCGTCGTCCACCACGATGCACGGCAGGCCAAACGGCTGTAGCCGCGCGAGCACGTCTGCCATCATTGCGCCGTGGTTGTAGCAGGGGATCAGTACGCAGGGAGTAAAGGTTAGCGACATAGTGAAATCTTACCGCTGCTGGCGGTGTGCCGCGCATCGCCGTCGTGGCGCTGGTAGCTAAAGGTAAGAAGTTGGCGCGCCTCCTGCCACTCCAGGGTCAGCGTGACGGTCACGCCCGGTAACAGCGGCGATTGAAACTTGACGTTTTTCAGGCTGGTAAACCGCCAGCCGGGGGCGAGAACGCTGGCATAGTGCATGACCCAGTCGATCTGCGCCACGCCGGGCAGCAGCGGCTGCACGGCAAAATGCCCGCGAAACCAGGACAGTTCAGGGTCGAGATGTAGCACCACCTCGAGCTGCTGCGGATGCGCCTGGCGGCGCTCAAGTTCAGCGGCTTTCATCAAACAACTCCTGTAATTGCGCATCAACACGCTTGTTCATACTGTTGACCGGGATCTCATCGACAACGCGCCAGTAGCGGGGGATGGCCACCGGTTCAAGCCATACGCGCAGCGCTTTGCGCCACGCCAGTTCCTGCGGTTTCCCCCAGATTTCACGGTGGCTGTCGTCCAGCACCAGCACAACGCCCACGCTCTGACGACCGCCACGGCTAATGGGCAGCGCCGCCGCTTCGCGAACTCCGTCAAGGGTGAGCAGACGTTGCTCCACTTCGCCCAGTGAGACGCGTTTTTCTTCAATTTTAACGATCCGGTCGCGGCGTCCCGCCAGGTGGAACTGCCCGTTGGCGAGAATGTGCAGGCTATCGTCAAGTGAAAACCCGCGATCGTCGGTAATTAACGGTGAAAACAGGCGGAAACCTGCGTTTTCATGACGCAATTCAACGCCGGGAAACGGCTGCCATGCGGCATTCGGCTGTTGATGCGAGCGCCAGGCGACCACCCCGGTTTCCGTGCTGCCATAGATTTCGTCCGGCCAGATCTCGAGCCCTTTAGCCACCTGCGCGGCAAGCTGGTCGTTGAGTTCACCGCCTGCGCTGATGATGAGCGCAATGGGCGGCGGCGTCAGCTGATAATCGAGGCGTTTTAAAAACGCCGGACTGCTGATAAACGCATAGCGATGCTGGTGGCTAAGCGCCGCAAGCTGCTCGGCAAAGCCGATAATTCCGGCATGCAGCGGCAGCCCTAACGCCATTGGCAGCATGACGCGAAACGTCAGGCCATAGAGATGCTGATGGGTAACGGAGCTGACTACCCGGCAGCCGCTTAGGCGCTCGGCAAAGCGCGTGGCCAGCAGGCTAGCTTCAGCGTCAAGCTGTGCCAGGGTTTTGATCACCCGCTTTGGCGTGCCGGTTGAGCCGGAGGTATAGAGTTCAATTGTCGCATCCGGGCGTAGCGCCGGGACGCAACAGGATTCAGCGGAGGTCCGCGCCGAACGAACGGTGATTCCCGGCCCTTGCCAGGGCAGGGCGTCATCGCTTAATACGCCGTCGAACAGCGTATGCTGCTCATTTAATAATGCCGTGCGGCTGTGTCCGGGCAGCACCGGCGTTTTGCCCGCGTGCAGCGTGGCCAGCAGCGCCACGATAAACAGATAGCTGTTATCAAAGCATAGCGCCCAGCGCACCCCGTTTTGCTGTTGCAGATAGGGGATCAGTTCCGCCACGTCGTGACGCAGATGGCCCAGCGTCCAGCACCGATCGTCAAGCCACGCAATCGGCGTGTCGGCCGGGCGCGGAGCGGCCAGCCACTCGGCAAGCTTAAGCGGAGGGTTCATGGTGTCTCTCGTTTCTTAACGCGCTGGCGCACCAGCCATTCGACGGCCATTAAGCTGCCCATCAGCAGATAAGCAATCATGCCGTTCCAGGCGGTCCACAGCGAAATATCGCCATACAGCGCGGTCAGCAGCGCAATCCCACCGTTGATGATGAAAAACAGGCACCAGACTTGGGTGACGCGGCGGGTATAGCGAATGCCAGCGGGCGATAACTGCGGTTCGCGCAGGCGGGCGATGCGTTCGACAATTGGCATTGCAGACCACAGCGAGCCGCCGAAAACGGCCAGCATTACGGCATTAACCACCACCGGATAGAACAGCAGCAGCTGATGCGTTTTCAGCAGATAGCTGGCGGCGCACAGCGTTATCCCGACCGTGGCCACTAGCTGTATCACCCGGCGCAGCGGCCCGGCCTGACGCCGGGTCTGCCACAGACGTAATAACAGTAATAGCGCCATTAGCGGCAACAGCCAGCGCAGGCCGTTATGCGCCAGCCCAAACCAGATTAAAAATGGCCAGGCCAGCAGCAGTAATCCTGTTAGCAGCGATAACAATGGTCGCGAGCGTACGCCCGACACGGCGAGTTAGCCTTCTTTAAACAGACGTTCTACCGCATCCACCACGTCCTGCACGGTGCGGACGGCTTTAAACTCTTCCGGCTTGATTTTGCTACCGGTTTTCTTTTGCAGATGGACAATCATGTCGATGGCGTCAATGCTGTCCAGTTCCAGATCTTCATACAGACGCGCGTCAGGGTGAATATCCTGCGGATCGAGTTCAAACAGCTTCACCAGCAGCGCGGAGACTTCTTCGTAAATGGCGTTTTTATCGGTCATGATGGATCTCCTTAGGCTTGCTGTGCGTGAATATAGGCGGCTAATGTGGCGACGGAGAAGAAGTGCTGGCGCATCTCTTCCCCTTCGGACGATAGCACGATGCCGTAGCGGTTTTTCACCGCCAGCCCCAGCTCCAGCGCATCGATGGAGTCCAGCCCCAGACCATCGCCAAACAGCGGCGCGTCGGTATCAATATCCTCGGCGGACAGTTCATCCAGATTCAAGGTGGTGATAATAAGATTTTTTATTTCAAGATAGAGCGCTTGCATCATTAATTCCTGTGCCAGGCGTAGTACCTGATTGTAATTGATGCAAAAGATGCCGGTTTAACTGCCTTGCCGCCAGCGCCGGTTCTTGTCTTTTTGCATCGTAAAATTGGTCGATCTGCACTCGCTCGCCCACCGTAACGGTAAAGCGAGGCTTGGTTGGCGGTGCGTTGTACCACTTGCTCTGTTTACCCAGCATATGTTCGGTACAGCGGATAACCACCACTCGCAAATCGCTGGCGCAGCGTACGGCGATATTCGCCGCGCCGCGCTGCAACGTCATTTTTTCCCCGGGAAGGGTACGGGTCCCTTCGGGAAAAATCAAAATCGTATCGCCCTGTCGCAGGCGCTGGCGGCAGGCGGGCAGCAGTTTTTCCGCCTGATCGTTAATCAGATAGTCCGCCGCGCGGATAACGCCGCTGAGGAACGGATTGTGCAACAGCGCGCTTTTCACCATGCAGTCGGTTTCCGGCATCACCGATGCCAGCATCACATAATCAATCAGGCTGGGATGGTTGGCTACCACCAGACAGCCGCGATCCTGGCGTAAAATCGCCTGGCCTTCGATGTGATAATCGAGGACGCCGATACTTTTCACTACCGTCAAAAACAGACGAAAGCTGGCGGAGATGGAGCGTCTTGCCAGGCTGCGGCGGCGCTGTTTATCGCGTACCGCCACCAGCAACAGATTGAACCACACTACCGAGAGCAGTAGCCCGCCAAGGCCAAACAGCGCAAAACAGACGCCGGTCATTGCCGCGCGCCACAGTCGGTTTAGCCGGGAAAAAAGCCCGCTCATGAACGCTGCCAGCGCCACGCGAGGCGTTCACCGGCAACAGTGAAGTCGGACGTGTCTTGCAGATAGTGCTGTAAGAATTGCAGGCTTTGCGGCAGCGCGGCCTCTTGTGGATTAGCCATCTGCGGCTGGGTTTCACAACGTAAGTTGCTCCCGGCTTCGATCACCAGCGCCACGGCATACGGCCAGGTCGGCATCGCGGGCGCTAGATGCGGGTGATAAAACTCGGGAATTGCGCCGTCGAAATCGACCATCAGCACCCGCTGGAAACCGGCCTGTAGCAGGCACATCACTTCGCACAGCCCCTGCTGGAATGTCTCTTTCCCGGCGGAAAGCGAGGAGGAGACAATCGGCTGCCTGGCCGCGATGGTCAGATTACCGACCGCCGAGTTGTGCACCGATAAGGCAAAATCGGTGGGGGAGAGCGCCTGTTCGGTCGCCAGCGCGTGCAAAATTCGGTAATTACGTTCCAGCTCACCGTGGCGGCTGGTATAGAGGACGGCGTCAATCTGATGACGACGCAGCATCGCCATCCCGCATTCGACGGCCAGCTTGCTGCCGGAGCTTAGACGGCGGGCGGTCATCATCGGCAGCTCGCACAGCTTTGCCTGTGGGGCGGCGGGATCGATGGCGTGCGGCTGCCGTGACCATGATAGCCACTGCGCCGTATCGTTTAATCCTGGGGCCATTGCCTGCCAGTCGGTAATGTTAATGGCAAATTTCATCAATGCGTGTGAGTCATCTATTGGTGAAAATGATGGCGCTACTACGCCACCTTATTATTTTTTTATTATGGTATATCAATCAGGTACGCTTGGGATATTCGCTTTATGGAGTATCGCGAAGAAATTATCCCGCAATACACGTCATCAGCCGATGCCCGGGTCGCGTCGTTGCATAAAATTTTAGAGTATCGCAGCAATTTTAGCGGCAAATCGACCGCAATCTATCGCCTGTTATCCGATATTCTGCCGCCCATCATAACGTGTTGTGGAAGGGCTTGCGAATTGCAGGGAATTTGAGTTGGCTGACCGGGCCAGAGGCTGACCCGGTCGGTGCAGTGAATTACTTCGCAGGGGTGTAGCTCAGAATCACCTTATCGTCCGGGAGGTCGGTAAAGCGGGTAATCAGCGTATGGTAATCCGCCAGCGGATCGACATCTTTAAACTGCGTTGGGTAGAAAATCTTACTCAACGTTTCGATGGCGATAATATTGTACGGATTATTGTAGAAGTGATGGTATAGCGCGCCCGTATGCCCGGCGACCACCGCCGGAATGCTGCTCACGCCTTGACGGCCCAGCAGTGCGTTAAAGGCGTGGGTCACGTCGCTTTGCTCAACGTTGTAGCCGAAAGGAATAATCGCCGTCCCTTTGCCTGGACGCTTTGAACCGGTCATCAGATAGTAGTCCGGGTTCATGGCGATGATTTTCTCCACCGACACGTTGCCAGTTGCCCCCGGTAGCAGCAGCGAACCGATATTCTCGCCGCCCGCGGCTTCTACCAGCCCGCCCCAGCCGTTGCGCGCGTGGGTGAAGCAGCAGCCGTTATCCAGCCCGGCGACCCCGGCAATCGGCTCGATAAACACCAGCGGTTTTTTCTTCACGGTTGCCAGACGCTGATGCAGCAAATCCAGCCGCTGCTGATAGAAATCGAGATAGGCTTGTGCGCGGGCGCTCTGTCCCAGCACTTTCCCCAGCATGGCAATGCTTGGACGGGTATTTTCCACCGGATGCAGTTCGTAATCGACGAATACCACCAGTATGTGCAGCGCATCCAGCTTCGCCAGCACGCCGCTTTGCGTTAGCGAAGGCTTGGCGCGCAGCTGGGCAATCATCAGATCCGGATGGCGGGAGAGGATCGTTTCCAGATCGACATTGCCCTGGTCGGAAAACTTCATGTCGAGGATTTTATCCGCCTCGGGCCATTTGCGTTTCAGTACGTTCCAGGTCTCGCTATCCTGCTTTTTCGGCAGGTTATTCCACGCTACCACTTTGGCGAACGGATCCTCACGCTCCAGCACCGCCAGCGTCAAAATATCGCGGCCATCCTGCAAAATAATGCGCTGTGGTTCCTGCGCAATGGTGACCGTGCGGTTATCGAGATCCGTTACCGTCACCGGCCAGTTCTGCGCCAGCGCCAGCAGCGGCGAGAGCAGCAGGGCTGCGCCCAGTATTGCCTTCTTCATCGTCATGTTTCCCCGTGTTGCATTTATTGTTATGTCGTTAAACCATCGACCACCACGTGGGGCAGCCCTTGTGAACAGCGTTCGACCCGGCCGCGTACGCCGTAGACCGTCGCCAGATTCTGCGGCGATACCACCGCACCCGGCTCGCCGCTGGCCACCAGCGCGCCGTCTTTCAGCATTAGCGCGTACTGGGAGTGACGCAGGGCGATGTTGATATCGTGGATAACCACCACGGTGACGATATTGCGCAGCCGGGTTTCGCGGGCGACGATATCCATCACGTGAAACTGGTAGTTGAGATCGAGGGCGCTTAGCGGCTCATCGAGCAGCAGCAGTTCCGGCTGACGAATCAGCGACTGCGCCAGACCAATCAGCTGCTTCTGGCCGCCGGAAAGCTGGTCGAGATAGTGCATCGCCAGATGGGCGACGCCGAGTTTTTCAAGAATGGCGTAGGCTTCGGCCTCAACGTTGTCGCCGCTGCTACCGCTGGCGCGGCGTGCCACCACCACCGACTCCAGCGCGTGCAGGTGAACGCCCGCTGGCAGCGACTGCGGCAGGTACACCACTTTTTGCGCTCGCCTGGCCGACGATTGCGCCGTGAGTTCTTCGCCGTTAAGAGCGATGGAGCCCTGCGCCGGGTTAAGATCCGCCAGCGCGCGCAGCAGCGTGGATTTCCCGGAACCGTTTGGCCCCAGCAGCGCGGTGATTTGCCCGCGCGGCAGCGTCGGCGTGGTTAAGCCCGCGATAATCTTCTTCTGGCGATAGCCGGTGTGCAGGGCGTTAATGGTTAATCCGTCCATTACAGCGTCCCCCGATGGCGAATAATGATGCTCAGGAAGAACGGCACCCCGACCAGCGAGGTCACAATGCCGACCGGAATGATCACGCCGGGAACGATATTCTTCGACACCACCGAGGCCAGTGACAGCACCAGTGCGCCGATCAGCATGCTGCCCGGCAGATAAAAGCGGTGATCTTCGCCGAACATCATGCGTGAAATATGCGGCGCCACGAGGCCGATAAAGCCAATGGGGCCGACGAAGGCGACGGTGAGCGCGGATATAATGCTGATCCGCAGCAGTGAGGCCAGCCGCAGCTGGCGCACGTTAATGCCAAAGCTGACGGCGCGGTCTTCGCCCAGACGCAGCGCGGTGAGCTTCCATGCGCTTCTTAATGACAGTGGCACGATAATCAACAGCGCCACCGCCAGAATCGCCAGCTTGTCCCACGAGGCGCGCGCAAGGCTGCCCATGGTCCAGAACACCAGGCCCTGCAAGGTGTCTTCGCTGGCGACGAACTGCAAAATGGAGATCAGCGCGTTAAAGGTAAAGACCAGCGCAATGCCGAACAGCACCACGCCGGAGGTGGCGACCCGCGTCCAGCGGCTGATGCCGTCGAGAATAAAACAGGCCATCAGCGCAAAGACAAAAGCGTTCACCGAGATAAACCACTGGTCCGGCACGCCGGGAATACCCAGCCCGAGAATAATCGCCAGCGCCGCGCCAAACGAGGCGGCGGAGGAGACGCCGAGGGTAAATGGGCTGGCAAGCGGGTTATTGAGCACCGTTTGCATTTCGGCACCGGCGAGGCCCAGCGCGAGGCCAACCATAACCGCCATCAGCGCGAAGGGCAGACGTAAATCCCAGACGATGACCCGAATACCGGCATCGGCGGTGTCGGCGTGAAACAGGGTTTGCCACAGCGTGGTGACTGAGATACCTGAAGGGCCAAGGGTAAAATCAAGTAGCAGTGAGCAGACGATGCACAGCAGGACAATACCGGCGAGCAGATAACGCTGCATAACCACCCGACGATAGCGGCGGGAAATCGCCAGGGCGTCAGATTCAACGCTGGCGGCAAGGCTGGAATTCATTGGATAACCTTATGGATCACGGCAAAGTCAAAAGACCTCCCGCCCGTCCGGTGGCGAAAACTGCAAGATATCCAATATCCTGGAGAGAGCTGGCGACGATATAAAAACTGATAATGCTTATCAATTCAATATTGAAACTATTAGCGTTCCATTGATTATTTGTTTAAGTGGGAAGGCGGCGGCCGCTGTCTGGCAGGGCCGCCGTGCGGTCTATCGTCTGATGACCACCAGCAGGCCGCACACTACCAGCCCGGTGCCCAGCAGTTGCTCAATTGACAGCGGCTCGTTGAGCAGCCACCAGCTAAACAGGATGGTCAGAATTGGCCCGATCAGGCCAATTAGCACCGCCTTTGCCGCGCCGATGCGGGCGATAGCGGAAGAGAGCCAGAAAATGGGCATTACCGTCGAGAACACCGCCATACCGGCGCTGTAGGCGTAGATCTGCCACGGCAAGTGCAGTGCCGTCAGCGGTCGCGTGGCGAAGAAGTGGATCTGGGTGGCGATAATCGACACCAGCAGCGCCAGCACCGAAAAGCGAATGGCGCCCATGCGGCCAATCGCCACCTCGGCCCCGGCGCTGTAAATGGCGTAGGTGATGGCGCAGCCAAACACCAGCGAACCGCCGAGCACTACCGCGCGGGTGTCGGTGGTGAAACCCAGGTCGTGCACAAAGGCAATCAGAATACCGCCGTAGGAGAGCAGCATCGCCAGCAGCAGCTTTTTCTCAAACCTTTTACCGAGGAAAAACACGCCAATCAGGATGGTCAGCATCGGGTAGGTAAACAGAATCAGCCGTTCCAGCCCGGCGGTGATGTACTGTAAGCCCATAAAATCGAGCATTGCCGAGGCGTAGTATCCCGCCACGCCGAGCAGCACCAGCAGCCCGTAGTCGCGACGATGCAGCGCTTTGGTGCGACGCAAAACCGGCAGCGCGGTCAGCGCAATCAGCGGTAGCGACATCGACATCCGCAGCATCAGCAGCGTGACCGCATCGACCGGCGCCACCTGATAGGCCAGCTTGACGAAAATGGCCTTGAATGAGAAACCAAACGCCGCCAGCACCGCCAGCGAAAAACCGGCCATCTGCGAGGAGAGATTAAGCCTCATGCCACGCGTTCCTGCAGCTCGCTTATCTTTTGCCACATCGCCAGCGGGTTGGAGTACATCGGGAAATGGCCGCAGTGTGGGATCTCCGCCAGCGTCACGCCGCGGCGTTCAATCTCAGCCAGATAGCTCAGGGTGTTATTTTGCTCGCCGTACATAAACATCGTCGGGCAGGGCAGATTGAGGAATTTAGCCATCAACTCGCCGTGGTCAGAATAGTCGACCATTGAGGTGAAAATCGGGCGTGCCGCCGTCGCGCGCACTTTATGCCGCAGGCTGGCGGCATAAAGTGCGCTGGCCCAAGCAGGGGAGCGATGGGTGCGGGCGATAAAATCGGCAAAGAACTGTTCGTCGTCGCCGTCGGGATAATCAATCGCCTGGCGGCTCAAAAAGCAGTCTTCTGGCGCAATATTGCCTTCGATATCGACAAAGCTCAGCACCCGTTCGGGATGGGCATGCGCCAGCATCAGCGCGGTAAGGCCACCCATCGAATGACCGACCAGATGAAAGCGCGAGAACCCCAGCTTATCAACCATCGCCAGCGCGGTTTCTACCAGCAGCGGAATAGAAATTTTCTTCACATCGCTACAGCGTGTTTCGCCGCACCCCGGCGCATCGTAGGCCAGAAACGGTCGGTCATTGAAGGCTGTGTGGCGCACGATATCGGCGTAGTCCTCTTTGGTGGAACCGAAGCCGTGAAGGAAAACGATAGGCTCGCGCGTGCCGGTACGGTAAATGGCGGCAACCTCGATATCGGTTCCCTGTACGGTGATGGCCTGCTGCAGGCGGTGAAATTCGCTGGACATAAAAACTCAATAGATGAACTTAGAAACGGTGATGTTCGCCTGGCATCTCTGATATGTAAAATCGCATTAAGATAATGGTCTGATATATTTTTAATATCGATTGACGTTATGATCCCGTCCGCGTCGGCATACACAGGGGGACCAAAGGCCATGATTAATTTCCGTATTATCCGTCACATGTGGCTGTTTCTCGCCGTGGCGGAGGAGAAACATTTTGGCCGGGCGGCGAAAAAGCTCGGTATGACTCAGCCGCCGCTGACCCAGCAAATTCAGGTGCTGGAGCAGTCGCTTAAAGTCCAGCTTTTTGACCGCTCCAAACGCAATGTGCAGCTTACCCCGGTGGGACTGGCGATTTTGCCTGCGGTTAAACGTTTTGCTGAACAGGTGGAGCGGCTGGAGCTGGCGGTCAATGAAGCGGTGGCTGGACACACCGGGATGCTGACCATCGGCGCTATCAGCACCGCGATGCTCGATGTCCTGCCGCCGCTGCTCGATAGTATGAAGGCGCAGTACCCGGAAATCGTCATTTCGATTAAAGAGATCGACAGCGCCGAGGCGATTCCGGCGCTGCAAAATGGGGATATTGATCTCGCTTTTGCTCGCCTGACCGGCGAAATGGGCGAGGGAATTGAACTGCTGCCGCTCTCCAGCGCCGAGCTGGTAGTGGCGCTGCCGAAGCACCATCGACTCGCCGGGGCGTCGCGCATTGCCATTCGCGAGCTGATGAACGAAGCCTGGGTGATGTTCTCCCGTCATCTAAGCCCGGTCTATTTCGATAGCATTACCGCCGCCTGCCGCAGCGCAGGCTTTTCACCGCGCATCATTCACAGCGCCCGCTCGGTGGCCTCGCAGATTGCTTTTGTCGGCTGCGGGCAGGGGATTGCGCTGGTGCCTGACTCGCTAGAGCGCCTTTCACCGGCAAACGTCGTCACCGTTGCGCTCGACATTCCAATTGAAGTCGTCACCACGGCGGCGGCCTGGTCGGTTCAGCGTAATAATCCGTTAGTTGATAAGTTTATTGCGTTAATTCCGCCGTCCGCACAAGTGTGAATGCTCCGCCAAATCAGGCTGGATGCCGGATTTGGTTTGTTATCAAAACCGTTTATCACGAGGCCACCATGACCGATCCAGCCGCTAGCGCCATTGTTGAACTCTACCAGCGCCATGCCGAGGCGTTTGCCCGTTTGCGTTCGCGCTCGCTATTTGAAAAACGCTGGCTGGACGCATTTTTGTCCGCCATGGACCGTACGGGGAGCGTTCTCGATCTAGGCTGCGGCAACGGCCAGCCGATTGCCGGGTATGTTATTCAGCAGGGTTTTGCTCTGACTGGCGTTGATGGCGCTGAGGCCATGATAAGCCGCGCCCGCACCCGATTCCCCGCACAACGCTGGCTACAGCATGACATGCGCACGCTGGCGCTGGGTGAAACCTTTGACGGCGTGATTGCCTGGGACAGTTTTTTCCATCTCAGCCAGGACGACCAGCGGCAGATGTTCGCCGTCTTCGCCCGCCACAGTCACCCCGGTAGCGTGTTGATGTTCACCAGCGGCCCCGCTGACGGCATTGCCATGGGGCAGTTTGAAGGCGAGCCGCTGTTTCACGCCAGCCTTGCCCCGGAGGAGTATCGAGCAAAGCTTACGGCAATTGGTTTTACGGTGCTGGAGATGAAGGCTGAAGATCCTGACTGCGGCGGGCATACCATTTGGCTTGCGAAAGCCGCGGGGTAACACCGACACGATGCGAACCGTCGGTCCACCGATAGTCCGGCGGTACATTCCATTCAACAAAATGCTTAATTATTATAAGCCGCGATAATAACGCACTTGATGTATTGCGTATTTCGGATTAGTTATGTATTTTTATGCAAATTAACTGCATAAAAAGGTAATCACATGATCAGCAAATGGCTTAAAGCCTGTTGTTTTACCGCGGCCCTTGCCGCCAGCGCCCACGCGGCAGCCGAAACCTATGTTGTTGGCGCCGGTGGCACCTACCGTCCGTTCGAATTCGAGAATAATCAGAAGCAGTTAGAAGGCTTTGATATCGATATCATTAAGGCCATTGCTAAGGCAGAAAACTTCGATATCAAGCTGGTTAACACCCCGTGGGAAGGTATCTTTGCGACCCTGGGAACCGGCGACCGCGACATCATCATTTCCGGCATCACCATTACCGATAAACGTAAGCAGATGGTGGATTTCTCCGCGCCGTATTTCCCTGCGGAGCAGTCTATCGTGGTGGCAAAAGATTCCAGCGTGAATTCACTGGCGGCGCTGAAAAACGAGAAAGTCGGCGTGGTGAACTCCAGCACCGGCGATATCGTGGTTTCTGAGGTGCTGGGTAAAAACAGCACGGCGATTAAACGTTTCGACAATACCCCTTTGATGCTGCAGGAGCTGTTTGAAGACGGCGTGAGCGCGGCGGTGGGCGATGTGGGCGTGGTGAAGTACTACATCAAACAACACCCGGAAAAACAGTTCAAGCTGGTGCCGGATGCCAAATTTGAGCGTCAGTATTTCGGCATTGCGGTGGCCAAAGGCAACAGTGAATTGCAGGGTAAACTGAATGCGGGCCTGAAGAAGATCGTGGCTGACGGTACCTACGCCAAAATTTATCAGACCTGGTTTGACGCCGACGTACCTGCATTACCCGCGCAGTAAGGCTTTTTTCATTTTTTACGGCGAACGCCTATCGGGCTGCTCGCCGTTTTTTTCAGGGATAAATTATGACGGGATTCCGTTGGGAAATTATCGAGGAGTATGGCCCGCTGTTCATTGACGGCGCGATAATGACCCTCAAATGTACCATTATCTGCGTGATCCTCGGCACGCTGTGGGGGCTGACGCTCGGGCTAGGGCGGATGGCGAAAGCAGAGCACGGGCCGTGGAAATACGTGTTGCGTTACCTGGTGCAGTTCCCGGTCCGCTTTTACGTCAGCGCCTTTCGCGGGACGCCATTGTTTGTGCAAATCATGGTGGTGCACTTTGCACTGGTACCGTTATTCATTAACCCTCGTGATGGTTTACTGGTTGCCAGCGGCGTGATGAGCAGCGATTTTGCGCGCGAACTGCGCTCAAACTATGGCGCTTTTTTGTCGTGTATTGTCGCCATTACGCTTAACGCCGGGGCCTACGTTTCCGAAATTTTCCGTGCGGGCATTCAGTCTATCGACAAAGGGCAGATGGAAGCTTCGCGTGCGCTCGGTATGCCGTGGTGGAAAACCATGAGGAAGGTGATTCTGCCGCAGGCGTTTCGTCGTATTCTGCCGCCGCTGGGCAACAATGCGATTGCCATTGTTAAAGACTCCTCGCTGGCCTCTGCTATCGGGCTTGCCGATTTGGCCTACGCTGCGCGGACGGTATCCGGGGCCTACGCCACTTACTGGGAACCGTACCTGACCATTTCACTGGTGTATTGGGTGATTACGTTCGTACTGGCGCAGTTGGTTAATCGTCTGGAAAAGAGGTTTGGCAAAAGTGATTCACATTAAAAATCTACATAAACACTTTGGTGAAAGCCACGTTCTGCGCGGTATCGACTGTGACATCCAGCCTCAGGAAGTGGTATGCGTGATAGGGCCGTCGGGTTCAGGTAAAAGTACCTTCCTGCGTTGTATGAACGCGCTGGAAACGGTGAGTGAGGGTGAAGTCGTGGTCAACGGCTTTGCGGTTCACGATAAGAAAACCGATCTCAATAAAATGCGCGAGAGCGTCGGGATGGTGTTTCAGCGCTTCAATCTGTTCCCGCACATGAGCGTGCTGGATAACCTACTGATGGCGCCGATGTCGCTGCGCGGGATGAGCCGTCAGGACGCGGTGGTGTTTGCCGAAGGTCTACTGGCGAAAGTCGGGCTTAGCGATAAGCGCGATGCCTGGCCATCGAGCCTGTCCGGCGGGCAGCAACAGCGTGTGGCCATTGCCCGGGCGCTGGCAATGCAGCCATCGATTATGCTGTTTGATGAACCCACCTCGGCGCTGGATCCTGAACTGGTTGGGGACGTGCTGGAAGTGATGAAAAACCTGGCGCGCGAAGGGATGACGATGGTTATCGTGACGCATGAAATGGGCTTCGCGCGGGAAGTAGCCGACCGGGTTATTTTTATCGACCAGGGCATTATTCAGGAGCAGGGCACGCCGGAGACCATTTTTAACGCGCCGCAGAACCCGCGTACGGCGTCGTTCCTTAGCAAAGTGCTGTAATTTATCATCGCAGGCGATACCCGCTGACTTGTCAGAAGGGGATCGCCGCAGTACCGTTATGAGCGACATACTCATGGCGATGGATAAATATGGCCTGGCACTCTCACTTACTGGCGGACATTCCCGGGGTTCGCCACGCGTTTCTTGATGTTCATGAATCTGCCGTTTTCGATAAGTCGCAGCTTGTCGATATCAAGCAGGTTCATGGCAAGGAGATTCTGCATTTCACGCAACAACCCGAGCACCGGCCGCTGGTGGATGGCGTGCTGACCTCGCGGGTCGGCTATCCGGTGGGTGTTGTGACCGCCGATTGTCTGCCGCTATTAATGGCATCACGAGATGGGCAGCATATTGCCAGTATACATGCCGGGTGGCGTGGCACGGCGGAAGGAATCATTGAGGAGTCCGTCCAGCAATTTGCTGAACTCGGCGTACCAGCGGGTGAAATTATGGTGGCTATTGGGCCGCACATTCGTGCCTGCTGTTATGAAGTCTCGGCTGAATTTTACGATGCCTTATTGCAGACGCCGGCGAAAAGTGTCGTCCAGTCGAATCGACAATCATTGTTTACCTCATTTCCCCGTCAACCGAATACCAACAGCGCCGCTGCACGTGAAGTGAACAGCCTATGGTTTGATTTACCGAAATTCAGTTTATTGCAGCTGGCGAGTGCGGGTGTGCCAGCAAAAAACATCGAGGTGGTGGCGAGGTGCACCTACTGCACGCCGGAATCACTCGGCTCGTATCGGCGCAGAACGCATGTTCCAGCCGCGAAAACGCAGCAGATAGCGTGGATAGTGAAGGACTGAGGGTGAGGTAAAGCGGGCAGAAGAGGGGGACTGCCCGCTGGAAGAATTAATTCAGGCGATCGTTGACGCGATCACGGGTGTCTGAAACGCGGTCGCCACGAGAATCTTGTCGGCTGTCCTGCCCGTTTTCAAACTGATCCTGGCGATTATCCTGGTTGCCGCGGAAGTTATCCTGGCGGTTATCCTGGTTCTCTCTGAACGCGTCCTTGTGGGCATCAAGCCCTTCGCCAAAGCTGTCCTGGCGGTTATCCTGATTATCACGGAACGTATTCTGACGGTGATCCTGGTTATCACGGTAGTTGCTGTGCCTGTCTTTGGCACGATTATTAACGTCATGCAGCTGATTTTTTTCTGCCTGATGCCGCGAATGCCGCGCATTTACATTTTTGTGATGAATATTATCAATGGTATTTGCCATTGCGGAGCCAACCATCAGGCTGCCGACAATTGCGAGAGCGATAGCCGTATATTTTTTCATAACAGAGTCCATTGCTAAGAGAAGATACCTAGCTTAAATAGATGCTTTAATTTAATCAAAAAGAGAATAAGTCTACATCCGGAGCTACTCTGCCACACATTAATCTGTAAACGAGTGTGTTTAATAAATCCTAAGCTGCAATGGGGTGTCATCTGCCGGGGCACCTGCTATGCGCTGCGGGCCGAATTCAGCATCCGTCATTGTGCTACCGCTCGGCACTGGGTATTCAAGGTCAGAGTAACAGCAATAAATTAGCGGAATTATTGCTTCCACTCTTTTTATTTTCCGGAATTTATATTTCCATTTTGGCCGTAAATAATGTGAGGTATATTTTGTTTTACGCCACGGAATTTCATTTCTCTATTTTTATTGCGCCAGAACAAATTAACGATATTGATAAAATCGGTATGGTGGCCGGCCAATTTAATAACGGTTGACCCTAACACGATGAAACACCTGGTTTTACTTTTCGCTCTTTTTACCGCCGCCCCCGCCTGGGCGCTGGATTTTACGTCAACAATTCTACGTTTAAATTGCCCATCGCGCGGATTGGTTGAAATCACGCTGCACGTTTATGACCATGTCTCCGAGCAGTGGAAAGGCCATTATGAGGTGGGCGCGGGCCACCGGACGCACGATGGCATGAACCTGGTGAAATTCGCCAACGGAGACCAGTTCATCCATAAAGCCCGCAGCGGCGAATTTCTCTTTCGTTACGCCGGAGAAAAGGTGCTGCGACATTGCCATAAGCTGTCAGAAAGCCCGCTCTCCGTGCAGGCCTTACCCTATCACCATTAAAGCTTCGTCTGGTTGAGATTATCCTCAACCCAGTCGATAAATACTTTCTTAGGCAGCGGCTTGCTAAACAGCCAGCCCTGTCCTGATCGCACACCGTGCGCCACCAGCCAGTCACGTTGGTGAGGGCATTCAACCCCTTCGGCGACTGTCGACAAATTCAGTGATTTCGCTATCTCAATGATGTGGCCAATGACGTGATTACACTCCAGCGTATCGACGAAGGATTTATCGATTTTTAACGTATCGACTTCCAGATCCTGAAGGTAGCTGAGGCTGGAATAGCCGACGCCAAAGTCGTCAATATAGACCGTGTGGCCAAGTTCGCGGTAAGCCTGAAGTACCGGAACCGCCGTTTCGGGATCCGCCAGATTACGTTCGGTCAACTCGATGGCTATCTGCTTGGTGGCAACTTGCCACTGGCGGACCTGCTGATTAATCAGCGCCGGGAGCGTAGGGGAGAGCAGGTCGGCCGCCGCGATATTGATCGAAATATACATCTCGGGATTCTGCGCCAGCCAGCGGCCCATATCGTTAAAAACACAACGCACAATGTACTCAGTCAACGGACTGATAACCCCGGCTTCTTCCGCAAGGGGGATGAAAATATTCGGCGATAGCCAGCGGCCTTCCGGCTGCTGCCAGCGGGCCAGCGCCTCAGCGCCGATCACCCGGCCACTTTTTAGCTCCACGATAGGCTGATAGTGCACGGTGAATTCCCCGGCCTTTATCGCATCAAGAATACGGTAGTGGGAGGATTGTAGCCGCCGCATAATTCGCACCACGGCAAAGGTGGCAAGCGCGCTGAGCACCAGACCTACCGGTAGCCAGAACAGTAGCTGGTGAAGCCAGTTGTTATCGATGGGCTCGGTTGGCGACCAGGTTAGCAGGATTGCGCCGACCGGCGGCAGTTTCTGCTGCTTATATACGGTGCCGTTAACTTCCAGCGTTGGCTGGAAGGTATGCAAGGTGTTTTGCCAGATATCCGGATCGATCGGGTAATTGCTGGCAATCACCCGATGTCCACGGGTGGTGATGACAGCGGCATGAATAGGGTATGCCGGATGCGGGAGCACATCGATAAGCGAATCCGGGTCGATAACCGCCATGTGTTTACCATGACTGATTGCGACCATATTGTCATCGGTCTGCAGATCGTGCCGCGAGGTCAGCCACACGTGGTAGCCAGCCGGGGTGACAAATTCAGACCCCGGTACTTTTTGTGAGAGGTTATTTCTGAGCAGATTACAGGCGCTGTCAGCGCTATCCAGATAAAACATACTCTGAATATACTGATGGATATACGACACTTTTTGGATCAGCTGCAGATGTTCCGGGCTGCAAGGGACTCCGCGAAAGCTATTTGCCTCATCGAGTGCGGTACGGGTTTGCTCTTTGACATGATTAGTGCGCGCCAGCACGCTTTGGGCGTAGCCGTCCATTTCCTGTTCAAACTGATCGTGGGCCTGACGATGCGCCAGCCAAAGGCTCAGAATAATGGGTAAAAAAATAGAGACGATCAGCACGCTTGTGATGTGTCTGACCGGACGCTGCGTGGGCATCGAAATTCCTTAACGATCGTGCGGGGTATGGGGGATGTAACAGGATGCGAATTATATAACCGGTTAATCCCCCTGGCGATATCAATATAAAGAATGTACCTATTATAAGATTATTCGTGTAGTGCTTTTGTTAAGAATCATGCTTAAGAATTAACTTATCTACCAAAAATAGGGAGGATCGCCTCTCCTCATCCTTGCAGCATGATGTTTTTTTGCCCGCCATGAACGCCCTCAGTCCGTGACCATTAGCATTAATGTGCGGGGCTACCAGCGGTAGCCCCAGGCGATTACATTACGCCGAAGAATTTAGGCAGGAACAGCGAAATAGCGGGGATATAGGTGACTAGCATCAGTACCAGGAACAAGACGGCGTAGAACGGCAGCATCGCTTTTACCACTTGCTCAATTTTCTGCTTACTCACTGCGCTGGCGACAAACAGAACGGAACCTACCGGAGGGGTAATCAGGCCAATCCCCAGGTTAACCAGCATAATCATACCGAAATGAACCGGGTCGATACCCAACGCGTTGGTGACTGGCAGCAACACTGGGGTGAGGATCAGGATCAGCGGTGCCATATCCATCAGCGTACCAATAAGCAGCAGCATGATGTTAATGCACATCAGGATGACGTACTTGTTATCGGAGATGCTGGTGAAAGCCTCGGTGATTCGCATCGGTAGCTGCATGTAAGTCATGATGGCACCGAAAGCGGCGGCAAAGCCGATAAGGATCATCACGATGGTGACGGTTTTTACCGTCCGGTACATCAATTTTGGCAGTTCAGACCATTTGTAATCACGGTAGATAAACATGGTCACGAAGAATGACCACAGGCAGGCAATCGCCGCTGATTCGGTCGCGGTAAAAATACCGGAAAGGATCCCGCCCATAATGATGACCACGGTCATCAATCCCCACAGGGTGTCGACGAAAATCTTCAGTGCCTGACGAAAAGGGACGCGTTCACCTTTTGGATAGCCACGTTTGTGGGCAAAGCCGACGCACATAACCATCAGTGCAAAGCTCAGCAGCAGCCCCGGCAGAATGCCCGCGATAAACAGGGCGGCAATCGAAACCGTGCCGCCGGTGGCCAGCGAATAGATGACCGAGTTATGGCTCGGCGGCGTAAGAATCGCCTGTACCGAGCCGCTGGCAGTGACCGCTGCGGCAAAATCGCGCGGGTAGCCTTTTTTATCCATCTCCGGGATCATGACCGAACCAATGGAAGCCGTATCGGCGACCGAAGAACCGGAAATGGCGCCGAAAAACGTTGAGGCGACGATATTAACCAGCGACAGCCCACCGCGAATAAAGCCGACGAAGATGTAGGCAAAATTGACCAGTCTGCGGGCGATACCCCCTTCCGCCATAATGGCCCCGGCCAGGATGAAGAACGGGATTGCGAGCAGTGAGAATTTGTTCACCCCATTGGTCAACTGGATCATGACCGCTTCCAGTGGGATATCGATGTACCAGGCGCCAATGATGGCGCTAATACCCACCGCGAAGGCCACCGGTACCCCGATAGCCAGCATGATAGCCAGCGTAAAGACGAGAATTAATGCATCCATCTGCTTTCCTTTTCTCAACATTAGGGGGTTAACTGGTGGAACCCAGCGTAACGACAGGGCGTTGATACTGCGGGCCGCGCCAGAGCTTTTCGATGATGAAAAGTATCGTGATGGCGGAACCAATAGGTAACGGCAGGTAGTTTTCACCGGCGGTCAGCAGCGGAAATTCCGCCACCGGCTGCTCCCACAGCTCATAGCACAGCAGGCTGCCGTACCACAGAATGAACAGGCTGATGGCCATCATCATGATGTCGGCCAGAATCAGGCAGACGCGACGCGAGCCTTCGCTCAGGCGATCGGTCACCATGCTTACCGCGATATGCGACCCGGCGCGATAGCTGACGGCGGCACCGATAAAGGTAAATGTCACCATGCATAAAATGGCGACCGGTTCAGGCCAGGAGAGAGCGCTGTTCATGACGTAGCGAGCGAAAATACCGACGGGAATAACAGCAACCATGACTAAAAGAGCTAGCCCGGCAATCCACATGGAGATCCGATAGATAAAATCCATGATTGACGAATAGCGTTCATCCATATGCATAACCTCGAATTAATACGAAGGCTCAGGCGGATGAAAAAATCATCCGCCTGAAGTATTACTTCACATCCTGAATTTTCTTGATCAGATCCTGGTGGTCTTTACCGTATTTATCACGCACAGGTTGTGTGGCATTATAAAAATATTCGGTATCGATATTATGGAACTGTACGCCGTTGGCTTTCATGGTTTCGAGTGATTTCTCGTTATAGGCTTCCCATAGTGCACGTTGCTCGGCCTGGGCTTCTTTTGCCAGACGCAGAATTAATTCCTGATCTTCCTTTTTAAGCTTGTCCCATTTTGGTTTAGAAAATAAGAACAGTTCAGGAATAATAAAGTGTTTACTCCAGGTATAGTTCTTAGCGACCGGTAAATAGTTATGTGCCACAAAAGTTGGAGGGTTATTTTCGGTACCGTCAATAACGCCGGTTTGCATACCGCTGAAGACTTCACTGGTGCCCATGGCGACAGCGTTGGCGCCCATGGCTTTCAGCGTATCCAGCGCTACCGGGCTGGTTTGCACACGAATCTTCATCCCTTTGAGGTCTTCGGTTTTCACCACCGGTTCTTTGGTTATCAGGTTACGGGTTCCGGCATCCATCCAGCCGAGGAAGACCAGCCGTGACTTGCTGTTACCGGTGAGGCGATCGCCAATTTCCTGGCCAATCATGCCGTCCAGCACATGGTGCATATGGCTTTCGTCGCGGAAGATATACGGCAGCGTAAAGACGTTAATTTCCGGCAAAATAGCGGCAACGGGCGCCATCGATACGCGAATAATGTCGATAGCCCCCAGCTGGGCCTGCTCGATCATCTGCTTCTCATCGCCGAGTACGCCGCCGGGGAACGTTTTAATGTCCAGGCGGCCCTGGGTTGCCGTATTGAGCTTTTCACCCATATGTTTGACGGCGACAACGTTGGGATAATCTGCCGGGTGAACGTCTGCAGCGCGCAGCGTTTGGGCGAGAGCAGAACCGGCGGTGAATAATAGGGTGGAACCAATGCATAAACTTAACAGGGTCTTCGTCAACTTCATCTTCCTTCTCCAGACGCTTATTAATATCCGTTAATAGGGACAAAAAGAGTGATAACCGTCTGGGGTAAGGAGACGGCGAATAATGACTATAACGATGTTACGCAGCTAGATTAATTGCTGTAACAAATTATTACGACGATGTTGTTCACAAAAAGTAACGATATTAATTAATAACTGGCACGGTGTTTCAAAAATGCAGGTGAGATCGAGTTATTGATAGAAGACATAGTGCGGGTTCGCCGTTGGTGTGAGTTTTGTCACTATTTTGTGTTTCATTAAAAATAAAACAATAAAACCTGCTATCTATTCGAAATAAGAATTACGCTATCTGTTCTTTAAATAATTAGAGCGTCAGGAAAGTGGCTTGCAAAAGCCTGTAGAGGTAAGGGATAAGCGTGAAGAAGCCCAGACAATGAGCGGGCGCATAAAAAAGAAACGGCAAGGGCGAGTGCTCGCTTCTTGCCGTTTCCTGCGCTTTATTGCTCATCGCCGTTGTGGCGGACTTGAAGCCCGACTAACCGTGTTGGAGAGGGGCGCTGATAATCTGATTTTTACCGTCATGCTTGGCCTGATAGAGCAGTTTATCCGCCAGGGCCAGTGCCTCTTCAACGCTCATATTCCCTTTGGTGCTGATGCCGCCGCTAAAGGTAATACGCAGGTTAGCTTCGCGGAACCGGCGTTGCGCGCAGGTTTCACGCCAGTTTTCGAGAAAGGCCTGCGCTTGCTGCTGGCTCATGTCCTGAAACAGGACGGCTATCTCTTCACCGCCGTAGCGGTAGAGGGTGATGTTATCCAGGCCGCGCAGACGCAGGCCAATATCTGCCACCGTCTTCAACACCATATCGCCGGTCGCGTGGCCGTAAGTATCATTGACCGCCTTAAAGTTATCGATGTCGATAATAGCGATGCACAGGTTGTTGGACTGCTGGTGGAATTCAATGTCGTTATCAAAGGCACGACGATTCTTTAGCTCTGTTAATCCGTCGGTCAGCGACTCATTTTTGATAGCTTCCTGCTGCACGGAAGTGTTGTGGATCTCTTCATACAACAGCTCCTCAGCCGCTTTTTGTTCAATAGCGCCATTGCGGATGCCATTCGCGATGCGAATGTAGAGGCTGTTTAAGGAAAGACGCACCGTCCACCAACAGACAAATAGCGCGAGCAGGGCAAAGATCAGGCAGTAGAGGACGTTGGCGCTACGGGCATACACCAGCGATGTTAAATCGGCATCGCGCACTTCATGCACCAGGAACCAATCGGTCTCGCCAATGGCACTGAAGAAATACCATTTGTCGGTATCGGGTAGATAGAAGAAAGGGGGGGACTTATTGAGTTTTAGCGCCACTTCGGCAAGCGTCTGTGGATTGATATTGTCTCTTTCGTAGGCGACCTGTTGGCCATGCCCGTCCATGATCCATTTCTGACCAGGAAGCGGAGGGCGGGCCGAGCCCAGAATATTTGAGCTGGACTCCTGATTCAGACGTACCGCCAGCACGCCGAGCTTTTCTCCATCAACATCATTAACCAGCGATTTTGAGATGGTCAGCGTGCTGCTGCCGTTATCAAAAATATCGCGGCTGCTGGTGTAGTGGGCGCTGTCAAAGTCATCTCGGGTGGCACTGGTGTACCACACTTTGCTACGCGGATCGGTGTCGTTGCCGGTTTTGTCGGTCAGCATGGCGTTAGGCAGGCGGATGAAACGGCCTTTCCGGTCAGCGTAGATCAGCGAACGGGCATCGGGCATGGTGTTAAAACGTTCAAACAGCCAGTGCCGGAGTTCGTTATCTTCACCAATTTCACCCTGTCCGCTGCTGGTAAGCTGCTTGATAGTTTCATCAAGCATACTCTCGTAGCCAGAGAGGTATTTTGCGGTATAGGAGGCCAGGTTCTGTACATAACGAAGATTTTGTCGCTGATAGGTGGTTTTGGCATCATTCCACTGAATAGCCAGCAGCGAGGTACAGGCTACCGTTAAGACGATTGCCGTTATCAGAAAACAGATGTTTAACGGGCGGCGGAAATTCAGGTTCCGAATCAAAGCTTTCTCCAGAAGCAAAAATCAATCAATCCATTCGTACAAGATCAATGCTTTGTGTGTTATCACGGTATTCCACAATGGGGAAATATAACTTCCCGGTTGTTCATTCTTAATAAACTGCTAATTAAAAGCAGCCATTTATTAAAGGTGGCGCATGTTACAGCCTGTAAATATCATTGTCAAAGACGATTGAAGTGATTCAAATTGATCGTTGAAACCGATCATGAATGATATTTATGATAAGCCAGGAAGGAACGATCAATATTGGATAATCGATCGGTTAAAACGATCTTTGTTGTGATTCTTAAGTCTGTCTTTTTTCTTTAGAAACAAATTGATAGGTGTTTATTTTGATGATTTTAGTATCATTTTTTACATGATTATAAATCTACGATAAATAAAATGTTTTCATCATTCATAACGTTAATGTGGGGATTTTAGTGCGCGATAGAATAGTGTGGGTATTGATTTCTGGGGAAGTTATTATTCCATAATGGGAAGGGTTGCTTCCTATTTTATAATAAAGAAAGCGCTGGGGTACGATTTGGTGATGTATTTTGTAGGGCAGGTGAAAAATAATCGGAGATAGCGTTAAAGTGACGGTTTTGCAGCGGTCGATAATAGTAGCGTCATTGCCCTGAGCGAGAAAAGACCTTCCCTTGGGAGGGAAGGTCCTGGCTGGGCTTACATTGCGGAGAAGACGTTCATGATAATCCCGCCGCTAATGATAAGCAGCATGGCAAAGATAGCGGGCAGATCGGGCTTCTGCTTATAGAGGATCATGGAACAAATGGTCACACCGACGATACCAAAGCCACACCACAGCGAATAGGCCACCCCCACAGGAATGGTACTCATGGCGCGGGTCAGCGCGAAGTAGCACAGTGAATAGGCGCAAACGACCAGCACAGACGGCCACAATTTGCTGAAACCGTTGGTTTTTTTGATCATCGACGTACCGGTGATTTCAGAACCGATAGACAGAGCCAGCCATAAAAATCCGAGATTAAACATATACAATTCCTTTTCTATTAGTTGGCAACGTTTTTATCAAGAGTGGAAACCGGCGTAGGTGGCGTCTCTTCCGCTTCTTCCTGACCCATCTTCGAGAACAGGTTCATGATGACAATCCCGCTGGCGATGACCGCCATACCGATAATGGCGGCGGTATCCGGATGCTGGCCGTAGAAGGCCATCCCGAGAGTCGAGACCACCAGGATACCGGTGCCGGACCACGTGGCGTAGGCCAGCCCGACCGGAATATCTTTAACCGCGCGTGACAACGAGTAGTAGCACACGCAGTACAGCACCACGATCAGCGCCAGCAGCAGGGTTTTGGTCATCCCCTCGCTGGAATCGAACATCTTAAGCGATGAGGTCGCTGAGGTTTCTGACAGGATAACCAGCAGCATCCATAGCCAGCATTTTGTTTTAGAAGACATAATCTAAACTCCAGAGGTTATTATCGAGGTAGGGTTATTTTTTTCTGCGCTTTTAAAAAATCAACGGCGGCATCGGTCATCACGGCATTGGGCGTCCCGGCTAGCGACGGATTATTGACGATGTCTGTGACAGTCAGATAACGGCGCGTCGTGGCACTCGCCGCCGGAGCGCTCTCGCCCGAGGCCAGTTTTTCCAGCAGTTCGTTCATCGTACACAGCGTTACGCCGCAGTTTGCCAACTGGCTGAGCGTTGCCTCGACGTGCGCAGCGTAAGCGCTGTCGGCGGCGGTGCCACGCAGTTGGTTCAGCTCGCTGTGCGGACAGCAGTGATAACGCAGCGCAAGTACCGGAACGCCGGCCAGCAGCGCATCGTGCAGTCGGCGCGCCGCCGGGCTTTGTAACCTGCCGTTGACCAGATCGGCCGCCAGCGGGTAGTCGAGAAACGGCACCAGCAGCGCCTTATACGAAACGGCAGGCCGAGCGTTTTGCCAGTCGGTGGCTGGCAGGAACTGACCGAGCTCCTGCCAGCGCTGTGCGTCATCCATCTCACCGTCCAGCGCCAGATGCAGCCGCTCCCCGCAGCCCAACAAACGCTGACGAATCTCATCGCGATAGCCCGCCGCGGCGGTTACTAGCACCAGCACCGGCGGCTGCATACGCTGCATAATTTGCTCGACCAGGCGGTCTATCTGTTGCTCGGTCATGATGGCCTCCCTTAGCGAACCAGCGTGACCTGAGCGCCGTTTTTCAAACCGGCGGCGTTGGCCTCTTCGGTATCGATGTGGAACTCAAGGGCAAAATCATCGCGCACCCGAACCACGACCTCATCAAAGGTTAATTGACGTTCGCCGTTACTGCACACGCTGACCTTTTGTCCGTTGCTGACGTTCAAACCGCGGGCATCGTTCGGCGACATATGAATGTGCCGCCAGGCGCAGATCACCTGTGAGTGCAGCTCGACGTGGCCTTTCGGGCCGACCAGCAGCGCATCGCCCGCACCGTCCAGTTGCCCGGACTCACGTACCGGGGCTTTAATACCTAGCGCAAAGCAGTCGGCGCGCGAGACTTCCAACTGGGTGACGGGGCGCGTCGGGCCGAGCACGCGCACGTGGGTCAGCGAACCTTTTGGCCCGACGATGGTGACGCACTCTTCGGCGGCAAATTGCCCCGGCTGGCGTAGCGGCTTAAAGGGCGTCAACGCATAGCCTTTGCCGAACAACGCTTCGACGTCCTGCTGTGATAAATGGACGTGGCGATTAGAAATACCGACCGGGATCCCCGGCGCGGCCTCGTTCAGTCGGGCGCTGATTTTCTCCTGTAGCAGGGCGTCGATCATGCCTTTTTCCCTTTCTTGTTGGCGTGGGGGTTATCCGCAATCACCGGTGCAGAAGTCGGCTCGGCTTCTGGCGCCGGTGCTGGCTCTTTTGCCTGTGGCTCCACGACCGGGACGGCAGGCTCATCGATTGGCGTTTTCGCCACGGCTGGCGCTTTGGCCCGCGGCGGGTGGCCCTTCAGATTGCTGAGCGCCTCGACCACACAATTTTCCGGACGGGCAATCACCAGCGAATGAACCTCGGTATCGGTGGCGGAAGCGACCGCCACACCGCGTTCAATGGCGGTGTGAATGGCGCTGATCTCGCCTTCAAAACAGACGCTGACCAGCCCCGAACCCACTTTGCGATAGCCAATGCAGGTGACGCCTGCGGCTTTACAGGCGGCGTCGACGGCCTGAATGGCGGCGACCAATCCTCGCGTTTCAATAACGCCTAAACTTTTCATTTTCGGCTCCTTTAATGGCGCACTAAGCGAATGTCAAAATCAAACTGGGTGAAAAACGTTTCCAGCTTGTCCAGCTCTTCAACGCTGTAGGTTGGATCTTGTAAGATTGGGTAGGGCATCTCGAGGCGCTCATACTTTTTGCGCCCGAGCTGGTGGTACGGCAGCATATCGATGCGGCGAATATTGCCGCGTTTTGCCAGCTTCTGAACGTAGTCAATCGCCCCGGTAATGGCTTCCCACGAGTCGTTATAGCCACGCACCAGCGGCATGCGCACAATCACGTTGGCGCCCGAATCGACCAGCCACTCGAGGTTGCGACGAACCCCTTCGTTGCCGATGCCGAACAGCGCTTTATGGTGATCGCTGTCGATCTGCTTGATATCGAATAAGAAGGTGTCAGTGACCGGTGCCAGCTTCTGATAGTTCGCCAGCGGGGTGGTGCCCTGGGTTTCGACGGCGGTGTTGAGCATCATCTTCTTGCATTCGCTGAACAGAGCGACGGCAAAATCGGTCTGCAGGCTCATCTCGCCGCCGCCGATGGTCACGCCGCCGCCGGAGGAGATGTAGAAATCATAGTCCTGCATGATGATGTCCATCAGCTCGCTGACGGTGACGTCTTTGCCCATAATATCCAGCGCGTTCTGGGTACAAATCTCTTCGCACTTGCGGCAGCCGATGCAGTCTTTATTACGGTTAACGAAGTGCTTCATCTCGCCGTTTTCTTCCGCGCGGTAGTGGATACCCGCCGGGCAGACGTTGACGCAATCGCCGCAGTTGATGCATTTATCCTGCGAGAACATCACCTGGAACTGGCTGCTCAGCCCTTCCGGGTTGGCGCACCACGGGCAGCGAATATTGCAGCCTTTAAAAAACACCAGCGTGCGAATGCCATCACCGTCATAGATCGAATATTTTTGAATATTGAAAATTCGACCGGTTAATTCTTGAGTATTGCCCATCACGCTTGCCTCCTGAAAATCTCGGACATCCCTGTCCCAACGCGTTCCGTCTATCAGAACTTCTCAATCACCGTACGGCTGATGATCTCGTCCTGAACTTCTTTGCACAGTTCCACGAAGTAGGCGCTGTAGCCCGCTACGCGGACAATCAGGTCGCGGTATTTTTCCGGCTCCTGCTGCGCTTTTTTCAGCACTTCGTTATCGACATAGCTGAACTGCATCTGGCCGTTGCCGAGAATCGACGCGGTGCGCAGCAGCGTAATCAGGCCGTAGCGGCCTTCCGGGGTATCGAGCAAGCCCTGCAGGAATTTGAAGTTGTGCACCATGCCGATGTTCATGGTTTCAACGTTCATCTTGCTGACCGACTTGATGATTGCCGTTGGACCTTGTTTATCCGCGCCCTGGGTTGGGCTGATCCCGTCGGAGAGCGGCATCCACGCCAGACGGCCGTTCGGCGTAGCGTTGGTCAGCTCGCCAATCGGCGTGTTGTTGGAGATAGACAGGGTGCCGTGGCTCAGGGTGGAGTAGAGCATCTTGTACTTGCGGCACTCGCGCTCGGTCCACTCGGTGATATCCAGCGCATACTGGTCAACGTAGTTATCGTCGTTGCCGTACTTCGGTGCGTTCAGACAGTCGCGGCGCAGGCCTTCAAAGCCTTCAAAGTTGGCCAGCATAGCGTCGCGCATCTGCTCGAGGGTATATTTCTTATCCTCGTACACCAGTTTGCGAATCGCCGCGAGGGAATCGACGTAGGTCGCCAGACCGGAGAAGATAAGCCCCGGCCCGTGGTTGACCATCGCACCACCGGCGGCAACGTCTTTGCCTTTCTCCATGCAGCCTTCCACCAGCAGCGACATCAGCGGTTTTGGCGCTACGTCACGGTGAACGCGCTGGCTGATGACCGTGCCGATAGCCGACAGACGCACGATATGGGCAATCTGCTGTTTCACCGCCGCATCGAACTGCTCGAAGGTGTGCAGGTCGCGCAGATCGCCGGTATCCAGACCCTGATAACTATCGAACAGCACCATCCGGCCACGGTTTAACACGAACTCGATGGCGATTGGCCACTGGGTGTAGCCGGTGGAGGTCCACTGGTAGATACGGCCAGATTTCTGCGGCTCAACGCAGCCCATCAGGCAGTAGTCGCGCGCGTCTTCGAAATCAAAGCCTTTGCGCAGCATCATCTTGATATGCGAGTCATCGAAGTGACAGGCCGGGAAGCCCATGCCCGCTTTCACCACGTCGACGATTTTCTCCATGTACTTCTGCGGCGACTGGTTGTGGATACGGCAGGCCAGCGACGGCTGGTACACTTTCACAAAGCGCACGGCGTCCATAATCAGGTAGGTCAGGTCGTTACAGGCATCGCCGCCGGTACGCTTCTGGCCGCCCACGGTCAGGTTGATAAATGGCTGATAACCCGCGAAGTATTTAGCCCCCAGTTCGCTGGACATCCACATCAGTTCGGCGCATTTGATGATAAATGCCTGCATCATCTCCAGCGCGCTGTCGTGGGTTAGACGGCCTTCGCGGATGTCGGCTTCGAACATCGGATAGCAGTATTGGTCAACGCGGCCCAGCGACAGACCGGTCTGGTTCTCTTCAATTTCGAACAGCGATTCTACGGTCCAGATACTTTGCAGCGCTTCCTGCAAGGTTTTCGGCGGATTAGCCGGAACGTTCTGGTTCACCTCAGCGATGGTCAGCAGTTCGGCGCGGCGCTGGGCGTTTTGCTCCAGGTCAGCCAGTTCACGAGCGCGTGCGGCGATACGATGCGCGTAGTTCACTACCCCTTCACAGGTTTCAATCGCCGCTTTGTAGTAGTAAATGCGGTCGATATCTTCCGGATTTTCCATGCTCAGATTAGCAAGGTGCGCTTCGGCATCGGCTTTGATGCCGTTCATCCCTTTGGTGAACAGCAGCACGTCGTAACCCGGACAGGTATCGCCGCCGCCGTTGATCTGATGATAGGAGAGGTCGCTGACGAAGGTTTCGCCGCTGAACGCCCACACGCCCGCTTCGCGGTACTGGGCTTCGCAAATCTCATCCAGCGAACGGCCTTCCCAGAACGGCACGATCTCTTCGCGGATGGTTTTCTTATCTTCTTCGCTGATTTCAAACGGGTCCTGTGGACGGGTGCTCATGGTGTCGAGTTCGTCGCGTACCCAGCGCCAGGCGATATCCGGCGAGAAGGCACCGGCACGTGGCTTGCCGCACGGATGGCCGACGATCAGTTCATCGTCCTGAATCAGAATCGGCGCGGTTTCGCAGGCGTGCCGGAAGGCTTTGGCGCGCAGCAAAATAGTCGGCATGCCCGGATTGGCTTTGACCACTTCGGTGAAGGCCAGCGCGCGGTAAATAGACACGCTTGGGCGCACGGTCAGATAGTGGTTGCGCAGGCGTTGCATACGCGGGGTCAAGCCTTCAGCCGTAGTGGTAGCGCTGGTGGCGGCAAACGGCGCGCTGGAAACAGCCTGTACACCTTTAAACAGACGCACCGGCAGATGCAGGGCGCTGAGGTTTTGCTGGGCGCTGAGGAACATCGCTGACAGGGCGTTGATATTGGCTTTTTCAAGGCTTTCGCCGTGGAGTAACGCATCAAACATAGGATAGCCGTCGATGGCACTGGCGGCGCGAACTTCGCTCAGTTCAGCCAGCTTGAACCACAGGCATTCGACGATTTCATACGCCTGGGCTTCGTTCAACGTGCCGTTGGCGATGTCGTGCTGGTAGTACGGCAGCAGGGCTTTATCGGCGCCTTCCGGATTGACGGCGTAGCTGCCGTTATCCAGTTGAAGGGCGAGCTGGAACAGATAGAACGCCTGGCAGGCTTCTTTAAAACTGCGCGCCGGATGCGCCGGAACGTGGTGCAAAATGGCCGCGCTGTCTAACAGTTCCGCCTTGCGGAAAGCATTGGTTTCCGCGGCGGCAAGCGTTTCGGCGCTGTGGGCCAGATTTTGCGCCAGCGCCATCAGCGCGTCGCAGGCGTAAATCGCCGCGCGGCAGCCGTTGACTTCATCCATGCCGCTGCGGCTGACCGCGCTGCCCAGGGAACGGGTTTTCTCTTCCAGCTGGTGTTTAATCGCCAGTACGCCTTTCTCGACCACCAGCTTATAGTCCGGTGAATCGATAGCGCTGTTGAGATTGAGGAACTGGAATGCGCAAGGGCGTTGGCCTGCGCTTTCGTCGTGGAAAATCGCGCCGTGCGGTTTGCGGGTCTGGTTGCCGACAATCAGCTCATCGGCGCTGATGGTCAGCGGCAGCTGGCGCATCAATTCATAGAAACGGCGTGGCGGTTTAACGGCGGCCGGAATACCGGCGATATCGCCATCCAGTGCATGCAGAACCGTTGCGTGCTCGGTGCACAGCGTGCTGGCGTGTGCCTGTAAACGTTCAGCCAGCACTTTGACGCGCGGCGTTAAGCTGTAGTGTGCCATGAAGTCTTCTCCAGATGTTCTTGTTCCGGGGCTGGTAACAGCCCTGCGGTGAGTTCTGTGTCTGTGTTTACCGGGTGGCGGCTAACGCCTTATCCGGCCTACAAACCGGTGCCTGTAGGCCCGTGTAAGCGCGGTGCCACCGGGCAATTACCGGCTGCCGTTCCATGCCTGACGATAAAGTTCGGTTAATGCCTGCGCATCCGGCGCGCGCGGATTGGTCGGGGTGCAACCATCGCGCAGCGCCTGAGCCACCATCTCGGCTAAACGGCGGTCAAACTCGACGGCGTCAACGCCGGTGTCACGAATCCCCGCAGGCATGTTCATTTCATCTTTCAGCGTCGCAATGGCGACCAGCAGACTGGCAACGCCTTCGCGGGTACTGTGCGCGGGCAAATCCAGCAGATGGGCCAGACGGGCATATTTACGTGCGGCGGCGGTATCGCATTGCCCGTTGAAGTCGGCATTCCATGCCACCACACCGGCCATCAGCAGAGCGTTGGCACGGCCGTGCGGCACGCGGAACACGCCGCCAAGGGCATGGGCCAGACTGTGGGTGATACCCAGCGAAGCGTTGGTGAATGCCATACCCGCCATGCAGGAAGCGTTGTGCATTTTTTCGCGCGCCTGCAGATCCTGGCCGTTGCGCCAGCAGGTCGGCAGATAGCGGAACACCTGCTGCACCACTTTCTCGGCCAGCGCATCGGAAAAGTCGCTGGCGGCGAGGGAAACGTAGGCTTCCAGCGCGTGGCACAGCACGTCCATTCCGGTGTCGGCGGTGATTGCCGGTGGCACTGAGGCCACAAGCGTTGGATCCAGAATGGCGATATCCGGCAGCAGCGACGGGTCAACCAGCACCAGTTTTTCGGCGTGGGCTTTCACCACGGAGAAGCTGGTCACTTCGGAACCGGTGCCGCTGGTGGTCGGAATGGCCACGAAGCACGGGCGTTCGCGACGGGTTTCCGGACGAGTTTGCGCCAGGGCGAAAATAACCGCTTTGGCTGCATCAATCACCGAACCGCCGCCCAGCGCGATAACCAGATCCGGATAGTGGCTATCCATCAGCTTCATCCCGCGCACCACGGTGGCAATATCCGGATCAGCGACCACATCGTCCCAAATCTGGAAGGCAATGCCGCGCTGACGCAGGATGTTTATCACGCGCTCGGCGAGGCCAAACTTCACCATCGCCTGGTCGGTGACCAGCAGTACGCTGTGGGCGGGCACTTCGGCCAGCGCCGACAGCGCGTCCTGGCCAAAGCGGATCCGGGGTTTCAGCAAAAATTCACTCATTGGGTTATTGACTCCTTAAGCGTCTCGAAACACGTTCTCGACAATGGCAACCACCGACATGGCCCGGTAGCGGTCTTTGTTCAGCGCCAGGTACTCTTCGGCGAGCACGATGTCGTGCATACCGGCACCCACGCTATCGACGGCGACCCAGGTCTGGTTTTGCATCGGCTGCTGTTGGTCATCTAATTTGCAGATCAGCAGCAGATTGCTGCCACGGAGCTCATCGCACTTCTGCGTGGCCACCACATGTCCGACTACCTTTGCGAGAATCATTGTTTATATCGCCTTATATCAATGTGTTACTTGCCAAGGCGTTCCAGCACCTGGCGGATGACGCGCTCCACGTTCTGCTCGCTTATTTCACCTTCAACGCTTGCCGTGGCGGTCGCGGCAAAGCGGTCGTCGGCGTGGCTTGCGTGGCTCACCGGAGCAGGGGAGGCGAAACGGGCGTCGTCAAGAATGCTGCGGCGCGGATCGGCAACAGGAGCGGACGCGACGATGGTTGGCTGTGGCTCCACGCGGCTGCCCGGTGCGCGCAGTTCGTCGATAGAACGCACGCCGTAGCCGACTTTGCGGATGTTCAGCAGATTCATCGGGCCGACGTTATCGGAGCTTGAGCCGCCGCCTACTGCACCACAGCCGAGCGTCAGCGCCGGGGTGATATTGGTGGTAGCGCCGATGCCGCCGAGGGCCGCGGGCGTATTAATCAGAATGCGGTTAACCGGTTTTTCGAGGCAGAACTGGCGGATAACGTCCTGATTACGGGTGTGAATCACCAGCGTATGGCCTAGGCCTTCGTTGGTCAGTAATTCAACCACGCGATGGCAGGCAGCTTTCCAGTCCTCTTCCACATACAGGCCGAGTACCGGGCACAGCTTTTCGCGGGAGTAGGGGTTTTTCGCGGAGACGGTAGTCTGCTCGGCAATCAGCACGCGGGTGCTGGCTGGCACGCAGAAGCCCGCCATCTGGCTTAAGTACAGCGCGGTTTTACCGACAACTTTCGGATTGATGGTGCCGTTTGGACGCAGCAGCAGGGCCGCCATTTTCGCCGCTTCGGCTTCGTTCATAAAGTGCGCGCCCTGGGCTTCCAGTTCGCGATGCACTTCGTCGTAAATGCAGCGTTCGACGATGATCGACTGCTCAGAGGCGCAGATCACCCCGTTATCGAAGGTTTTGCTGGTGATGATATCTTTCACCGCGTGGTGGATATCGGCGCTGCGTTCGATAAACGCCGGGCCGTTACCCGGTCCACCGCTGATGGTCGGGGTGCCAGAAGCATAGGCGGCGCGAACCATGCCTTCGCCGCCGGTCGCCAGAATCAGCGATACGTCTTTGCTGTGCATCAGTTCGGAGGTGGCTTCGAGCGTCAGTTCGGTTACGCCATCGACGATACCCGCCGGTGCGCCTGCGGCTTCTGCCGCGCGTTTGACGATTTCAATCGCCTTCCAGCTACACTGACGTGCGCCCGGATGCGGCGAGAAGATGATGGCGTTGCCGGCCTTCAGGGCGATGAGCGTTTTGTAGATAACCGTCGAGGTCGGGTTGGTTGACGGTACCAGCGCGCAAATCACGCCCAGCGGTACGCCCACGTCCATCACTTTTTTCTGTTGATCGTCATGAATGATGCCGACGGTCTTCATATCTTTGATGGCGTCGTAAACGCGCAGCGAGGCAAAACGGTTCTTCAGGACTTTATCCTGCCAGTTGCCAAAGCCGGTCTCTTCCGCGGCCATTTTCGCCAGCGATTCGGCGTGGTGCGCCGCTTCCTGGGCCACGTTTTTCACGATGGCGTCGATTTGCTGTTGCGAAAAGTTGGCCATAATCGCCTGTGCTTTTTTGGCGTTGCGCACCAGTTCTCTCGCGTTCTGGCGAGAGCGCAAATCGGTATCCAGTTCAATCATGAGTCTATCCTTCATCAGACTAAAAGAGTGCAGACGGGGCGTACCCGCTCAGTCATGCTTTGTGCTGCGACGCAATTTTTTCGATGTCGTTGTGCGGACGGGCAATCACGCGGGAAGTGACCACTTCGCCGATGCGTTTTGCCGCTTCTACGCCGGAGTCCACCGCCGCGTTAACCGCGCCGACATCGCCTTTCACCATCGCGGTGACGAGGCCGGAGCCGACGTTTTCATAGCCGATAAGCTCGACGTTGGCGGCTTTACACATTGCATCTGCGGCTTCAATACAGGCCACCAGGCCTTTGGTTTCGATTAAGCCAAGCGCTTCTTTCATCATGTTTTCTCCGGTTTATTCGGTAATTTTGTAGTGCGAGATAATCTTGCTGATGTCGTTGTGCGGACGCGCAATCACCAGCGAGGTGACTACTTCGCCGATGCGCTGCGCCGATTCCACGCCGGAATCGACCGCCGCTTTCACCGCGCCGACGTCGCCTTTGACCATCGCGGTCACAAGGCCAGAGCCGACGTTTTCATAGCCGATAAGCTCAACGTTGGCGGCTTTACACATTGCATCCGCGGCTTCAATACAGGCCACCAGACCTTTGGTTTCAATCAGACCTAATGCATCACCCATTTGCGTTCTCCCGGCCTTACGCCTTGTGTTTAATGACGATTTTGTTGATGTCGTTGTGCGGACGCGCAATCACCAGCGACGTCACCACTTCCCCGATGCGCTGCGCCGATTCCACGCCGGAATCCACCGCCGCTTTCACCGCACCGACGTCGCCTTTCACCATTACGGTGACGAGGCCGGAGCCGATGTTCTCGTAGCTAATCAGTTCAACGTTGGCGGATTTGCACATCGCATCCGCGGCTTCAATACAGGCCACCAGACCTTTGGTTTCGATAAGCCCTAATGCATCACCCATGGTTCTTTCCTCTGGACAGGTTGTGTGATTTCAGGAAAACCGTCCGCGTCACGGCGTTAACCCACGGCAGCGGCGTTCGAAGGTCACTATAGAGGCTGGCAAGTGCGGTGGAATTTAAATCCGTATGTGGTGTGTATTTAGAATATTGCTCTGCAATTTAGCCTGATTTAGCCTTCCATTTATCTGTTCATGCTGTTTGGTGGTTGGGGATTTGGCATTGCGTATGGCGGTTTATTAGCCACCTGATAAGGCGGTGAGCAATGTTGCTAACTTGCTAAAAAATTAAGAAAATCAGGTAACATGATGCGAGGCTAACTGTGGGGCGGCGCAAATTTTGCTGTCGAAGCTAAACGCAAAAGATGCGGTTTTTGGCGGGTGAAAGCCGACTGCAAAATGGGTGTGCGCAGTGGATCACACTCTGATGCGCCAGCGGTGCTGGCAGAACATAAATGAAGAGCGGGATTTCGATGCTAAGTGGACTCAATCATCTTACCCTTGCCGTGAGCGAGCTGGCGGCGAGCGTGGCGTTTTACCAGCAGCTTCCCGGAATGCGGTTACATGCCCGCTGGGACAGCGGAGCGTATTTCTCTTGCGGTGGCCTATGGCTGTGCCTGTCGCTGGACCCCATGCGGCAAAAAACGCCGCCGGAGGCGAGCGACTACACCCATTACGCTTTCAGTGTGGCGGCGGAACAGTTTGCCGAGGTCAGCGCACAGCTGGCGGCAAACGGAGTGGTGGTGTGGAAGGAGAATCGCAGCGAAGGGGAGTCGTACTATTTCCTCGACCCGGACGGTCATAAGCTCGAGCTGCACGTTGGCAGCCTCGCCCAGCGGCTGGCTGCCTGTCGGGAACGGCCTTATGCCGGCATGGTGTTCTACGACGAGTGATGAATTACTCCAGCTTGCTGCCGGACTTCAGGGTGCAGATCCACAGCGGCGAGTTAATGGAACTTAACAATATGGCTTTGTCGTTAAGCTTCTGCGCGTTTAAAAATAATCCGTCGTGGCTGTCGGACATCTCGCGCATAAAGTAGTCGAAGATAACGTCCGGCGATTCATCAATCGACGAGGCGCTGGACTCCCATTTATTGATGCGGTAGTGGCGCTCGGTGGTGGAAATGCGTTTGCTGCTGTAGGTGAATTTCACGTAGCGCTGGAGGTAGAGCCAGCCAGCGGCAGAGTCGGTATAACCCTCCACCACCATCGACCCTTTACCGTTAGCGCCGAAGGTGAAGTGGATATTGCCGTTAACGTTCTCTTTGTCCATGTTTTCAAAACGCATGATGCCTTTGGTGGAGCAGCTCATCGCGCCGTCGTTTTCCGCTGGCAGTAAACGCCAGGTGCAAAACGCGGCGGCGGCGATAAACACCAGCACACAAAGGGCGAAGAACGGACGCGGGGCAAGTCTCATTGCGGCTTCCAGGAGTAGTAAAAGTAGTTATCGCAGTAGCTAAACGGGTTGTCTTCGTGTATTGCGCAGTGGGCTAAGAACACGCGCCCCAGGCCATTGGTCTCCAGCCGGTCGCCGTAGAAGAACAGGAAACGCTCGCCGGCTTTACACTCGACGTTCAGCCGCTGGCGCACTTTATCGAAATTCGTGCCATAGCCGCTGGCACTGACCGAGCGCAGCATCTCATCGCTCGCCAGCAGTTCGCACTGGCTGTGGGTTATCTGGGTCAATGCGATGGGCCGCGATTCGCGGGTGCCGACCAGGCTAAACGCCACCAGCAGTAGCGCAATAGTGAGCAAACAAGCCCCGGCGATATACCAGCACATGCCGCGCGCGTGCAGCGTTTGGGACGGCGGGGCGGGTTCCTCGACCGCTGGCGACGCGGTTGCGATGCGTTCCGTTTCTTGAACGGTAAGTTCCGGCTGGGCGACGGGCGATGCATCCATCGCTTCAATAACTACGTCGGGATTGAGCTGCAAATAGCCGCGCGACACGGTGACGATAATATTGTCGATCCCGTAGTGGCGACAGGTTTTGCGCAGCATGCTCAGATACTGGTTCAGGTTGCTGTTCGACGAGGTTAATCCGTTGTCATCCCAGACCTTTTTCAGCACTTCATCGCGGCTGATAATGCCGGTGTTGTGCAGAAAGTAATTAAGCAGGGCGCTGGCGGTGATCGACAGCTGGCTATCCGGCTCATTGCTTTGCGGCAGCGTGAAAGTGCCGTCGGTGGCGTCGTAAATAAAACGGGCATTGATGTTGTAGCGCATCGCGGCCTCAGCTGTGGGCTTCACGCGGGAAGCGTCATCTTATTAAGAGAGGCAACCAGCGTCCGGCGGTGTTCAGCGTTCATGGTTATCCCTTCCGTCAACTCAGACAGCCAGATACCGTCTGCGGTATAGCGCACCAGCGTGCCGATGGGGCTGTTATCCAGCTCATCGCCGCGCGCCAGGTGGTCGAGCATCCAGTCGCGCCAACATTTTCGCAGCACCGGCTCGTCGGGCATGGCCAGCGACAGCACCATTAACTGACGGCTTTCGTGGGTATCCGTCAGGTCGGCAAGGTAGTTCAGATAGGCGCGGGTAAAACGTCCATAGCTGACGCCGTCTTCCTGCATCAGCGCGGTAATAGCCTCTTCCATAATCGCCAGCAGCCGGGCAAACAGAGCAAAAATCAGCGCCTGTTTATTGGGGAAGTGGTGGATTAGCCCCCCTTTGCTAACCCCCGCCTCGCGGGCTACGGCGTTGAGCGACAGGGCAGCGATACCATCCCGACCGGCAATCATCGCCGCTGACTCCAGCAGTTGCTGATGTAACCTGACCGGATCTTTTTTGCGGTGCTGGGTTTCCATATTCATGGCCAGAATCATACCGACCAGACGGTATGTTTATTTTTGATAGCGATCAAAGGCATGAGGATGTCCTTAAATTGAATATGGGTAATGCGTGCGGGGTCACAATTTGTCGTATGAATAGGTGGAAGTACTGAGGTGCCCCCCATTTATTGCGGGCAAGTTGAAACAGAAAAGCATTCGATATTACGCGTTGTCGTGGCATGGTAGAGCGTGAGTGGTCACAAGAATAATGAGAGGCTTAAATAATGAAAGAAATTGATTTTTATATGGTAGATGCCTTCACCTCCGACACTTTTGGCGGTAATGCCGCGGCAGTCTGCCCGCTGACGGAGTGGTTGCCCGATGACACATTATTGAAAATGGCGCAGCAGCATAACCAGTCTGAAACCGCGTTTTTTGTGACAACTGACAGCGGCTTCGAACTGCGCTGGTTTACCACTCAGGGCGAAATTAATCTCTGTGGTCATGCGACGCTGGCCGCCGCACATGTGATTTTTGAATACCTCGATTACCCGGACACCACCGTTCGCTTCGACACCCGATTCGTCGGCCCGCTGGCGGTGACGCGCAGCGGCGAATGGTTAACCCTCGATTTCCCCGCGTGGAAAACTGAACCCGTGACGCCGCCAGCTTTGCTGCTGGAAACGCTAGGCATCACGCAATACCAGGAGGTGCGCGTGGCGCGGGATTATATGGTGGTGCTGGAGAACCAGCAGCAGGTTGAAGCCGCCCGCCCGGATATCCACGCCATGCTGCCGCTGGGAAAAATGGTCTGTATCACCGCGCCAGGGGAAGGGGAATATGATTTCGTTAGCCGCTTCTTCTGCCCCGGCGAGGCCGTCGCCGAAGACCCGGTCACCGGTTCGGCGCACAGTATGCTGATCCCTTACTGGGCGGACAAACTCAACACAACCCAAATGCTGGCGCGGCAGGTTTCAGCACGCGGCGGCGATCTCCGCTGCCAACTGCTGGGCGAGCGGGTGCATATCGGCGGCCAGGCAACGACCTATTTAATTGGCAAGGTGTTGTTGCGGTAGATGGGGGAAAGGTTGGTCTCGGCGCTGGTTGAAGTGGGAGACCAACTTTTTAATGTATTGAAGGGCTGTTTGGTGTCAGGAGCGGACATTCATATATTAATATTGAGAGCCTTAAACAGCTTTGCTAATGAGGACAGGCGATCTGTGCCCAACACACAATGCGACTTCCATACCTCGTTCAGCTCTGAAACTCACCAAAGCCAACGTCTCCTAGGTTCTTGCCAGGCCCCCTGCCACAGGTCAAAACGTGTGAGTGGTTCAAGTTTTTTTAGAATAGCAGCTTCACCCACTGATGAGAGACTTCGCTCCGAAATGGAAATACCGAAAAGGCCTTCAGCGACCGGGAATATTTCACATTCTGACGTCAGCGATCCCAATGCTTTTTCTATCTTGCTACGTTCTGCTTTGATAATTAACTGAAGCCCCATCAGCTTTTAAACTCCACAATGGCTACTTGCTCAAGCGCTTGCCTGACCTGGGCCTGAACCTGATCAGGGATGGATTGCCCTCTGATGTCATAGACGACCCGGCAAGTGTGAATGTGCGGTGGAAGCTGCGATAGTCCCCAGCCTATTCTGGCAATATTGTATGCAATACTGAGTCTTATCGATTCCGGTGATGCCAGGCTGTGGTTGGCCACAAGGAGAAACTCGCCGCGGTCTTCATTTATAAACTCCGGGGTAAACATTATTCCTCCATTCCATTATCTTCGCCAACTTCTGGCCATTGAATGCTTTTTCATCAATGCCTTATCTTAGCAGGAATCCTGTTCGAGTCACGATGTCCGCTTGGCGTTCAGAACGGATCTTAAACGTCGTTATCCGTCAGCTCTTCGCTCACAGCGGACCTTCAGCTCAGTTAGCTTGTCCGTTCCATGCCAGGAGTGGACTATGATAGTACGGCTTCTGCTTTGGTAGTATTATTTATAGCCAATATACTTGATGCTCTAACGTTACAGGGATTAAAACAATGCCGCTGCCGGAAAGGATGAAACCAACCAAAGTCAGTAGTAAAAAGATAACTGAACTCTCAAAAATCGCTGAGATAATACTTTCTAAAATTAATGAGGGTTCTGATCAGGAAGACCCTGTTCTGATGGCTATGATGGTTGAATGGAACAATCAAGTGATGTGCCCCTGTGCATTTTCTGATTTCAGGGATTTTTCCTCCTGGACCAGTGCCAGGGAATTTACCCGAATGGCTTTTAACCTGGATAAATTTTACCCAGACTTTACGTGGGTAGAATTGATTCAGGTAATCAACTTCATTTGTACCTGCGAGGGTAAGGAATCCGAACAAAACTTCGCTCTTTCGTTACTTGAGTGTAATTTTGATGGTAATCCATCTGATCTCATATTTTGGCCGGACAGTTGGTTTCAGAACTCTGAAATGTTACACAGTGACCTTAGTGCAGAAGAGATTGCTGGGTATTTGATGGCCCGCTCAGGTAGGCACTTAACTGATGCCCCATATATAGATTTGAGATATCCAATACCGGGGAATAATTAATTATTACCCGGTATATACACATATTCTTGGTTCTTCTTTTACAAAGAACGGTAGTATCGCAAGATGCGCCAGTGTCGATGAGGCTGGTAAGACTAACGCCGTTCGCTCTTCCATCCGTAAGAAATGGGGGGCACTGAAGGCATGAACGTCGCGATTATCAACCAGCGGAAAGTGAAAGATAGAACTTGAGATGCGTGATGGCGCTTCACTTGTAAGGCCTACAAATACTGCTACGTAAGTGGTATTTTTTCATCTAATGACGCTCTTTATCTCTTCAAACTCTTATATGCCAACTTCCGCACCTCACTCAAAGCGGCCCCCCCAGGAATTAAAAGCAGAAAAACAACCCAACACAATTCTGCACGGTGAAGAGTCGCTCATCGTTAACGCTCATATTTTCAATGTATCAATGACCCTCCGCAGGGCGGGGGAGACGTTGCGATGAGGATAATAGAGAGTTAATCCTTCCATTCGCAGGCTGTAACGCTGCAACACCCTGATAAGTTTACTGTGTTTAAATCATCGGCGACCAGTTCAACAGGAACATAGGCTAACCCGAGGCCCAGCTGGGCGGCTTGCGCTTCCATATAGCTGTCAGATAAGGCCCATTGTCCTTCAGGTCGATTTCCTCTTTCATGCGGCTGGTGAGCGGCAAAAGTGCGTGCATCGCCTAATAGCATCTGGTGGATAACCTGATGTTGCGCGGCGCAGCCCCTGTTTTTCTGGCAAAGCATAGCGATTTAAGTTCTTTGTTATTTCAGGCGTTATCCCCGATCTTCATACCCTATATTCACTGGCGGAAAGGGCGTCTGAAGGAATGGGTAAACGAAACTCCCTCTATTTGCACCAACAGCAACGAGAACATATTCACCAGCTTTCAACCAGCATCCTGTGGCGCAGTGAACTCCCGACCTGGATAATCATGATAGCCATTTATGGCGGCTGGTTTACGACCCTGGCGAACTGGCAGGCGTTGGGTTTATATCCCGCCACCGTGCTGCTTATCGGCTTTACCGCCTGGTACATGTCGCTACAGCATGAGTTGATCCACGGACATCCCACCCGATATCCCCGGCTGAACCAGCTTTTTGGCACACTGCCGCTGGCGGTCTGGTATCCGTATGGCCTGTACCGCGATTCCCATCTGGCGCATCACCGTAACGATCATCTTACCGTCCCGGTGGACGATCCTGAGTCTTATTACTTTAGCGATGAAAGCTGGGCGCGGTTTCGCCCGTGGCAGAAGCGGGTGATTCATCTGCGTAACACCTTTATCGGACGGCTGTTGCTGGCGCCGCTGATAGATATCGTGCAGACGCTGGGCAGCGCCTGGTCCGCCTTTCGCCGCGTGCAGGTTGCCGCCATGCTGATGTGGGTCATCCACGGAGCTTTACTCGCCGTGCTTTTTGGCTGGATGTTGCACCTTGGCTTCTCCCCGCTGTGGTTTGTTCTGGCGGTGAGTTACCCCGCGCTGGCGCTGACCAAAGTGCGATCTTTTTTTGAGCACCGGGCGGCGGACGATCCGCTGGCGCGTTCGGTCATCAACGAGGCCGGGCTGTTTTGGCGGGTCCTGTTTTTGAATCTTAACTATCATTCTGTACATCACGATCTGCCGGGTGTGCCCTGGTATGGGCTGAAGGCAGTTTACCTGCACAATCGCGATGCCTATCAGCAGCGCAACCACGGTTTTCTGGTGAAGGGATACGGTGAATGGTTACGCCATTTCTGGGGGAAACCGGTGGATGTGACGGTGCATCCGGGGAGTTATAAAGGAGAAGGTCATGAGTGATCCGCTGGCATTCCCGATGTACGCCGTTAACCGCCGCGACACCGATGCCCTGTGGCTGGCGGTGCAGAAACTGCTGGTTGCCCGTGGCGTGCCGGTAGGGAGCCTCACGCCAGTGTTGCCACAGGAGGCGCTGGCGGCACATTGGCAAAACCCGCAGCTGATCCTGAGCCAGACCTGCGGTTATCCACTTGTGACGCAGCTTTTGGACGTTCAGGTGGTCGGGTGTTTTCACTACACCGCGCCGGGCTGCGAGAACATCTATTACCGCAGCATGCTGGTGGTGCGTGAAGAGGATAAGCAGCAAACTCTTGCTGATTTTCGCGGCCGACCGGTGGTCTGCAATTCCACAGATTCGCAGTCAGGTTACAACGTACTGATGAAAATGGTGACACCGCTGGCGGTGAACGGGCGCTTTTTCTCGCGCGTTGTCCTGAGCGGCAGCCATCGTCAGTCACTTCATGATGTGAAGCGCGGTGAAGGGGATATCGCAGCCATCGACTGCGTAACCTGGGCGCTATTACAACGTCATGAACCCGCGTTACTGGACGGGCTTGCGATTATCGACCACAGCCCGCTGGCGCCTGGATTACCGCTCATCACCGCCGGGGAAACCTCTGCCGACATGCTTGCTGCGCTGCGTGAGGCACTGCATACGCTGGTGACGGCGGCGCAATACCGGGAAATTTGTGCCGCGCTGCTGATTGGCGGGTTTAGTGAGGTGTCGCGCAAGCCTTATTCGCCGTTACTGGACTGGCGCAGCGCGGCGCAAACAGCCGGTGTCACCCGGCTGTAGCTATTCAGGCAAAGTTGTTTTTGGCCAGTGGAAGGCCCAGTTTTTCCCGCAGCGTTCCCGCCGCATATTCGCCTTTCATCACCCCTTTGGCTTTTAGAATCGGGACAACCTGTTCAGTGAAGCTGTCAAAATCCCCTGGCAGCAGCGGGAACATCAGGTTAAAGCCGTCTGCGGCCCCGGAAAGATAGATTTCCGCCAGCGTGTCGGCAACCTCCTGCGCACTGCCAATCACCAGCCAGCTGTCGGAGCTTTGCAGCAACAGACGACCCAGCTCGAGAATAGACAGGGCAGGGTCGTAATCCCGGATAAGTTGCAGTACGGTGCGAATACCGTCGAAGTTTGCTTCGTCCGGCAGCGGCGGCAGGGTTTATCGTAGGGATAAGGGCTCAGATCCAGCTTCAGATAAGCCGACAGCAGATCGATAGCCATCCGATCGCTCATCAACTGCGCGTTAAGCTGCTGGCGCTCGGCTTTTTCGGCTTCGGAATTCACCACCACCGGCAACACCCCAGCGATGATTTTAAAGGCTTCAGGTGAACGTCCGAGCGCGTTCAGGCGCTGATTCATCTCCTCGCGGTAGGCTTTTCCCTGCTCGATGGACTTGATAAACACAAAGTGCATATCCGCCCTGCTGGCGGCGAGTTGCTTACCGGCGTCCGAAGAGCCTGCCTGCACGAGAACAGGATGCCCCTGCGGCGGACGTGGCACATTAAGCGGGCCACGTACCTTAAAGAAATCTCCGTGATGGTTAAGACGATGCACTTTGTCGGCATCGGCAAACAGGCCGCGCTGTTTATCAAACAGGAGCGCGCCATCTTCCCATGAGTCCCACAGATGGGTGACCACATCGATAAACTCCCCGGCGCGCTGGTAACGATTACCATGCTGCGGGATCTGATCCAGACCGAAATTGGCAGCTTCTTCTTCCAGCCAGGAGGTCACAATATTCCAGCTTGCGCGCCCGTTACTCAGGAAATCGAGCGAGGCGAAGTAGCGCGCCAGGTTATAGGGTTCGGTGTAAGACGTTGAAGCGGTGGCCATCAGACCAATATTGTCGGTTACGGCTGCCAGCGCCGAGAGTAGCGTCAGCGGTTCAAGCCGGGCATTGGCGTAATGGGCAAGGCCGCTGTCCCAGATCCCGGTATGGTCGGCAATGAACAAGGCGTCAAGCGTAGCGGCTTCGGCCTTGCGGGCAAGGGCGGTGTAGTAACTGAGGGTGAAAACCTCGTGTTCGGGTGCGTCCGGGTGACGCCATGAGAACCGATAATCACCCTGTGGATTGAAAAAGAACAGGTTCAGGATCATGGTGTTGTGCGACATTGTGGGGCCTGCGTCAGGTTGTGGCCGCTCCCTGGCCATTGAATAATTTAAAGCGTTAAAGATTGGTGTTGACCCATTGTTGTGCCACGGCAGCCGGATCTTTGTGCTGGAGGTCGACCTGCTTGTTCAGCTCGACCAGGGCGGTGTTATCCAGCTTGTGAGACACCTGATTGAGGATGCCGTCGATTTTTGGCGTCAGCGCCGCTTTGCGTACCAGCGGGACAACGTTCTGGCTTGGCTGCTCGTGTTTATCATCTTCCAGTACCACCCAATCCTCTTTGGCGAGCGATCCCTGGGTGGATATCACCGTTGCCACATCTATTTTTCCGGAGTTCAGCGCCAGACGGGACAGCGGCCCGCCCATATCGAGGGATTTCACCTCTTTAAACTCCAGGCCGTAGACGCGCTTCAGGCCCGGCAAACCGAGGGCGCGAACCGGAAACTCCGGTGGGCCGCCGATCACCAGCTCGTGTGCAACAGGCGTCAGATCGGAGAGTTTGGTTAATCCGTATTTTTTGGCCGTTTCAGCGCGGACGGCCCAGGCCGTGACCGAACTGGCGGGAGAAGGGGTGAGCAGCGTGAATTCTGCCGGCAGCACTTTTGCAAGCCCGGCGCTGACGTCGCTCTGGGTGGTCGCCAGGGTTTTAGTGTCATAATAATTCAGCAGCGCGCCGAGATATTCCGGGACAATATCTATTTCGCCGCTTTGCAGGGCCGGAATAATAATTTCGCGGTTGCCCAGATTAAGCCGGGTTTTAACATCAATATTATTTTTCTTTAATGCGCTGGCGTAAATATTGGCAAGAATTGAGCTTTCGGTAAAGTTCGCCCCGCCAATGGTGACGGTTTCCGCCAGGGTGGTAAAACTTAAGCTGAATAATCCTGCCGCCAGAAGGGATAACTTAAATCCACGGCGGTTAAACGCTTGCCATAATGATTGCTTCATAGTGCCTCTTTTTTTGCAGGTGGTTTTTATCATGATTCAGTTATTGCGGGTGCGGCTTTTGACTGAAATAACACGTTGTTGATCAGTGAAAATATCCCCTCGCAGGCAAGTGCCAGCAGCGTCACCACGAGGGAGCCGGAAATGACCTGCGGTATATCGCGCTGCCCAAGACCATCAATCAGGAAGCGGCCCAGCCCGCCCAGCCCGGCATAGGCGGCGACTACCGCCGTGGCGATAAGCTGCAACAGCGCGGTGCGAATTCCGGCAAAGATCAAGGGCATCGCCAGCGGGATGCGCAGCTGCCACAGGCTCTGTACGGGCGTCATACCAAACGCGGTGGCGGCGTCGCAAAGGGTGCGATCGGCGTGGTAAATCCCCACCCAGGTATTGGTCAGGATCGGCGGGACAGACAAGGCGATTAGCGCAAGAAATACCGGCACGTCACTGAAACCAAACAGAATAATGCACAATAAAATCAGGCCAAGAGAGGGGATCGCTCGGCCAATGTTGAACAGGTTGATGACCAGGAAAGCCCCTTTGCGCCAGTAGCCCAGCGCCACCCCCAGAGGTAACGCAATGGCCGAGGCGATAACCATGCTCACCAGCACATACCAGAGATGCTCGCGTAAGCGCAGCAGGATCCCCGTATCGCCGAGCCAGTGGTCTGGCTGAATTAACCAGTGCCAGGTTGCTGTTAAGATGTCCATTAGCGTGCCCACGGAGTAATCCAATAGCCCAGACGCGCTATCAGAGAGTCAAAAATAAACGACAGCACCTGGCTCAGCACCACGCTCACCACAATCGGCGTAAGGAAATCCTGGTTAAAGCCCGACAGCAGCAGTTGCCCAAGACCGCCCTGACCAATGAGCGCCGTGACCGTAACCAGCCCGACCAGCGTGACCGAGGCAATACGCAGCCCGGCAAACAAAGACGGGATAATCAGGTGCAGCTCAACGTCAACAAACCGGTACCAGCGCGTGTAGCCCAGCGCGCGGGCGGATTCGAGCACGTCCGACGGCAGCTTTTCTATCCCGGCGACCACGTTACGGAGCAGGATCAGCAGTGAATAGAGCGTTAAGCCGATCGCTGACGTGGTGAGTGACAGGCCGGTAAACGGGATCAACAGAATAAACAGCGCCAGCGAGGGGATGGTAAACAGCACCCCGCACAGACCGAGCAGTGCCGGAGCCGATGCGGGCCAGCGCAGGGTCAGGCCAATCAATACCCCGGTGAGAACCGTGCCGAAAAAGAGCGATACCGCCACCAACAGCGTGTGCTGCCAGAGCAGGGCAGCAATCGGGCCCTGATTATCCACAATCCATTGCCAGTCAATCATAGCGGCGAACATCCACATGCCCGTTCAGTACGCGCTGGAGCAGCCCGTGGGAAATACTTCCCTGATACTGACCGTCGCCGTTGACGTGCACCAGCACGCCACCCGGCGCATCCAGAAGTGCGCTGTATGCGAAACGCAGGGAGTGAAGCGCCTTCAGGGTGAGTGAAACGGGCAGGGTGGTGCGCCGCTCAGGGTCGAGCCAGTACAACGGGCGCAGCTGTTTATCCAGCACCAGCCGCAGCGGACTGGCAACCACCGGGTGCTGGCTGAAAATTGGGGTTAGCGTCTCGTCCACCAGCGGAACATCGTGACGCGGCAGCAGCCCAACCTGAAGCCTGGCAAGGCGTTTTAAGTTGGGCTCAGGCCCGATGAATCGCGCCACGAACTCGCTGGCTGGCTGGGTGAGGATATTATCGGGCGTATCAAACTGAGCCAGGACACCGCCTTCCTGAAAGATGGCAATTTTATCGCCCAGGCGAATGGCTTCGTTGATGTCATGGGTGACGAGCACGATAGTTTTGTGCAGGCGTTGCTGGAGTTGCAACAGCTCGTCCTGGAGCTTTTCTCGCACGACCGGGTCGATGGCCGCAAAGGGTTCATCCATCAACAGAATAGGGGGATCGGCCGCCAGCGCGCGGGCAATCGCCACCCGTCCTTGTTGCCCGCCAGAAAGCTGGTGGGGGTAGCGCGCAAGCAGACTCGGGTCGAGGGACATGATCTCAACCAATTCATCAATACGTGCCTGAATATGCTTTTTATTCCAGCCAAGAAGGCGCGGAACCGTGGCGATATTCTGGGAAACAGTCCGGTGCGGGAATAAGGCTGCACTTTGCATCACAAAACCTATTTTTCGGCGCACCTGAATAATATCGGCATCGGCTATTTTAATTCCCTGTACATAAACCGCACCGGCATCCGGGATATCCAGTTGATTAATCATACGTAATATCGTGGTTTTCCCGCAGCCGCTGGGGCCAACGAATGTGCAGAATTCACCTTCATTGATAACGATATTTAATTTTCCGATCGCGGCGTGCGTACTACCAGGGTACGTTTTGTTTATGTTTTCGAGTTTTATCATATGAAACAATAGCGCCCTGAAATTATTGCATTTATATAAAACACAAATTACAGAGGCGATGAACAGGGCGCAAATATGATATTTGCATTTGTATTGCAGGTATTTGGATTTTGATAATGGGTGATACAACAAGAGTGCGGTCGTCGATAACATCCTCTCACCCGGGAGAAGAGGGAACATATCACAGCAAAAAATAGCTCAGACCTGAAAACGCCACCATCCCCACAAGCATCGTCGCAAAAAATCAATGGAGAGCAGGTCGTATCTATAATATAAAATGGCGGGCACGCAGAGCTTTACAGGAACATCACCGATGAATATTACCGCCTCCATTGCCCTTTTGAGCGCTTGCCCATTTGTGAGTCTGGCGGCAGTGCCGGTGACCTTTTCCGAAACTGTCCTGGATGCCGCCGGGCCAAAAGGTTCTTTGAAAGGTACGTTACTCACTCCAAATTCAAAACCAACCGCTGTTGTTCTTATTGTTCCAGGCTCCGGGCCGACCGATCGGGATGGAAACAACCCGTTTGGTGTGAATGCATCGCCTTACCGACTTCTTGCTGAAGGCCTGGCTGAAAAAGGTTTTGCAACGCTTCGTATCGACAAACGTGGAATGTTCTCTAGCGCAATGGCCGTAGAGGATGCCAATGCAGTGACGATTTCTGACTATGTTGACGACGTTCGCACCTGGATAAAAGTACTTAGAAGTCAGTTACACACTTCCTGTATTTGGATTTTAGGACACAGCGAAGGAGGCCTGGTCGCGCTTGCCTCGGCTCAAGAAGAGGACGTGTGCGGCGTGGTTCTTATCGCCACGCCCGGGAGGCCGATGGGCGAGATGTTGAGGAGGCAACTTAAAGCTAATCCGGAAAACGAAGTGTTATTAAAACAGGCATTGCCGATAATTGATGCTCTGGAACATCGGCGGCGGGTCGATATTACGAATATGCATCCAGCACTGCGAATTCTCTTTAATCCTGCTGTTCAGGGATTTTTGATCGATGCGTTTTCATATAATCCAGGCCATCTCATTTCGACCATTTCCAAACCCGTGTTAGTGCTACAAGGGCAACGCGATCTCCAGGTGGAAGAAACAGATGCAAGACTGCTTAAAGCCGCTAATCCTCAAGCATCTCTGGTGATATTGCCCAATATGAACCATGTTATGAAAGAGGTGACTTCGGACGATCGAAAGGCGAATATCGCTTCATACGCTGAACCAGTACTCCCCTTAGCTCCCGGTGTAATCGACTCGATTGACCATTTCCTGACCCATAGCTCACCTATTCCATAGGTCTTTTCCCCCACAGCTTAGGGAGACCAGTGCAGCGAAGCTGGCTGACTATGAGCTGATCCCGGGTGGCATTCACACAGACGCGCTGAACGAAGACCTGTCACTTGCCGCTTGATGAGTCTGGAAGCCTTCAGGCCTGAAAGATCAATTGGCTTAGCCCTGCAGCCGGTGCCGATAATGTTTCAGGACAACGTGTGTCACGATTTGGCCGTAAATAAAGCCACCCAGCCCAGCAAATATTACGGTGCCGGTTATGCCGCCAAAGTGTGCTCCCGCGCCGCTAAAAGCCCCGCAGAGGGCGAGACCGGCCCATGTTTGCCAGTGCCGGAATGCCGATTTATACGCGCTCCGCCACCGTCTTCCGCGCTCCTGAAAAGATAAGTCTTTGAGTTCGGTAATACTTTTTAAGGTCCAGTAGATTTTCACGGTGATTTCCTTGGTCCGCTGTCTATGCGAAGGGAAACATAAAACACCGGCAAAAGAAAGGATTACCCATTGTCCGCACCTCGCTCTCATCGGACCTTCAGTTCTGTCCGCTGCGTGCCAGAAGCGGACGTTGCTAACATCTATCTGCATTAATTATTGGGGAGCAGGTCAACCTGATCTGCTCCCCATTGGCTCACACAGAATGCTGTTAGTAGTGCCCACAGATCGCTGAAAGCAGGCCTCACGACCTTTTTTCTGTCCACTTCGCTCCAGAGACGGAAAATTATACCTCAAAGAAAGTGTCTCCCGAGTTTCATTGATAATTATTTGAGGGATAAAAATACGCACCAAATTTTTATCAATTTCTTTCGATGTGTTTCGACCCTTTATATTAGGAGTTAACTTTATAGTTTAGATCGCTCATTACTATTAATCCTGACTTCATTGGGATCAAGGTAGTCAAGCAAATCAATTAGTGCATGTTGCAACTTCTGTAATCGAATGCGATAAGCTTGTATGTTCTTCGTCATTTTAACAACTTCGCCTTTCAATTCTTTAAATAAAAATTCGTCACAAAACGCATCTTTTCTTATGAATTCACCATAGCCAATACAATTATATCCATTATCTCTTTTGATTAACATCTGCTCGCCAATAGCTCTTTGTTCTCCCGCAAAGAAAATAAAATGAGGACCAAGGCTATCTGTTTGTATCAATGAATATATTCTACTCTGCAGTTCGGATAGTTTGCGAGTCTTTAAATCATTTTCAAGATTTAGAAACTGAACGTCAATTCGAGCGGCTTCAGTCCATGCAAAAAATTGAGCTACAAGAAAAACAGTATTGTTTATAACATAGTTTTGATTTCTATCACTTCCGTTATGATAATACCGTTCAATGAATCCGCCTTCTAGTATGTTATAAATTCGACTTTGTAAGTCAGCGGCAGATCTAATCAATGGCTCAAGATAATATTGATGCTTCCTTTTTTCCTCTATGGCATTATTTATCTTATTAACCCTGTTCTGATTAAATGTAGTAATTCCAACAGAAATAATAACTGAAGCTACGGCAAAAACTCCACCAATGATACTCGAAATCAATGTCACATTCATCATAACCTCTTATATATTTTTAATCGTTCTGCTAACTTTACTTGCTTTAATCTAACCTTCAAATATAATTTTCGTCAATCATGTTATCCTATTAACTATCTAAAATAAGCTCATTTTTTGCATGAGCTTTGTGACAAAGATAGCTTCAATGAAAAGCCTTATAGAGTTACTAGGCCATAACAGTTTTTACGATAAACGCGAATGCAACGTCTGCTCCTCACTCATAGCGGACCTTCAGCTTAGTTAGCTTGTCCGCAGTGTGCTAGGGAAGGTGCGAACAAGTTCCTGATATGAGATCATCATATTCATCCGGAGCGCATCCCAGAGGGACATCATGAGCCATCAACTCACCTTCGCC
>NZ_JBEFLV010000018.1:0-111339 GCF_040149365.1 Kluyvera huaxiensis
TTTGGTATCTCTCATAAACGGATGTTTTTGAGAGAACTATCTTCGGCCTTCACACGCACGAAAGGCGGCGAAGCTCCGCCGTTAATCCGTCCGCCGGAGATCTCGCCCAGGCAGGCTGAAGGCCGAGCAAGCCTGACAGGCCCGAAAAGCCCGGCACGGGCGTCGGCGGCGATGACGGCGGCGGCATTATCCAGGGTTGATGATGGAAGTGGAGGATATCGACAACCTCTCGCGCAACCAAGACATCGCGGTCGGACTGCAAGTGATCTTGAAGCCACGGGCCCGTCCCACCCCGACATGGACCTCGATGCCCGAACGGACGTTAGATTTCGAGTTCTAGGCGTTCTGCGATGAAGGTTGGATCCCAGCCGGGATTGAAAGTGTCGACGTGGGTGAATCCGAGCCGCTCGTATAGGCCACGCAGGTTCGGGTGGCAGTCGAGCCGCAGCTTGGCGCACCCCTGCGTTCGCGCGGCATGGCGGCAAGCCTCGATCAGCGCGGAGCTGACACCCCGGCCCGCATGTGTCCGTCGCACCGCGAGCTTGTGCAGATATGCGGCCTCCCCCTTGAGGGCGTCGGGCCAGAACTCGGGATCCTCGGCCGACAAGGTGCAACAGCCGACGATGCCGTCGCTGCAACTCGCGACTAGGAGCTCGGATCTCAGGACGAAGGTCTCCGCGAATGTCCGGTCGATCCGCGCGACGTCCCAGGCGGGCGTTCCCTTGGCGGACATCCACGCCGCAGCGTCGTGCATCAGCCGCACAACCTCGTCGATATCACCCGAGCAGGCGACCCGAACGTTCGGAGGCTCCTCGCTGTCCATTCGCTCCCCTGGCGCGGTATGAACCGCCGCCTCATAGTGCAGTTTGATCCTGACGAGCCCAGCATGTCTGCGCCCACCTTCGCGGAACCTGACCAGGGTCCGCTAGCGGGCGGCCGGAAGGTGAATGCTAGGCATGATCTAACCCTCGGTCTCTGGCGTCGCGACTGCGAAATTTCGCGAGGGTTTCCGAGAAGGTGATTGCGCTTCGCAGATCTCCAGGCGCGTGGGTGCGGACGTAGTCAGCGCCATTGCCGATCGCGTGAAGTTCCGCCGCAAGGCTCGCTGGACCCAGATCCTTTACAGGAAGGCCAACGGTGGCGCCCAAGAAGGATTTCCGCGACACCGAGACCAATAGCGGAAGCCCCAACGCCGACTTCAGCTTTTGAAGGTTCGACAGCACGTGCAGCGATGTTTCCGGTGCGGGGCTCAAGAAAAATCCCATCCCCGGATCGAGGATGAGCCGGTCGGCAGCGACCCCGCTCCGTCGCAAGGCGGAAACCCGCGCCTCGAAGAACCGCACAATCTCGTCGAGCGCGTCTTCGGGTCGAAGGTGACCGGTGCGGGTGGCGATGCCATCCCGCTGCGCTGAGTGCATAACCACCAGCCTGCAGTCCGCCTCAGCAATATCGGGATAGAGCGCAGGGTCAGGAAATCCTTGGATATCGTTCAGGTAGCCCACGCCGCGCTTGAGCGCATAGCGCTGGGTTTCCGGTTGGAAGCTGTCGATTGAAACACGGTGCATCTGATCGGACAGGGCGTCTAAGAGCGGCGCAATACGTCTGATCTCATCGGCCGGCGATACAGGCCTCGCGTCCGGATGGCTGGCGGCCGGTCCGACATCCACGACGTCTGATCCGACTCGCAGCATTTCGATCGCCGCGGTGACAGCGCCGGCGGGGTCTAGCCGCCGGCTCTCATCGAAGAAGGAGTCCTCGGTGAGATTCAGAATGCCGAACACCGTCACCATGGCGTCGGCCTCCGCAGCGACTTCCACGATGGGGATCGGGCGAGCAAAAAGGCAGCAATTATGAGCCCCATACCTACAAAGCCCCACGCATCAAGCTTTTGCCCATGAAGCAACCAGGCAATGGCTGTAATTATGACGACGCCGAGTCCCGACCAGACTGCATAAGCAACACCGACAGGGATGGATTTCAGAACCAGAGAAAGAAAATAAAATGCGATGCCATAACCGATTATGACAACGGCGGAAGGGGCAAGCTTAGTAAAGCCCTCGCTAGATTTTAATGCGGATGTTGCGATTACTTCGCCAACTATTGCGATAACAAGAAAAAGCCAGCCTTTCATGATATATCTCCCAATTTGTGTAGGGCTTATTATGCACGCTTAAAAATAATAAAAGCAGACTTGACCTGATAGTTTGGCTGTGAGCAATTATGTGCTTAGTGCATCTAACGTTGGACGTAACGGGCGCCGAGGCGCAGCCGAGGGAACCCAAATGCGCAGCATTTGGGTGTCCCGTTGACGGACTTGTTAGCCGTTACGACGCGCATAGACGGAGTGCGTGTACGTGATTGTGCCTTGAATGGTTTCGGATGAGACAACCTCGAATTCTGCTGCGTTAAGCACTGGGAAGAAGGCGTCACCCTCAAAGGTTTGATGTACCTCAGATAGAAAGACGCCGTTGGCATGCGGTAGCGCCAGCGCATATACCTCGGCTCCGCCGGCTACGTAGAGTTCTTTGCCGTGTTCGGCTGCGATGGCGATAGCCTGTGACAGCGTTGAAACAACTGCACAACCAGGAGCGCTATAACGAGCTTGGCGCGAGAGCACCACTGTGTGGCGGTTTGGTAAGGGCTTGCCTATGGACTCAAATGTCTTGCGGCCCATAACGACCACTTTGCTCTCGGTGAGCCTGCGAAAAATCTTCTGCTCACCTGGGATTTTCCAGGGGATATCGGGACCATTGCCAATAACCCGATTGGCACCCATGGCAGCGACCAGATAAATGCGGACCGATTCCGGGTTCATACGGCTAACTTTGTTTTAGGGCGACTGCCCTGCTGCGTAACATCGTTGCTGCTCCATAACATCAAACATCGACCCACGGCGTAACGCGCTTGCTGCTTGGATGCCCGAGGCATAGACTGTACAAAAAAACAGTCATAACAAGCCATGAAAACCGCCACTGCGCCGTTACCACCGCTGCGTTCGGTCAAGGTTCTGGACCAGTTGCGTGAGCGCATACGCTACTTGCATTACAGTTTACGAACCGAACAGGCTTATGTCAACTGGGTTCGTGCCTTCATCCGTTTCCACGGTGTGCGTCACCCGGCAACCTTGGGCAGCAGCGAAGTCGAGGCATTTCTGTCCTGGCTGGCGAACGAGCGCAAGGTTTCGGTCTCCACGCATCGTCAGGCATTGGCGGCCTTGCTGTTCTTCTACGGCAAGGTGCTGTGCACGGATCTGCCCTGGCTTCAGGAGATCGGAAGACCTCGGCCGTCGCGGCGCTTGCCGGTGGTGCTGACCCCGGATGAAGTGGTTCGCATCCTCGGTTTTCTGGAAGGCGAGCATCGTTTGTTCGCCCAGCTTCTGTATGGAACGGGCATGCGGATCAGTGAGGGTTTGCAACTGCGGGTCAAGGATCTGGATTTCGATCACGGCACGATCATCGTGCGGGAGGGCAAGGGCTCCAAGGATCGGGCCTTGATGTTACCCGAGAGCTTGGCACCCAGCCTGCGCGAGCAGCTGTCGCGTGCACGGGCATGGTGGCTGAAGGACCAGGCCGAGGGCCGCAGCGGCGTTGCGCTTCCCGACGCCCTTGAGCGGAAGTATCCGCGCGCCGGGCATTCCTGGCCGTGGTTCTGGGTTTTTGCGCAGCACACGCATTCGACCGATCCACGGAGCGGTGTCGTGCGTCGCCATCACATGTATGACCAGACCTTTCAGCGCGCCTTCAAACGTGCCGTAGAACAAGCAGGCATCACGAAGCCCGCCACACCGCACACCCTCCGCCACTCGTTCGCGACGGCCTTGCTCCGCAGCGGTTACGACATTCGAACCGTGCAGGATCTGCTCGGCCATTCCGACGTCTCTACGACGATGATTTACACGCATGTGCTGAAAGTTGGCGGTGCCGGAGTGCGCTCACCGCTTGATGCGCTGCCGCCCCTCACTAGTGAGAGGTAGGGCAGCGCAAGTCAATCCTGGCGGATTCACTACCCCTGCGCGAAGGCCATCGGTGCCGCATCGAACGGCCGGTTGCGGAAAGTCCTCCCTGCGTCCGCTGATGGCCGGCAGCAGCCCGTCGTTGCCTGATGGATCCAACCCCTCCGCTGCTATAGTGCAGTCGGCTTCTGACGTTCAGTGCAGCCGTCTTCTGAAAACGACAGCGCGGCACGGGAATCAAGGCATTGCGATTCTCGAAAATAGTTCTTGAAATTCTATTCTTGATTGCATATCATCTCAACGAGTTTCGATAAGAAAGGATGCGCATGCGACCGTCTGGTTCGCTGGTGGGCAAGGAGGCAGCAGCCGACACGCTCATCGGCAACTGCACGACCGCACGACCAGCCTCCCGTTCAAATTCGAGTTAGAACTCATATCCAGCCTGTCTGGGGGCACTGTGAAAGAGGGATCACCGATGACTGTTGAATCGAGAATATTTTCTGTAGCCGAGTATGTTCAGCCGTCCGAAGGCGAGCCTATTCGTTCCGTTGTGCTTGAAACCCGAGACTCAATTATCGTGGTTTGGCATGTCCATCCCGGGCAGGAAATTGCGGCTCACATTCATCCTCACGGCCAAGACACGTGGACTGTTTTGTCGGGAATGGCTGATTACTTTCAGGGCAATGGGATTGTTCGTGCCCTCAGGGAAGGTGAGATAGCCGTGGCAAGACCGGGCCAAGTGCACGGGGCGCGAAATACAGGTACCGAGCCATTTGTGTTCGTCTCGGTTGTGGCATCAGCCAATGCCGGTTTCGTATTGGCTGAGCGATAGAGCCCAATCTCTGGAGTTGGTCCAATGAGCGGTCGGGGAGATAGGTAACAGACATGCAGCGGACACGGCTGCTAAACCAGGTCGCAAACCTCCTTGCGTCGCAGCGTGCCGCAAGCGACGCGATCAATCGAATGGGGTCGGCATGAGACTGAACACCATCCAGTTCCCGACCGCGTAGCCGCCTGTCCTGCCGATCAGGTCTTGACCATCGACGCCTGGGATCAGTCCTGAATGTTCTTGGAGACCACTACGTTATGAGCCGCAGCCGCCGCAAAACACCCATCGTCGGGCACACGACCTGCGGCAGCGAGCGCGAGGACAAGAAGCTCTGGCATCAGCGCTGGCGCACCCGTGAGCGCACGGCGCTGACCAGCGCGTCGCCCGAAGCCCTGAGCGCCCATCTGCCCCTGCTGGAAAACCAGGCCAGCAGCGTCTGGTCGATGGGCAAGGATGGCCGCTCCTACTGGCCCGTCAAGCGCCAGGCCGCCACGGCGGATCGCATCGCCAATCACAAGGGACGCAACCCGCAAGAACGCGCCTCCCTGAAAAAGCGCCTGCTGCGCAAGTGGATGAGCAAATGAAGCTCTCCTTCCATCAGCACATTGCGCTGTTCTGGATGATCGGTGCTCCGGGCGTCTTCGCGCCCGTGATCGAGAACGCCAAGCGGCCCGATGCCGGCGCCGTCATGGCGTGGGGTGTCGCGATCGTGGCGGTGATGATCCTCTTCACCCCTTTGCTGCTGCGCTGTCCACCATTCCGGCGCTGGTATGGCCGGACGGATGCGCTGTCGGAGCGGCAGCGCCAGGCGCTTGCCGAGCGCGGCCTGCGCCGCTACTACCAGACCGCTTTCGATGACGGCTACGTGCCCCGCGTGATGCCCTACGTGTGGCGCATCATCTGGACGGTCGGCGGGTTGATGGCTGTGACCGCCGTACTGCCTACCAACACCGGACGGCCAGCCTTCGATGCCTTGGTGGTCTTCTCGACCTGGTATCCGATAGGCGTGATGCTGCTGGTTTTCGCGTCGAGGCCCCTTGGCCGGTTGATTCGCCAAAGAGCACAGGAGCGGCGGAAATGAGCACGTCAACCATCGAGGCGCTGGCCAGCGCCTGGGCAAGGATTGCCGAGGAAGCGGAATTCCCCGCTGACTACGAGGGGACTGCCACACCACAAGCGCATCGGGCTAGCGAAGCTATTCAGGAGCAGATTCGGGAGCGCATCGTCGCCACCAACGACATGCGGCTGTTCAGCCTGCTGCACCTGCTGGGTCAGGCGTCGCTGCGCATGGAGCAAGCGCTGTGGCCGGAGGATTACGAGCGGATGACGCGCGAGGTTGAGGAAGCCCTGCGGCAAGCCACCGACGCCAACGCCAGATCGTACACCCACGAAGAAGTGATGCAGGCGATGCAGGAACGCATCGACCGGGCGCGAGACAAGCCATGTTGATTGGCTATGCGCGCGTCTCGACGCAGGATCAGAACCTGGAGCTGCAACGCGAAGCCTTGAGCAAGGCCGGATGTAAAAAGGTCTTCGAGGACAAGGTGAGTGGCACGCGGGCAGACCGGCCTGGCTTGGCCAAGACGCTCGAAATGCTGCGCGAAGGCGATACTTTGGTCGTCTGGAAGCTCGACCGGCTGGGCCGGTCGGTCAAGCAACTGGTCGATCTGGTCGGCGATCTGCACAAGCACGGTGTCCAGTTCAGGAGCCTCACCGACTCCATCGACACCGGCACACCATCCGGGCGGTTCTTCTTCCACGTCATGGCGAGCCTTGCCGAAATGGAGCGCGAGCTGACCGTCGAGCGCACCCGCGCCGGGCTGGAAGTCGCCAAGCAGCTCGGCCGCAAAGGCGGCCGCAAGCCGAAGATGACCGACAGCAAGATCGAGTCGGCCAAGAAGCTGCTGGCCAGCGGGGTGCCGCCCAAGGACGTGGCCAAGAACCTCGGCGTGTCCATTCCGACGCTGTACCGCTGGGTGCCAGCCTCCACGCACGCTTAGCGTGCTTTATTTTCCGTTTTCTGAGACGACCCCCATATTGAGTCCTTTCAAGTGAGTCACCGAAAGAACTATACCGACAAATAATAGGTAAGTCATTACTTATCAATTGCATTTTTATGAGACATTCAAGACTCATTGTTTCAGTCTTTGGAAGACTGTTGCTGCGCGGTTATCGAAACTTGGTTAATGCTAATGTACGCGTACATTAGCATTAACCCTCTCATTCCGGCAACAAATAGCATTACAGCAGTGGGAAGCGACGAGAACCATCAACAAAAAAGGGGCCGAAGCCCCTTTGGATTTTGCGCTGAAAAAAGTGTAACTACGATGCTAAGAAGCACTATGGTTAAGAACGTCTGCCGTGTCTATCACAGCGTTGAACGGTCTGGCGACATTTGCGGAGTCTTTCCGTTCGGACGGTGGTGGCGAACTCCAAACCGTTCAGCGCTGTGTTGGCGATGGTGGGTGGACTCGAACCACCGACCAGTTGATTAACAGTCAACCGCTCTACCACTGAGCTACACCATCATTATTCGCGGCGGTACTTGTTCATGGACAACCAGGCAACCAAGAACTTTCCCGCAACTTGCACTTTACGTTAGTGCCAGACGAGGCTTGTGGCTTGCTCACATAGAGCGAAGATCTGGAATCCTTCTCGGCGGTTGATGGCCGCCAGATTCTTCGATCTTATTGGATGTATGGAATCATCCATGTTGTGAAACCAGGGGCTACATAGGCAACAATGATTTCACCAGAGGGTTAAAGAATCCTGCTTTCACAACGTTGAGGCCACTGAACCGATTTATGTTCGACCCAACATATTGATCAGTCACTACAGCTCTGTGGAATCACCTGTATGATTAAAAGAAAAACAGTGACCTCAACGTTGTGCGCTGGCTAACCAAGCCAGCCGGGTTACGTCGCCGCTTTTAACCCAAGATTAAACGACATAAGTAATGGAAATGACGTAACAGGATGGACGGTCAGTTGGCTGAAACCGGGATGATGGAATGGAATGAGGAAAACCAACCGCCCATCCTGTTACTTCATCGAATAGGGCATGGGTGGTGCAACATGCCCTATCCTGCGTTCTGCAATCACACTCGCTCAGTGTGTCCCATTTCGGTGACGAGGCTGGAAACTGACCTCGCTGGTGTTTGGCTTCTTAGGCTACTGCCAGGTACGTATCTTCGTTTGCAGTTATATTTAACGTTCAAACAGTCGCGTCTCAACGAAAACAAGTGAATCTTATACATATTAGATAAGTAAGTAAATACTTATTTTTCTGTGACTCGTTCAGTTGCTATCTTTTTGATCAAACTCACCTTCTGTTCCGGCGTTCTCGTGATGATGGCCGTAAAACGCTTCGCTTGAATAGTGATAGTTTCGTTCTCCTTGAGTTCGCCGTAGTGAGTCTCCAGCAGAGAACCCAGGCGCCACAGACCGTCGTCTATGCGTTTATGGCTGGCAAATCTGATCAGCAGTAGCTTTACGATTAACTGACCAATGTAAAAGGCATATCCGAAGCCGGCCGCCACAAGGTAGGTTGCCAGCCACCAGTCGAATGAGGTCAAATTGCTCATTTCTGCACTCCCGTCTCGTGAACAACCCGATACAGACGCTTACCGATGCGAAGCGTTTTGGTTTTCAGTTCCTGCCTGACCAGATCGCGACAGATACTGAAGCCGAGGGCCACGCCCCCAGCAAAAGATAACAGGATGTATGGAATCATCAGAACGCCCCCGCCTCAGTCAATTGCTGTAACAGTGAGTGTCCTTTTTCAGTGAGTTGATAGTTCTCCACACATCCTTTTGGCGAAACGTTAGCGACAAGATTCATACGTTCCAGTTTGGCGCGGGTCTTTGGCTTCCAGTTGGCGTAGAACTGTTTCCACTGGCTGATTTCACGCAGAGTTTCTTTCTCCCGTTTACTTAACATGATCATCCTTAATCTCCTTCAGTGTGTACGTGATATCTACAATGCGGTAAATGCGGCCGCGCCTCTGCATGACACCGGCTTTTACGTAATCGTTGATGCAGCTGGACATAACCAGACTGCCGATAACAATGCCGACGACCAAAAATACAATCATCCAGCCGAGCATCAGTCTTTATCTCCAATACGGTCTTCGGTATCTCGCAGACATTTCGGCCACTTCAGACGTGGGTGGCGTAAGCTACCGTCTGGCGTTTTCTCATGGCAGTGAACCTCGACGATGCGTCCACGATATTTCTCCTGATTGTTCCAGATCTCATCCAGGTACTTATGTTTGATACCGCTGGCACGCACGATGACGCCGTTCTCCAGACGAATCACTATCTTGCCTAGCGTATGCGCAAAGCCAGAGTCCGGGTCGCCTGGCTCGAAGTCGATGATTTCACCGTCTTCGGAATCCTCGTCTTTCAGCTTCCACCAGCTGCGGGTACGCTTGAACTCGTAAACAGAATCCGGATCTTTGCCCATCTCCCCCTCTTCATTCTCATCCAGGCGCTTCATGAAGCGTTCGATAAAGTCTTCATGGCTATGGATGATGTAGAACGGATGCAGGTGGATATCTTGCGCGTAATCTTCCCCGCAAGTGTTGCGGAATAACGCCACCAGCATAGCCAGGCGCTCTTTCAGCTTCATGCCGGTCTTCAGGTACTCTTTGCTTTTTGCCTGAGCACGCCACTCCGGTAAGAAGAAATCGAAGATATGGTAAACGGCACCAATGGCTGTCACGTTCTTCTTGCGAAGCGCCGACACGGACTGGTTGAACGTACCTGCAGTACCCTCACCATCGAAAAAGATGTGCTTGAAACCGGAGAGTCTGCCTCGCTCAAGCATGGCTGGTTTAAGGTGATCGAGTGACGTAATCGGATTGCCGGTACGCGTCAAGAAGTTCACCTCTTCCTCGTCAACGATAACTTCGCAGATAACCCGGAGACCATCGAGTTTGAGGCTGCCGATCATTGGCCACTTGGCCTTTGGGTTTTGTTTAAATGGGTATTTGTCGCCTTTCTCCTTGTACGGAGACGCCAGCTGTACCTCAAACTTCGGAATTGGGTTTTCGAACACCTTGTTGCACAGGCTAATGCCGACGCCGGCTTTCGGATCTTTCAGCAGGAAGCGACGAAACACGTCCTGCCCGTCAGCGCACATTGAGGCAACGAGTGATTCGACAGCAGTAATGGCCGCGTTCCCGGTCAGTTCGCGCGCCGCCAGCTTCTCCAGCAGCTCGACTACCTTCTGATCGCTGGGTACGGAAGTATCGAGTGGCTCGGCCACTTTGTACTTCTTCACACCGAATCGAATGAATGGGTTGAGCATTAGCGAGACCATGCTCTGCTCAAATTCATCAAGGTTGGCCAGCGCCTCTTTCTTGGCGTTGGTTCCCATCGTTTTTATGGCATCCAGCTTGTGCTTTAGGGCGATCAGTTTTTCCATTAGTGTTTAACCTCCATCGGTCGCTCGGGAGTTTTCATGTGTTTTCTTTGGTTGCTTCTTCAATGAGTGCCGCGTACACGTCAGTGACGGGCGCCAGTGAATCGGTGGACGTGGTTTCGGGTTTGGCTGGTTCTGTTTTCTTCGTGCGTTTAACCAGACTGTTAATCGTCATGGTGTTGCGCTTCCGGGTTAGCGTTCTGGCGTGGTCGTTTTGCTCTTCCACTTCTTTGATAAGCGCAGCCATATCGATGAAGTAGAGCTGTTCGCCTTTGCGGATCTCTTCGACCATCATCTTCAGCGCCTGGCATTTGCCAGCAGCAATGGCCGCAGCGCAGGACTGGAACGATGTCGCCGGGAGGCGCTTCTCTTTGTAGGCGAGGATGGTGTGCTGGCAGACTGTATAGCTGCAATGGGCCTCATGGCCGTTGATCTTCACTTCCGGACAGCGCAGCGAATAACCGTTGTTTCCGGAGATAGACGGGATTTTCGACAAATCTGTTCTTGTGGACATGCTTCTAACCGTAGTCGTGTACTTACTTATTAAGCGCAGTTTAAAAAAGCCCCACCAGGGGGCTAAATGGTTTTTCGAGGCTTACCAGGTCGCCCAGCCAGTCATTTTGTCCTGAGCGGCTTCGAACCGGTATGGCTCCAGTAAATCGTTGGCATGGTGGACGGCGTATGATTTTGCCTCCTGTTTAATCATCGGCAGCTCGTTGGCCAGGCGTGCCACCTGCCCTGCAAAACTGGCGAGCACACCGTCACATGCCTGACCCGCGTCAACAATGATGCGCACCAGGTCTAAGTCGCTGCGGCACATATCGCAGATGATGCCGTATTCCACCTCACGAATGCGCTCAACGGCTTTTTTGGTATCGCCACTGACCACCAATTCCAGCAAACCAGGTGGTGTTGTCAGATCGGTAACGCGTTCGGTAACTTCAGGCAGTTCGACAATGCTCAGGAACGCCGCGATAGACGGATCATCCTCTACACCAGCCCTGCCTTTGATCGCGCGAAGAGTTGCGTCGACAATTTCCTCAAATCGTTCACCTTCATCACACACCGCCTGATTGGTGTAGACAACGCGACCGTCGTACCATGCACCGGCACGTACTTCGACCGTTGCGTCCTTCATTTTGCGAGTGAACGCCACGAGTGCCGCGCGTTTCTGTTTAACACCAGGCAGCTCCGGGGACTCTCCAAAACGAACCCATACCCGCATGTATTTCGAGCCTTCCCCAAGAGGTGCTGTGCTCACAGACGTGGCGATGTGCTCCAGCGCAGTTTGGATCGCCTCATCGATAATCTTCTGGCGCTCTTCTGTATCAATTTCTACGCCTGATTTGTCGATAATTTCGGTAACGGACTTCTGAATATCTGCTTTCATAAAGGTTCCTCAATTCCTTCGTCGAGCATATTCTTACAGAAAAATAAGTATGTATCTACTTATCATTAAAGGCGTGCAATTTATACAAGAGCTTTAATGCCGAGTACCTTGCTTTGTAGCTCCAACTGTCTGGAGTACGGCTTGGCACGATAATAGGCTTTTAGTATCTGCTCTGGCGTCGCGTCGCCGGGGTCGAGACCTTCTTCGCCCAGACAGGCCACTTTGACATTCAGTCCGATGCTGGTGAGACGTTTGGCCGCTGACATGGTGTTGCGGATCGCTTGCTTTTCGCTGTCCCACATCATGATGACGTTGCGTAATCCACGCGCCTTGAGCGTCAGGAACGCGCCTAACTGATCTTCAGCGTCCTCATTCATATTTCCGGACAAGTGCATCCCGAACGTGCCAATTGGCTCTACATAATCCCGCAGCGTCTCTTCGTCGAAGATGGCTCGCTTCACGCCCATTACGTCAAATGCCCCTTCACACACAACGACCGTTTGTTTTCCGACTGCATTGTGGCCGTTGTAGAGAAACTTACCCGACGCCGGCAGCTGCATGGGGAAGAGATAACGGCGTTCTGCTGCACCGGTAATGTCACGCCCCTGGAAGGTCTTCATCACGCCATCCAGATCGTAAACCGGTATCAGGATGCGCATATCAAACACCTGCCCTTTGACCTGGTCTGTGTACGGATCGACGTATGCGTGCTTGCCTTCGACGCAGTAACGCAGATCAAAGTATTTGGCCAGCTCCGGGGAGATATGGCGCTCCACCAGATAATCAGGAAGACGACCGTCAATGGGGAGTTCGTAATGGCGCGGGAGAGCTACTGGCCCTTCGAGTTCAACCTTGCTGGCCAGCACGACCTCTTCCGTCTTCGGCGCCCATCCTTGTGAGATCAGCGCGTTCTGGACGTACTCTTCAAAATCGCGACGGGATTTGCCGCTGTAGTGCTTGAGGAAGACCAGCTTGTTGAACTGAATCTCTTCGGGATGATCACCAGCAAAGCATTTGCCGACGCCATTGGTCAGGTTGAAATAAACCTTCCAGTTTGAGCTGCCGCATACCGGACACTCCTTGATATTCACCTCACGTCCACGAGTACTGACGCCACCACGACGGTAGATGATTCCTTCCATATCGAGCCATTGTTCAAAATCCAGCTCGGTCAGTAATTCTTTCAAGTCGCTCACGTTCTTAACCCTACTTTTTGCAGGTAATATCTTGATAATCCTCGGTATTTGAATACCATAAAGGCTCATGTGTTTTTTCTTTTGTGGCTTTGGCAAAAGAGAAAATTTGTTCTCTTATGGAGACCGGCGTGGAGAGCGTTTCTCCACGCCTTCTTTTTTTAGAGGACGTCCATAATGCGTTCGATGAATCGCATTTGTTCGAGGTTCTGCTTAACGCGGATGCTTACGCCGCCTTTCTGGTTACGTGAACCAGCGAAGTACAGACGCGCTTCGCCTTTCGCCTCTTCCTCTTCCGTTTTGTTGATCGTGATAACGAGGTCAGCGATACGCACCTTCTCGATGTTGTCCGCTGCGTGCATCATTGTTGCCACCTCAGAAGCACCACCTTCCCTGTTAGTCTGCGATGCAGTGATGCCGGCAACGTTGTGTTTGTCGTACAGCGCACGCAGGTCAGTGTAGATGCTGCGAATGTTGGCGCGGTCGTCGCGGAGGTCGTAGCTGGCACGCATCAGGTCAGCGTAGTCGACCACGACCATGTCGGGGATCATGCCATTGGCTTTCATGCTGCCCAACATACGATCCAGATCTGCAGGCGACATGCTTCCGGACGGTCGTTCAACAATCCACAAGCTCCCCACGCCTTTCGTCGCGCCCAGCTCTGCCAGTTTGCGATGGACGTCGTCGCGGCGCTCCACCAGCTTGGACATTTCGGTCTCAGACAGACGGGCGTCAAAGCGATCTGACAGAATGGAGGTGTGAACTTCCAGCGACAGATACAGGACGTTGTAACCGGCAAGCGTGGCGTTGATGGAGAACTCACCCATCGCCGTCGATTTACCAGACTTCGCGAAGCCCATGAACAGCACCATTTCACGCTTTGCCCAGCCTTTCTGGTAAAGCAGCTTGTCGAGCAGCGGTAGACCCGTTGTGATGCTGTTTGGCACGTAATCGTCGGACGCTTCATACTCACGCGCCTTGTAACGCTCTGCTGATTCAGAGAAGTAATCGTAAATGCCGGTCGCTTCGTTAGAGCCGATTTGCTGGACTTTAGCCATGATTGCCATCGCGCCCTGGAAATCGCCCTTCTCTTTCATCTCAGCCGCTTTAATCAGCGCGTCGTCGAATGCTACGCTTTTGGCGAACGTGGCGACCTGGTCGACCATGTACGCCGTGTCTGACAGCTTCTCAGCGAGAATCCGCTTAAACGCCTCAACGACGTCGGGGAACAGCTCTTCGCGGATCGTCTTATCGCGTTTGGCGCGTTTGAGCATGTCGAGTATGGCCGACGATGATGGTGCGCTCTTATACATTCTGTAGTAGCCCGACACCATGTTCACCAGAATGGCGTTGGCCGCATTGGAGAACTGGTTTGGCGCAACCAGATCACCGGCGCGAGTCAGAAACTCATGGTCGCGACAGAAGTAGGCTGCGAGTCGATTCTGGAAGTCGTCGTCGAACTCTTCAGACAACCCTCGTCCTGTGTGGCAAAGTTCGGTCATGTGCTTTCCTTTGGTGCTTAAACAATTTGTTTTCTAATACTAAAAAAGCCAGATAGGGGATCAACAGAATCGCCGTGCTTCTTCCAGTTCTTCCGGGAAGTGCGCGTAAATCACACGCTCAGGCACGATTTCCATCAACCAGACAGCGGAGAAGATGATGCGGACGCGCTTGTCTCGGGTAATGCCACGCAGACGCTCCAGAACCCACTCAAAATAGCGTTCTTGAATCGGGTCGTGCTGCATATCTCCCAGATGCTTAAAACTCACCAGAGAGTCATCCAGACGGGTTACAGCGCGTTTGGCTAACTTCTCTTCGAATATCTCGATCAGCTCGGGCTGCCAGAGATGCTGGGGGCGAGGCAATTTGTCCCACAGACGGCGTGCAGCTGCGGACAGAACGGTAGAAATGAAGTAGTCATAAGAGCAGCAGTACTGGTCGGCAAACTGGCGTGCTTTCCAGAGAGACGTTTTGTTCGCCGTCGACAGCTCCTGATACGGCACACGTTTCAAACCGGTTGTGAATGGGGCCGTCTCATAGTGTTCGCGGCCATGCGACAGCATGATGTATGAGTACTGGCGCTTGTATGCCTCAGTGAAAAGGCATGTGGCCATAAGCGGGTGCATGTCGCGGTAATCAAACCACTTTGTCTCGAACAACTCAGCCTCATCCTTGCAGCGTGACAGCCCAATATTCTCGGCCACCCACTTGTCCATGACTGTGGTGTCCCACTCGGTCATGAAGTCGTACTGGTCGTTGTTAATAGTGTTAAAGAAGATCTGGCTCATGTGCTCCGCCGATAGGTAGTCACTTACTTATCATAATGGGCGAATCATAGCGACTGGAGATGTTTTTTGGAAGTGGAAACGGAAGGGAATGTGTCTGGGAAGTTGGCATAGAAAAAGACCTGCTTCCGTATAAATAATAATAAGTAACTTAGTATTTATATATACGGAAGCAGGTTCTTAATTGAAGCTGCCAGAACTAGTAACCTTGAAAAGTAAGGTTCTTGTCCAGCTCCACACGCTTCAGTTGGTACGAGTCGGTAGGGCAAAGCATTTTGTACACGGCCAGATTGCTGTCCAGCAGTTCACGGGCAAAACTTTCCAGCTCTGGATAGGGTTTGCATCCGATAGAAATCTCTTTGATGAGCGAGGTGTCGAACTTCTTAATCCCTGGCAGCTCAGAGATAATCCGGAACTCTTCTTCGTACTTCCAGCTCTCACCCTTGTGCAGAAAGATGGCTCTGACAATGTCGTACACATCAGCGGTATAGAAGTTCACTTCAGGCGGCGATTTCACGTACTCCACATCACCGTTTAACGCTGTGTGTTGGTCATCCAGCGCTTCCACAATAGCGTCATCAAACCCTATGCAAAATCCAGAGTGGGAGCTGGCGTAATGCGACCACATCAGGTAATTGGTGTCAGTTCTGGTGAGGCATATCACACCGGTATTCAAAAGCAGATTTCCGCGCAGCATATAGGCGTCAAACTCTTCGGCGTTTTTGGTTCGCCCTCTTAACCAGTTCTCACCGTCCTCGTCGCTTTTGCCAGGCCACATCTCATAATATCGGACACGCTTCTCCGGGATCGTGGCGTCAAAACTAAATTTGGCTTTGAACTCGGCAGGGTCATTGAAGTCGTGTGGCCGGGTGGCTCGGATGGTTCCATCTTCGATGAAGAATTTAAGAATTTTGATTAATTCGTTTGGGTCTTCATGCCCTACGTATTTGTACAGCACAAACAAAGTCCTTTTGAGTTAAAGGCGTCTTTCGACGCCTCTTATTTAACCTTTCTTCATCAACTCACGTTTGATTTCATCGGTGCGCATCGTGACGTCGGCAGCTGTGATCGCCTCGTTCAGTTTCACGATGTCTTCGATTTCCTGCGGCGACTTCTCTGCCAGATGGAAAATGGCTGCACGAATCACGTCAGAACGGGTGAATTTCTCGAAACGAGGGATGAATTTCATCATCTCCAGCAGATCGAAATACTCGTCTTCCAGCGACATTGTGCGGCTCTTAATCTTCTCTTTCCCACGAGTCGGACGCCCCTGCGGTCTGACTGGCTGGCGCATTGGGGTGCTGCTTTTTGGCTGCTCTTCCGGCTCTTTGCGCTTTGCAAGGTCTCCCATTCTCATGGACATTATTCTTCCTCCAGACTCATGATGTAATCTACAAACTCTTCGAACTCGGCTTCTGCCTTCTTATCGCGTTCCGCGCCGGTCATTTCAAAGATAGAACGACCGGCCTCTTCCGCATCGTCATAAACGTTACGGTTGTACAGATTAACCGGCGCAGCCTCGATGCCAAATGTCTCGACAATTTCTTTCGCCGCCAGAATACGTGATGCCTGGGAAGGCAGTGACGGACACTGGTTCACTACCGCGCGGATCTTCACTGTCTCGTTCACATTGCGAACGTTGTCGATGATCGGGTCGATATCACGCAGAGATTTCAAATCACGACGTTTAGGACGCAGCGGGATGATTATCACGTCAGCCATAAGCATCGCCAGACGCTGAATTTCGGAGTCAAAGCCACCAGCATCTACCACTACATAATCGGTGCGCCCCTGAAGCGATTTAAGATGTTTGACGATATCATCCTGAACATATGCGAAGGGAATCAGCTCAAGATCATCATTCTGGCGACGGTCTTCACACCAGCTCGTCGTGGTACGCTGGATATCGATATCGGTGACGTGAACCTTCTTTTTCTTTTTAACTTTGAGGCATACCGCAATTTGCTGGGCAACGGTAGATTTGCCTGGGCCGCCTTTTGTGCCGCCAACCACAATGATCTTGGTCATTGGTGAGTTCCCTTTGCGTGAATTATTGTCGTATGAAACAACTTGTTTTCTTATATGTGATATAGCCTAAATGCCTACGGCTGCGGTGTAAAGGTTAAATGATAGGTACTTGAGGAATGTGGAGCGTGGGATCAAAAAACCCGCCGTAGCGGGTTTATGGGAGAGAGATGATGTTGACGATGTGCGTACAAGAGCCTTTATCAAGTCGCAGCTCGCGGTCTCCCCACTCGTCTGTTACGCGACTTAAAGGCAAACTGCCAATATCCCACGGCAGGAAGCCGGTGGTAGAACCCTTTGCCTTGTCGCCGAGCTGGTCAAGACAACATTTTTTCACGGTATCGTAGATCATAACCTCGCCATATCTCCGCATAGTACCTGACCACATGGACGCACCCAGAATGGTTTGCAAATTGTCGCAAACGAGGTGGCGGTATTTGTCCAGTATGAAGCGATATGCTGTAGAGCCTATGCGGGCTGAGTCAAAAGGCGGTTCGAGATAAGCGCCTTTGATTTGCTTACCGAGGTATTCATTCCCATCGACGCCAATAAACGAAAAATCGTTATAGGCAAACCGACCCACAACCTTCAGCTCTTCTGGGCTAAGAGTCGCATCCACGATCTCAATTTTGATGATGTGTTCGGCAGCCTCAAACGCACTCATCCCCTCGTCATCCATAACCCGCGTGATTTCGTCAAATTGATAATCTGAGTTATAGGAGGGCAAAAGATACACAACGAGAAAGTTGTCGAACTCGCCTTTATCGGCACGCATCTCCACCAGACGAACAACATCGCCTTCTGGTGTCGCGAAATGAAAGGTCTCTAAAATAGTATAGCCGCCCATAGAGAGCGGCATTTTGTTCAACTGCTTGTGGTAGCGTTCATCAATTAAAGAAGGTGCCATTGTTCTTTTTTGCGTTCTGGTAAAACGCTTTCCTTGAGGTCGTTGAACTTATTCTTCATGAATTGTACAACGGCTTTCTCAATTTTTGGAACAATGGATTCTTTAACATCAACAATTTCGGGGTACTGTTCTTGCGGCTTGAGAACAAAGCGCAATTTGTTATTGCGCACAACGACCTCTGCCAAAGGAGTTACAGTTGAGGTGCTGTTGGAGATGTTCTCTGCGCGAGTAACATCGCTTTTGAATGTGACAATGAAGTGCTGGCGGTCACCTGTTTCGCGACATAACATGCGGCGCACTTCCACTGAGTCTTCACTGTTATGAAAACGCATAGGGAAGCTATCGACTACCGCAGTGTTCGTGCGGATCGTTTGCATAGTACGTGTTTTGTCATGATAGTTGAGCATGTTTCCACCTTAGCCGTTAAGACGTTGATGTCGTGCGGCGACCCCATCGGGGTTTAGAGGCTACGAGAATGCAGCGCTTCTTTGAAATAATGTATGAATGCCTTGACACTCGTTGATTAAATCTACATCAGTCACAAACTAATTGCAACCTGACCACTCCCCAAAACCCCGCTAACCACGGGCGCTTACGCGCTTCCGTCTGCTTTTTTGCCGCTCCATTGGCACAAACGCTCGCCCACCATATTGTGAGTCAAGATCTGTCGCTCTGTCTCTTCGGTCATTAAATCCTCATTACTCACATAGATAGGGTTGGCTGCATCGCAGAAGAGCACGCCGGAAGTCTGTGTCTTAATCACGCACCCACTTACCATGCAGCTCACGATGAACAGCAGAAGCGCCTTTCCGCCGCACTTCATTAAATGTCTCATTTTTGACGTCCACTGTACTTTGAAGCCTTTTCCTGTCTTCCTGCCTTGCCTTCTCTTCGATCGCTTGCCGAGCCGCACGACCACCCATCGCATAAGCACCGACAAGCACGAAAAGAACGGCAGCCAGGGTAATCAGAGCAATTTTCAACTTCGAAACCAGGCTGCCGAACATTTTAAACCATCCCTTTCTGGTGTTTGCGTACCTGAGACCAGGCAATAAAGCCGGCCACAATGATGGTGGCTACGCCAAAAATGATACGAACCGTATCACCGCTGGTGATATGACCTTGTGCCTTATCCATCGCCACAGACACTTGGGGCATTACGTCGGCCAGCTGCGCCAGCCCAATACCTGCCGTGACAGTTGCGCCAGCCGTTTCTTTGGTCACAGGAACCGCTTTAACCGTCTTGATCGGCTTAACGACGCCAGCGCGACGCAGACCTTCCTCAATAACTTCTGCCGCATACCAGGTGTTTGGCGTTTTCAGTGGGCCACGGCCGTTCTCGTGCCGAATGATCGCCTCTACCAGCGGACGCAGAGTGTCGTAGTCGTGTAGATCGATGATCATGTCCGGGGTGACACCAACGGCTTTAGATACCTCGTTCACGTAGGCACTGGTGTTGTTTTCGTTTGGCGGCGCCCAGCGCTCGATGACCTCGCGAATGGTATCGATGCTTGAGCCGTCCTTCGCCCGGCGCTTGTCGTGGTAAGTGATGAGCGTTACCGCCAGCGCTCGAATCCCCCATACAGGATCTTTGAACGTGCAGAAACGTGGTTCGGAAGGGTTGCTAATAAGCCCCTGCCACGGCGACCCCTTATCGAGATTGCCTGGGTTGTTGTTACGAATACCTCTTGGAGTTTTCATCCTTGATCTCCTTTATTGCAGTCCATTCTTGACGCCGTAGGCGGCTAACCCCAGCAGCAGCGCGGTAATCAGGAACGACGTAATCTTTGAGATAATGCCGCCAAAGAACCCGCTGGAGATGGTGTCGAGCCGGTTAAGAAGTTTGTCCAGGTTGGAGTGCTGAATGCTGTGTTGTGCAGGCGTCATATCGCCAAAGTAGGTTTTGAGCTGGTCATTGACCTCCTGGCCAATTTCTTCACGCAACTCCTTACCTAATTTGCCAACGACTTCACGCGCAACGATTGCGGCAATGCGTTCAACCTGCTCAGGCGTTACGCCTGCCATCTCGTTCGACATGATTTCCTCCATGAAAAGTCAAATCGGGATGGCAGTTTTATATCACAATATAACTGTATTTTGTAGGTAAGCACTTACCTACAAAATGAGTTTTAAATTTTTGGGCATGAGCTTAGTGAGGTGAAAGCACCAGAGCCGACCCAACGCCAGTTAAAGACACTACCTGCACGGTATAATGTGTAATGCCCTTCTTTCTTAATCGCATAGATTGGCACACCAGTGTCAACGCCGCCTACCATTGCTCGCCCATAGCAAACCGGCTCTGGTAGTTTCTGGCACGCAGTCAAAGTTAAAGCCATACCTAAAATTAATATCATCTTTTTCATTCTATTCTCCGTTATCCGTAGAGGTTTCTGTTCAAAACTGGAACTCGGTTATTGATAGCTAATGTAGCCCCACCGTTAATTTCATTAACGAGAATCGAACTCACGGTGTTCCCATAACATGTGTAACCGTATACTAGGGTCTTCGCACCACCCGGCATCGGTATGGCGAATGCGTTAGCATATGTAGGCACAATAGCTACTGGATAATCAAAGTTGTGTTTATCTCCGCTGTTCCAGCTCTTATTATCAAGAAACGTAAATGACAATGGAATATTTGCCGTGTTATAGATCTCCACTCCCGATGAATTAAAGAAACTCATCCCCCACTTCTCTTTTTTTGAAATGCCAGTTGCGAACACATACACCGTTACACTGGAGTCGCTGCCTACCCCGCCGAAGCTGTAAATAACCTGGTTATTGCGAACTAATCGGCTTGCGAGCAGCGAAACAGCCTTTGAATAAGCAACGAAAACAATAGGCGACCGATCTGGAGACAGGCCAGTATTGAACTCACTTCCGCCTCGCAACGACACCACATGCTTACTTTGGAACACCATCGGGGTAAGACTTGGAGACATCCAGACCTTCCCATCAGAACGAACAATTTTGCTTCCGTACATTATTTCTGAAACACCAATATATAAATTGTACCGCGAGCATCAGACCAGTTAATCGAGTTGCCCGATACCGAAACACTTCCAATATATCCATTGATTGTTTCCATTATGTAGTAATCAATTGACATACCTGGCTCAATTGCATAACTTCTGCTGCCACTACCTGTCGGTAGAAAATAATCCAGATAATAAATTGGCGCTAATGCGTCAACCATTTCCTGACGGCTAGGCGACCAGATTTTTGCTCCATAACTCATTATTTTCCCTCCGTGAAAAGAGGCACTAACGTACCTCTTAAAATCAGACTCTGGAGACGGTAAACGTCGCTCCTACCTGATTGAAAAACCAGTTTTGTGCAGTTAATGCGTAATAAGTCCGCACCCCATTCAGGTACATATAATTGACAAACGACAGCACAGTACCATTAAGAGATAGATTAAAGTTTTGTGCAGGCCCATTAACCAATCCCAAATAGAGATTTTGATAACCGCTTGGTTGATAAAAATGTCGGATTTCACAACCAAACAAGCTACCGCTTAGAGAACCAGTAGGGCGCACGGTTAGAACGTTACTGAGTACATTCTGGATACTGCCTGTAGCGGTTGCAAAACCGGTGTAGTTAGTGGACACAACGACCCACTGCATGTTTGTTACCTGCACGCGGGCATCATAAGTACTGCGTCCAGTTGTGATGGTAAAGTCGGCAGTAGATTTACCAACCAAGCCACTCATCCAGAACGGTGTGCCGACCTTAACAGCCGAGCCAGCGGCGGACATCCACCGCTGACCAGTTGTTGCGACGGCTGACGACCCGACCCATCCGGAGCCAATAGCCATCAATTACCTCCCTTTAAAACAGACATTTCTCCACGGAGTTCGCGCACTTCTTCACGTAACTCCTTCACAGCCTCGACCAACATGCCGATCACACCGTTATAGTTCAGACGTAAACGCGCTTGGCCGGACTGATCATTGTGGTCGACAGTTACCAGCTCAGGCTGGACCTTCTGAACGTCCTGCGCGATAAGCCCACCAGACTGTTCGTAACGGTCATAGACCTGAATTTCATAAAGAACGCCTTCAATCTGCTCCACTTTATCAAGCGCCCGCTCAATCTTGCGGATCTGGCGTTTGCTGCGTCGGTCAGAGCGAATATAAACGTCGTTAAAACTACCATTGCCCCCGCAATACCACACGCCATCGCTCTGCAGAAAAGCCTGTGCATCCGTTCCGTTAGCAGTACGCGACTTGTTAATCATGTAGAACCCGAACTGCGAGTTCCCCAACCCACCGACCATAAAGTAACGATCGGCGTGCTCTTGACGAACAATTGCTGATGCTGAGGACGTTGCTACAGCAGAACTGTTTGAAAGCGCTGCGTTAGTCCTCATGTCGATCCACGATGTGCTCGACGTCGGGATTCGGATATTTCCGCTCGTGACATCCACCCCTCCCCCAACGCTCAAGCCATTCCCCATTGAAACTGCACCGCTTGCGTTTGCAATAGTAATCGGTCGTAAAGCATTCCAACTTCCAAGCGGATCTCCAGATGCGGTCAAAAGGAAATAGGTGTTCCCCCCATCATTTCTGATAAAGAAACCATAGTTGCCATATGCCGCGCGGTAGGCGTTGGCCGATCTGGAAATGATATCCCCTGCTGCAGTCAGACCACCTGAAAGCGTGCCACCGGACAAAGGCAAAGCCCCCACATCTGCGGCGCTCGGCTTGTTGAGTGTGGTGTAGAGCTGTGCCCACGCCGACCAATTTGCATCACTAGCATCACGGCGAGAACGAACGTAAACTGGCGCATGAGTACCGCTCGTTCCGCTCCAGCCAATCAATAGTTCACCTTCACCTGAAGACGCCGCACCTTTAAGATGAATGACGTTGCCATAAGTCGTTGGGTAATTGTTGCTGTAGGCTTCATACATTTGTATGCCGGACATTGCCCCCTGGGAGTTAGCTTCCAGCGCTGCGACTCTCCCGCATGACACAAGTGTGGGAATGGAGATATTTGCTGACCCGTCAAAAGACACGTTATTAATCGTTCTTGGGGTCTGTAGCTTAGTCGCTGTTGCTGCATTGCCTGTTGTACTCTGATTACCCGCAGTATTTACGCCCGGCAAATTGATATCAGTTGACCCATCAAAAGAAACTCCGCCAATTTTTCGCGCTGTTTGCAGTTTTGTCGCCGTACCAGCATTGCCCGTAGTGCTCTGATTGCCTGCTGTGTTTACGCCAGGTAAGTTGATATCGGCTGACCCATCAAAAGAAACCCCACCAATTTTTCGGGCCGCCTGCAGCTTCGTAGCTGTGGCTGCATTACCGGAAGTATTCTGATTACCCGATGTATTTACGCCTGGTAGATTGATATCTGCGGAGCCATCGAAAGACACACCTCCGATACTACGAGCGATCTGGAGCTTGCTCGCCGTTGCAGCGTTACCGGAAGTACTCTGGTTGCCCTGAGCATTCACCCCCGGAAGCACGATATCTTTGCTGCCATCGAACAATACGCCACCGATGCTGCGAGCGGTCTGCAGTACAGTCGCTGAACTTGCGTTACCCATGAGCGATCCGGTAATAGAGCCATCTGCATCGGAAAGCACACGATGATAAACAACTCCCACAACGGCGTTTTCCGGTAGCGTATCCAGAACCTCAAAAACTTCCAGGGTCTCTACCGCTGCGCCAGAGAACTGAAGGTTAACAATCAGCTTCTGAGCACCCGCACCGGCATTCAGATAGATATCGTAGTTGTCCTCATCGGTGTTCACAGTGGCTACGTTCTGCACGGCAGAATCCATTGTGCGATAGGTAACTACATTCAGGCCACGCGGATCGCCACTAGCTGTTCGAAGCACTATGTCGGCCATTGCCGCCTGATAAGGGCTGTTGACTTCATATCCCGCACCGCCAATGATCTCGATATAAACGGTGCTGGTCGACTGCGGCATACGTGCGCGCGAAATCTTCACCCATTTAGGCGAATCGGTAGTTAGGTCCATCTCTGCGGAAGTCCCTTTCCACTTCACGCTCGCTACACTTGATTGGGCATTCTGAGCATACTCATACGCCTTATCCTCAGACTCTTTCGCTTTTGTTTGGGATATTTTTGCTTCACCCGCGGAGGTTGACGCCTCGGTTGCCTTCTTCGATGCGAGCACAGCGGACTCAGCCGCCTCATTCGCTTTGACTTCTATCCCAGCCAGAGAATCTGCCGCTGTTGTTGCCGACGCAGCTGCACTCGTCTCTGACTTCTTAGCTTCACCTGCGCTCAATGCAGCGGCTTCTTTGCTGGCTAACGCAGCATCAGCGTATTCGCCAGATGCCGAAGCACTATTAGCCGCAGCCTCGGCACTCAGACCTGCGGCAGATTCACTCTCAGCAGCAGCCTTCTGCGATGCGTCGGCGTTGGTTTCTGAAACTTTGGCCGCAGCAGCACTGGCCACCGACTCCCCGGCGCTCGAAGCAGCATGAGTTTCTGACTCCTTAGCCGCATTTTTCGAGGCCAGCGCATCAGCTGCACTACCAGCGGCGGCCTGCTCTGAGGCAGAGGCATTGGTTTCAGAGGTTTTTGCAGCAGCAGCAGAGTCAGACGCAGCAGACGCTGAAGCAGAGGCTTCGGATGCACTGGTCGCAGCCTGAGCTTCAGATGCTTTAGCCGCATCTTTGGATGCCGCGGCACTCGTGGCTGATTCACCAGCTTCAGTCGCTTTGGCAGACGCTGTCGCGGCAGACGCAGCAGCATCGACCTTGAGGCTTTCAGCATTGGTTTCAGACGTTTTGGCAGCGGATGCACTTACACCGGCAGCGCTTTCTGATGCAGCTGCGGCGGTAGCACTCTGGCTTGCTTCGGTGGCTTTGGTCGTCGCTGTATTGGCGCTTTCCGCAGCGGCCGCAGCACTGGCAGCCGCTGCTTTGGCCTTTTCACCAGCGGCATCGATAGCGTCGGTATTGTCTTTGTACCATTGCTGATTGGCATTGTGCTCATTGACGATCTGCGTCAGCGACTTCACGGTCACTTCCGTACCGTCTTCACGCTCAAGCGTGACCTCATCAACAGCTGTCAACCAGCTGCGCATCGTCTTCGAGTCGGCTGACATACGGGTCATTAGCGCGGTAAAACGTGCGCTGAACTGCGTTAAATCGCCCTCATAGGTTGTAATGATGCGGCACGGAACTTCCGTCTGGGTTTCGCCTGAATACGGCTCCACCAGCAGCAGGCTGGTGTCATTGAGTACGCGCTTAATTTCGTGCAGTTTGTTATCAGGGCCAATGACAATCATGCCCGGCAGCACACCATTCGCGGTTACGTTCCAGAACGTACCGGTGCCGGTGAGTGTGTCACTCCCCTGTGTAAATGTGATAGTACCTTCCCTGTACCACATATTCGCTCCTTGATAAGACGGGCATCCTTGCCCGTTATTAAGTAAGTACCTACTTATTTTTACCGATATGAAGAAATATTTCTACTGTCAAAGAAGCCCAATCCTCACCCGGAGAACGTTGTTGTCGTCATAGACATCGATACGCTGGCCGTTGATGACCAGACGACCGTTACCGCCACTATTGCCGTTGATCTCCAGCACGCCATTTTTCCCAAAGCGCCATCCTGAACGGCCAGAGATAAAGTTGGTGGACTGTAGGTCGCCAACTTTGGCGTTGGTGATTGTTCCATCCTTGATAAAAGCGCCGTTCATGTAAGCAACGCTGTTTTCGACCACAAACGGTGTGGTGATTTTCCCGTTAACCGAGTTCACAAGACCAAAGCGGTCTGCTTGAACAAGGAACTGAGAAAGACCTGTGCTATCAATGCCCAGCGCGATACCGGCAACATATTTCTGGCCACCGCTCGTGGAGGTCTCCATTTTAAGCGTCCACGCTGTCGAAACCTTTTTGTTGGTATCGGCAATTGCCTGGGCCTGCTGCTGGATAGTGGCCGAGTTGCCATCTACTTCAGCCTTAATCGTATCAATACGACCACCTAGTGCTTTATCGGCTTCCGCGCGTGCGGTTGCTTCAGAAGTAATAGCGGCACTGATATCTTTTCCTGTCTGAGCCTGCAAATTGGTGATTTGCCCTGCCAGCGCAGAGTCGGCATCGGTTCTGGCTTTCGTTTCTTCCGCAACAGCCGCCTTAATGTCGGCACCTGTTTGGGCCTTTAGTGTTGTGATTTGTTGTGCCAACGATTCGTCGGCGGTCGCTCTTGCAATCTGCTCTTCGGCCAGCGCCGCGCTGATATCTCCCTCAACCTTCGCTTGCAATGTTGTGATCTGCTTCGACAACGACTCATCCGCCGTTGCACGAGCCTCTTGTTCGGTCACAATTGCCGCAGCGATATCGTCGTTAATCTGAGCTTCAAGCTTGGTTATTTGGGTCGCAATAGCCTTATCAGCCTCAACACGAGCCGTCGTTTCTTCAGTGATAGAAGCGCGAATATCTTCACCAATTTCTGCGCGGATCTCTTCCACTTTCGAGGCCATTGCAGACATATCGTCGGCAAACGTCTTCTGAGTGGTTGCGATCTTCGCGTTATTGACCATCTGCTTGTGCTGGTCTTCATCCTGACGCAGAGCGAGATCGATATTGGTTTTGGCCAATGCCTCAATATTGGTGGTTACTTCCGCGCTGGCTCGCTCGACTTCGGCCACAGTTTTCTTCATCTCTTCAACAGCAGCAACGCTATCGTCAACAGAAGACTTCATCGCCTCAATCTGTTTGGCGTTCGCCATATCGCCTTCTACTCGGGCCTCACGTTCTTCGGCAATCAATGCAGAAGCATTATCGAGTGCTGCATGAGCTGCTTCGACCGCGCCAGCTACGGCTTTGCCCTGCTCGGATACAGTTTCCTGTAACTCAACTAAAGCCGCATTGGAATCTTCAACCTGTTGCAGAGCGTCATTGACCTTATCCAAAGTGCCGGACACTTCCGTTTTAAGCCCGTTTTGCGCTTCTTCTAGTCTCTGATCTGCCGCCGTCAACTTGTCATCGAGATCTTTGAGGCTTTCCTCCATCTGCTGATAGATAGAATCAACAGCCTCCTGAGAAACCTTAGAGTCGATTTCCTCAAGCAACTCCTGTCCCAACTCAGAAGATGTGATTTTCCCTGTCAGGAATGAGAGAACATCCTTTGTCATCGCCTCGGTACCCAAATTGGAGTTCGGCGGACTCAACATGCCTCTCTTATTTGCCGCGCGAACCCAATAGAACCACGTTTCGCTATCTCCCAGACCTGCATGGGTGAAAGTAGTACTGGCGGCCTCGGCAATCAGTTTTGCGGTGTCCAGGTCGTTGGTCTGTGACGCATACACGTTGATGTGGTCGAGATCGATTGAATCAGGGTTAACCCAATTCAGAATCACGTTGCGATAGTCACCCACGGCCGTCAACGCAGTCGGTGCGCCTGGCGGTGTCATCGTTCCCTGAACTTTATAGACTGTACTGATGATCTCAGTCTTTTTGCCGCTGAATGACACAGCATAAAGCTGGATATCATATTGGCCGTTCTCGGCAATATTGATGATTTCGTACTGCTCTTCAGTGACACGCGCGGACTGCCAGTTAGAAACGTTGTTCTCGTCCGAGCGACGCCAACTGATCCAATACTCAGCAGACTTACCTTCCCAGGTCGCAATAAGCTTGATGGAAAGGTTGCCTGGGCTGGAAATATACGTTCCTTCCGTCACCTGCAGGTTTGTCGGCTTCGAGTATGTTGGATCGAGAACGGTGTTGTTCTCCGGAATCAGCGTCGCCCCATTGTCTATCGCTTCGTACTTCGAAGGGTTATTCTGGACGACCGTCACATCGAAAGACCCTTGCGCATCACCCTGTGCAACGTTGATAACGCGTACTCGCATTGGCTCCAGGTCTGGTTCGGTGATAGTCCAGATGCCATTCATTACTGGCATTTCGCCGGATGCCAGAGACTTCGAGAACGTCACTTTAGTGATATTCTCCCCCGTCTCCAGAATGTCGCGTTCGACGATCTTGCCTTCCTGGTTCAAGATGCGAATGTAGCTGCCGCTTTTCTTCAACGATACTGGTGCGTCTAATGTAATGCTGCTCTTGTTAAAGGACATAATGCGACCGGAGTTGCGCTTGCCCGAACGGTACTTGTTCTGGATTAGCACGGTTTCACCAGGCATCAAGAACGAAGCATCGAGACCTGCAGTAAAGGTGATAACGTCAGACTCCATGCGAGCGGTATACAGCAACCACAAACCGACACGATGCGCCTGTCCACGGCTGGTACAACCGAACGCAACCACTTCAGTTTTGCGCTCGCCATAACGGCGCATCGCCTCCTGGTCTTCGACGTACTCGATGTTCTGCTTGTAGCCGTCTTCTTTATTGTTGTAGGTGACAAGCGCAACGGAAGGACGATCTTTGCGAGCTGAACCTTTATAGCTGAACAGGCCATCTTTGACGTTTGCGTTGGTAAACATCATGACCGGGTCTGACGGACTGTCCTGCATGACGTTGACCATTCCACCAGCCCAGAAGACCATACCGCGGAAGGCGCCAGCGATATCCTGAATCAGTCGATAAGCATCCTGCCGGCTGGTTATCTGGGTGTTGATGGCGAAACGCTTCTCCTTGCCGCCGAAACCATCGTCGACCTCTTCGTCGCAATAGCGACCGATCTGATACATCTGTCCAAGATCAATCATGGACTCAGAGACAAACTGCCCAAGGCCATATCGGGCGTTGGTCAGAACGTCGAAGAGAATCCAGGCTGGGTTAGAAGATGACAGCAGCTTAAACGTACCGTCCCAAACACCAACATAGGTATTGGTGTTCTCGTTGTAGTTTGACGGCACGCGGATTTTCAAACCACGCACCAGATACGAACGAGAAGGCATAGAGCTGCCGAACTGCTCTGAGTTAACCTTGAGTCCAACAAGCGCAGAGTTCGGATAGTTCATTGGCGTATCGACGATCTCACCGATGGAGTCCACCCACGTATCGTTATAGAGATACTGAGTTTTGCTGTCGTCGGTTAGGCGTATGACACGAACCTTATATGCGCGGCCAGGTTTCGGCAGTTTGAGTTCGTAGCTGCGGTAGTAAACACCTGTCTTCTTCGCTGTCAGGGCAACTTCAACACTTTTCTCGCCTTCAGCAACTACATCAGCAAATGTTCCATCGCCATTGGCGATCTGAAACTTGTATTTGACTGTTGTGCCGTTGGTGTCACCCGATTTCTTATCCACGCTACGCAGAGAGGGAAATTTGAGGATGACGCGAACGCGGTCAGCTTCATCGTTATCGATGGAGACTGTCACCTCATGTGTCTTTTTCAGCTGAATGTTGATGGATTTGGGCGTTTCAACAAAATCAAAGCCAGCCATAGGCGTCTGGTCTTGCGAACCGTCGCGAAAATCCCATGTAATGCCGCTATAGTTGGCCGAGCCGTCTTCATTGAGGATCGGCAGATCATCGATGAAAATCGATTTTGCACCGTCAACCAGACCACCAATAACGCCTTCCCCGAGCAAGTCGAGGATAGACGCCATAGCACGCGAGTTAACGGTATCATCGGCTTCAACCGGCGTGCGGCTGGAGCTGCTGCTTTTCTTGCCGCCTGCACCTGCGATCAGGAGAGGCAACCTTTTCTTCTTGAACTGTTCCATGTTCAAAAAATCCCTTATTACATAAGCTGGTCGATGGTGATAGAAGAACTCACAACCTGCGAGCCAACCAAAATTTCCTCTCCATAGATGAGCTGCACCGGGTTTCCCTGGTTAGTGGTGTTCTGCGGCCCATCGAAATAGAACGAGTCGGAGTTATCCGCCTGTCTCACACTGTCGTTCGTCGCCTGTGGCGAAATGAGTTGCGCGACGCCGCCCATCATTAATGACAAACCGAGCGGAGCCAGGGCTGGAACCCAGATGGAGGCGACCATCAAAACAGCACCCACCACCGTCTGAAACCAACCAAACGCAGAGCCGCCACTACCGCGAGGAACTGGCGTAATTCGGATCTTCGCGATGTTGTCGGACTGCCCCATCATCTGGTACTCACCTTCGTCGACCGACCATTTGTGGCCCTGCTTGTTGGTGATCTGGATGTGGTATTTGTCGTAGGTTTTGAGGTTTCGCTTCATCCAGGCTTTGAATCCGGGGCGATTAGCCTCAATCAAATCCAGAGCCTGCTTGGTGTTGCGAACCTTCAAATGCCAGTGACGACCGAAGTGTTTGGCCATAGGGCCGCCAAGTTGCACATGAACTAACTCAGACACGTCTCATCTCCCTTGAGTAAGTCTCTGTGACGCAGGTGGTGCGTCGTGTGTTTCTGGTACATGCCACCGTAATAAGCGCGACAACTCAGGCGGTCGATCTGGTGATGCAGGATCATGCCGTCTCCGATATACACCGCGCAGTGGTCAGGCATTTTTCCGTACTGGATGAAGAAGACATCGCCGCGCTGCGGTTCCGTCCCTGGCGCAAGACGCACCAGCCCTTCATTTCGATAGTTCTGGTCGAGAATGTCGTTGTCGCCCGTGTACCATGACGGGATATGCAGGTGCGCATTCGGATTCAGCTCAACACCAAACTCGCGCTTGAGATAGTCGCGGCAAAGCATCCAGCAGTCGAAGACACCGAACACATAGGGTCTCCCCAGATAAGGCATCTCAAAGCCGTCTGGGGTGATCACATTCATCTCACTGAAGTGAAATGGCGCATCGCCCTCGACATTCTTCCGAACAGCCAGAATCAACCACGGAACTTCCGTTGCCTCACATCCGGCTCGGTCGGCGTCTGACGCATCAGCTGATTCGTCAGTGTGGGAGTGCCAGATGGCAACCACGTCCCCCGCATCTTCCGCAGCGATAATGTCGTCAGCGTGCATAACAAACGTGTTTTCCGGGTACTCCGACACGTTCCGGGCTTCAATGAAGCGATATTTCTCGCCAGTGGTGCGCACCAGAAAGCCACACGCTTCGTTCGGGTAGCGTTTGATGGCTGTCAGATAGATTTGTTGCATAACGTCCGAGCCAAGCTCAGGGAGCACTTTATTACCCATAACGTGTTGCTCCGATGAACCCGCCAAAGTGGATTACGCCATTGGCAAAGTAGTTACGGCGAGCGTTGCATGAGTCGTAGCGTTTCGTGCAGTAATCCGCGCCTGACATGGTGGTTTGCTGGTTGTTTTTGTCGAAATATGGGCCGGTGTAGCCGCACTCTGGGCCGCGGTATTTCCACGGGCAGGTGTTTTTGATGATCTGGCGGTACGGCAGCTGCACGCCCATCAGATCGAACACACTCGACAGCTCAAACTCGACGACCTCATGGGTTTCGAGAGTCTTCTGTTCGATGAACCACATCTCATCCGGGAAGTGCTGATTTGGATCTGCGGTTGGATTCCCGTCTTTGAAGTTGGCCGCATCGAGAAAACGCGCCAGCGTCATCTTGCGGATGATGCGGCAACCCACCAGATCGTCGTTTGCCTGAACTTCAGCGGAGACAGTTCCGGCAAAGTTGGAGACCTGGATTTTTGGACGCGGCAAAGTACCCTGACCAGTCTTATCAAAGCCTGACGCTTTGATTGGCCACGGTTCGTAGGACACACCCTGCCAAACGACTGGCTCCATCAGTTCGTTTGTGCCGGCGTGGAAAAACAGCTTGCCCCCAGAGGTGGTGTTCGACATATCAAGTTCGAACAACTCAATGAGCGCGGAGGGCGACAAGCTCTGAATATCAGCTTTAATACCCATCGTTTCTTCCTTGAAATAAAGAGGCGCCAACATCCTGTCAGCGCCTATAAATAATAGTAAATAAGTGCCTACTTATCTAGTAGGTTAAATTATCCTTCATAAATTTGTCTGAAGGTCGCAGTGAGAACCTGATAGCCCTGGTAACGTTTGACCGTATGGCTGTCGCACACCACAACAATCTTTTTGCCACGAGGGTTCGTCCAGTAGAACGACTCAACGGCCGCGCGTGCCGTCAGAAAGTCATCGACGGCATTGATGACGTCGTAAGAGCGCGTAAATGTCAGGCTCCACTCTTCTTTGATGCGATTGAGACCTTTGGCCTGGCGCTGTTCGTAATCGTCACCGAAATTCAGAACCGCCACGTTAGGCTTCACGGTCTTTTCCGACTCGTAGTCGGGATACCAGTTAAAAGTCAGTCTTTCCATCTCACATCCTTGTGAGACTGCCCCTTCCGGGTCAGCCGTGGTTAGTTACGTTGAGAGTTAGGGTTGAGCGAACCGCCTGGCCGCTTCTCCTGAGCGATGGTTTCAAGCGCGATCGCCTTCATGCGCTGCGCTGCCTGACTCCATGCGCCTTCGGAATTGCTGTTCTCCGAGACACTGCCGTCGCTGTTGACGTTGATCTCAATGCTGACAGGTGAGAAAACGCCGCCACCGCCGCCTTTAACACCCTCTGCGTTGAGCGTAACCGGGATGGAACGCCCATCCGGAAGCGGAACGTAGGCTTCGTTCATATCCCCTTCACCAAACAGCGCCAGCTGTGGAGAGTCAGCGATGCCACCTTTCTGGTACGCACGCAGCGGAACCACGCCGTCTTTCCCGAAAATGCCGCCTTTGGCGAACTTCGGAATTGCCGGGATGCCGCCAGTACCATCAGATGCCGATCCGGTGAGATTGTTGAACCCGGAGTTAGAGCCGGAGGAACCCGATCCGATGTTGTCGAAGCCACCACCAGCCCAGGCAGACACAAGCCCGGAGGCAATGGTGGCGCCGAAGCTCAACCACTTATTGCCAGAGCCGGACATGTTTGCTCCCAGCATGGCAAACGCGGCAGAAAGCGCCCCCGTGACAGAGCTAAGGTTCTGCATGGAGAAGATGGATGTCTTCACCGCTTTGGTTTCCGCGTCTTTGGCTTCAGTGCTGGTGAACAGTCCATTCACCCAGCTGCCGATCGCGTTGGTTGCAGAGCCAATCGCGCTGGTCGTCTGCTGAGTGGTCTGCCCCAGACCGGAGACCGAGCTGGAGGTCTCTTTCGTCGCCTCACCCACGCTCTTATCGCCGTTGACCGCATTCATCCGGACGCCCTGGTTGGCAACCGCTGATGCGACACCAGAAAGCAGATTGCCGCTCTGAGAGCTGCCCGCTGCCGTCGTTCCCATCCCCAGCATGTTCATGAGAGGCAGGGTGATCTGCGTCTTCACAACCATGTTGGTGATGTCGCGGAGGATGGATTCTGCCAGGCTGGAGAAGTCCATTTTCCCCTTCATGACGAAGTCGGTCAGCGTATCCGTCATGTTGCTGAACAGGTTGCTCCAGCTATTTTCCAGCTGATCGGCCAGATTCTCGTACTCAAGCGCCAGCTTCTGTGTCGCCGTACCCGTCTCTTTGATGAGAGCGGTGTTGCCTGCCGCCACCAGCTGGTTAATCTGCTTGGTGTAAAGCGCCACGATTTTCGGATCAGAAGCCTGGTCACGCAGATCCATCAACGCTTTCAGGTTACGGTTGTAGGTGTCGTTGAAATCGGCCACCTTCTCTTCACGAGACGGCTTGTAACCCGCGCTGATGATGGAATCGTATTCCGGCGCCCAGGTGGAGATCATCTGCTCGACGTTGCGGCGGTTGAACATCTCGCGATAGTCGTCGCTCGCGTTAGCCAGGTCAGCCAGGCGTGACTTGGCTTTGTCGATCATCTCCTGAGTGATGAACTCATTCGGTACGGCGTTGGCCAGTTCGGTCAGCGATTTGGTGGTATCGCGGAGAGACTGATCAAACGACACGGTCGCTTTTGAGCTTTCACCCATCTGCCCCATAAGCTGATCGGCTTTATCCAGGGCTTTCTGGTAGCCGGCCGCCAGCTTACGCTGCGCATTTTCTTCCTTCCTAGCGACACGCTGAGAAGCATTGGCAGTACGCTGCCCGGCTTTTTCCGCTGCTGCGGCGTCCTGCTCACGCGCTTTGGTCAGTGCGGCGATCGCGGCAGCACGTTCCTCGTCGCTCATTTTCTCCAGAGAGCTGGCGCTGGAGGCTTTCTGCAGGTTCAACTGGGTTTTGAGCTGTTTCGGCCCGATGATCGGCTTGCCTTCGAAGTCCAGCATCGCCGTACCGTCTGGCAGTGTGCGCTGGTAGGTCGCGGAGTCCATCTGGTTCCGCATATACTGCGCCAGTGCTTTCTGAGCCGCTTTATCGGTCGTTCCCAGCCCTAGAACGGTTCCCTGGTTGGACATTACGCCCTTACCGGTTTTCGCCGCGCTATCACGCTCGAACTCCGCCTGAGTCAGCTCCTGAGCAACAGCTTCAAGATGCTCCTGATACCCACGGATGCTGCCTTGTAGCTTCTGAACCTGCTCGGTGTTCCCCTCTTTCTTCGCTTTCTCCAGCATGTCGCTGAAGTGGGCAATTTGCTTCTCGGTTGCGTTTTTGCGAGAAGACAGGTCGTCGACCAGCTTCTGCGCCGGTTCCAGATAGGACTTGTTCACCTTCTCGCGAAGCGGTGCGAGCAGCTTGTTCTTCTCGTCGTCCGAAAGCGATTTGTCGTCGTTGATTTTCTGGATCTTATCCAGAGCCTCCTGACGGGCTTTCACAAACGTTGCAGAGAAGACCTGGTTATCTGCCCGGATTTTCTCAATCTGGGATTCAGCAGCCTCTTTTGCCAGCCGTTTGGCCACCGCGCCATCACCCAGCGCCATCGTGCCTGTGGTTCTTTCGTACTCTTCCTGATTTTTCTTCAGGCGAGCCTCAACAACCTCTTTGGACTCCTTCACGGCGACAGGGCCAGCCGCTGTGGAGTAGTAGTTCACGCTTTCACCGGTTTTAAGCGCCTGCTGGTCTCGCTGGATCTGTTTTTCAAGCTCGGCTGCACGCGCTGCCATCTGCGCACGCTTGGCCGCAGTCATCGCCTCCGGGATTTTGCGGATCTCGTCCACAACTTTGGACGTTTCGCTGCGGAGCATGGTCATATACGTGATAAGACCGGCTACAGCCACGGTAGCTACGGTGAACGCTGCACCAATGGGGTTTGCTGCAATGAACGCAGTTAGCCCAGCAAACGCGCCCTGAAGCCCCGTAATCGCGCCACGGATAGCGAAGATCAGCGATGGGATTGGAGCCAGCCCCATACGAGCCGCACGATTAAAGCGGGTGACCGCTGTCGCGCCCAGATTGAACGGAGCCTGGAGAACGGTCGACATCTTGGTAAATGTGTTAACCATTTGCCCGGCAGTACCGATCACACCTGCAATCCCGGCACGCATCAGCTTGAACGCCACCATCGCAGCAACAACTTTGCCCAGGCTGATAACCAGCTCCTGGTTTTTAGCCAGCCACTGCGCCAGCTCGCGTAAGCCGTCGATCGCCGTGGAGAGTCCGGAACCCAGCGAGTTAGCGAACGAAATGCCTTCAGCGCTGTTCATGATGGAAGCAAGCTCTTTCATCCCCTTTGTGAGAGAATCCAGATAGCCCGCCTGACCGACACGATCGGCAAACAGCGTAAAGGAGGTTTGCAATTGCGCCAGCGCACCAGTGTAGGTTTGCATCATGTCTTTGGCGGCGTTTTCGTTCTCCGCACGCAGACCAACGAACATCAGCGATAGCGCCTGTTTCGCTTCCACAGTACCGGTGGAGACTGCTTTGGTCAGTTCCCCCATAGTGATACCGGCAGCGTCTGCCATCGCTTTCATCGCGTTAGGAACGGCTTCACCTAATTGCTGACGCAGTTCTTCCATCGACACGACGCCCTTACCGGACATCTGCTGGACAGCCACGGCAGCACGTTTAAGCAGTTCGCTATCGCCGCCGAAGCGTGCAACGGAGTCCACCAGTGCTTTCAGCGACCCGTCAGTAGGATCGAGACCTGCCGAGCGGAATTTAACGAAGGAATCGGTCAGAGCCTGCATCGCAAACGGGGCGTTTTGCGCCATATCCACGATGTACTGCATATCCTCTGCGGCTGCTTTGCCAGGGTTGGCCTTGTCCTTGTTCAGCCCGCGCAACATGACACGCATACGCTCCATTTCGGAGGCGGCTTCGATGATTGGCTTCTGCCAGCCGAACAGGATGTCAGTTACCGTTCTTGCCGCATCACCAATCTCGCCAAGCAAGAAAATGTTGCCGCGCAGACCAGAGAACACACCACTTTCAGCACCACGCCCGCCGTGGCCATAGGAACCGCTGTGTCGACCACCACCGCCATCACCGTAGCCGCTGGTGCGTACACGTACCGGCTTGCTGATCAGTTGCTGGCGGCCAATCACGGCATCCATCTGATCGCGGACTTTCTTCAGCCCCTCGGCAGCCTGGCTCGTTGTGACACCCCAATTACTGAGACGCTTCGTCGTGGTGTTAAGGCGCGTATTCATGCCACTCACGGAGGAAGAGGCTTCTTTTACCTCCGTACCGAAGCGGCTGGCGCTCTTGCCAGCGAACGTTGCCCAATCGGAAAACTCGTTGAGTTCAGACTGAACCTTGCGCAGCGATGTGGTGAGCTTATTAACGGATGAGGTGGTTGTGTCGACGCGCTCAATCAGGGTTTTGAGACCTGAGTTGAGGCTGGTAATGTTGCCTCGCGTCTTGCGCGAAACATCAGACACAAGCTCGAAGCCGGCAGCTACATCCTGTAGTTTGTCTGCCGTGGCATCGAGCTTGGACTCCAGAACGCCGATGATGCGGGAGACCGAACCCAACGAGCGTTCCAGATTGTTAATTTTCTGAGCTGGCTTTGTGGCCTGCTCCCCGAATCTGGTAAGTAGCTTACCCGCCCGGTCGATTGACGCTGTAAACTGCTTGTCTTCCAGCGACAGGATAAACTCTACGTTTTGTGACATTCCCTTGTCATCCTCTGCCAAAAATTTGCATCAGTTGCTCTTTGGCGTCAGGGTCTGCCTTATCCTTGCGAGGATCGTAGACTTTATCGGTTACGACTGGTCTTCCAATCCTGAGTTGCAAACCCTCCATGAACGCCTTCACGCCCTCGCCATCTGCCTGAGCAGCGCGAGCGACTTGCAGGTTGCGGACATCCTCTTCCGCACGCAGACGGTCGATGTTGCGGCTGAGCATCCAGAACATCGTTAGAGGGACGCCCAGCAGCTCTAATGGCGACACGGCGTAGTGAGCAACTACACGACTGAAATAGAATCCGAGATCTATCGATACGGTCTTTACCCCGGATTCATCGCGGGAAATTACTTTGCCCCTTCACCAGCCGCTTTTTCGTTCTCTTCATCAATCACTTCCATAGCGAAGGTGAAGATCTGCTGGAGCTGCGGAACAGTCAGTTTTTCCAGTACAGCGTCCGGCACGGATGGGATGACCTTGCGAACCAGGTCGGCGTAAGCAGTAACCTGCTCAACAGGCGACATGTTCTGGAGGTCTTTGCCTTCCATCTGCTTGATGGAGACGAACAGGCCAACAGTCATTTCAACGATGGGATATTCCTGGCCGCCGAACTTGATGCTTTTCTTCGGCGGCAGAATGGAGTCGAGATCGAGTAATTTGGTCATTGGTTAAAGTCCTTTTGAAAGAGAGGCTCTTCCTGAGCCTCTGCTTAGTTACGTCGCGATTATTCGGCAGAATTAACCGTTACTGCTTTGGTCGTTTTCTTGCCGCCGCTATTGCTGGTAAAGGAGATATTTGCCGAACCTTCAGCTACTCCGCGAACCAGACCAGTCTGGTCAACGGTTGCTTTCTCCTGATTGTCGGATTCCCACACACCGGTTTTATCGCCGGCATCTGCAGGGGTGATCTGGGCAGTCAGCTGCACGGTCTCACCGGCTTTAACTTCCGGAGATTCCGGAGAGATAGAGACGGTTTTAACCGGCTTTGGGCCGCTCATTTTCCCCAGCACGCCGTCGTCATCCGGGTAAGCGGTGAACTGAACGGAGAACACGCGAACATCATCAGACTGGTAGGTCATGGTGAAGTTACCTGCGGTCGCAGCTTTCGGGATGGTCAGAACGTAGTCGGTGGTATCCTGCGGGGTCAGAACCAGCTCTTTGGCTACGTCGATCAGGTTGACGCCCTGTGCGGAAGTGATGGTCACAGCGTTATCTTCTTCGCTCAGAGTAGAACCCGGCATCAGATCGACCATATTCTGCAACACAGACTCGGCCAGCGGCGCAGTGATAGTGATGTTACGACCCTGCACCAGCTCGGAGATGGTGGTCTGCCCCAACTGGTCTACGGTGACTTTCAGAGTTTCGGTCGCAACTTCAACCTGAACACCGCCTTTGGTGTAACCCAGATCAACGCCACCAAACGACACTTTGCAGGCGCCAAGTTTGATGTTTTTTACATGGGTATTGGACATTGTTGGAAAACTCCTTTTTCCGTTAAATCAGCACCTTCATGGTGCCAATGGTAAGTATATACTTACTTATTTTATTAATTCAACAAATAGCCCGCAAATTCAATCGGGATACCCGCTTCAATCAGCGAACCTTCGTTTTTGGGATAAGTAATCGGCATCGACATTGGCCGAACCAACCGGAAGTAAACGCCCTCTGACACGGTTTCTTCGACCGGGAACATGTCCATGATCTTATTGGCTTTCGCCACCGCCTTTGTGATCGTCGCATTACGCACGATGACGGTGAAAGAGTCGTGATAGAAGCCTTTTAACTCATGGTCAATGGTGATCCCCGTATTGGGAGTAACCAACAGAACACCGGACTTCACATTGGCTGGCATGTAGTGACAGAAAATGTCAGTGCCGACTGTACCGATCTTCGCCTTCTGCATCAGGCTCGCAAATGCCTCAATAAACACATCAACCTCTCGTAAAACCTGCTTTCCTTGCCGCTTCTGCAATCGTCTGAGTGAACTGTTTCTCACTGATCTGCACGGCTCTCTCAAGGAACAAAGGCCCAACTCGTGGCTTCACACCAGCGACTGGCGGGTTGGTGACGCTCTTCATGCGGGAGAGATAGCCGAGACGATACTTGCCCAACTCCATGTACTCCGCATAATCGCCAACCTCAACGCCCGGATGCCCTTCTCGTGGTTTGGCTCCAGATACCGATAACTCAATACGCAGCCCGGTATAGCCTTCTTTGACCACTCTCGCGAAGATCGCGCTTTCGAGTGAGCCAGTCTCCAGCGGGGCCATTGCCCGCGCCAGACGCTCAACCAGACGCGCCAGCTTCTCCATGTCACGGATGAGATAACGCTTAAAAGCTTTCTGGCTGTTATTGAGCCTGTCGCCAGCACGCTTAAACTGATGCGAGTCGTACTTCAGACCCATATGTTTGCCCCTACTTCCAGGTGCCCAGGGCGCCCACGCAGTCCCCAGCGACGATGCACGCTGGATACCTTCAGCTTTTGCCCCTCCAGAATGAGAACGTCATCAAGCTGCACTGCGGCCTCAAGTGGGATCACCAGAACAGCATCGAACAATTCCAGATTCGCTTTACCGCGACTGCCGGAGCTGTCCGCACGTACCGATGACTTCTCGTTACTTTGCTCAAACTTAACTACGCCGACGTTCGTCTTCCTGACGAACTGCAATTGCGCTTCACCGTAGACGTTCTTCGAACCAAGACGGTAAATCGCAATCTCTGCTTGCCATGAAATGTTCATGCACTCTCCCTGTGGTTGGCGGCCGCACTCATTACCAGGCGAAGGCGCGATTGCTCGTCTTGAGCCTTTCGACCAGAAGTAAATAATGCGACTGGCGTTACGCACGGCGAACAATCATGCGGTTATTGATGTAACTGACCAGCAGTCGCCAGGTACTGCGAGCCACATGCACATTTGCCGCTTTGCCGGTGCGGTACATATTGGTCGTTTCACCAATGGACTCAGACAGAATGCCGTCCTCGCGGGCTGCCGCTACGTCATTACCGTTAGCGATTTCGCAGGCTTCATTAACCACGGCCAGCATTAATGCCAGTTTGAAGTAGTCCGGGAACTCTTCGAATTTATCCGGCGTCATCTGTTCCCAATCGATCTGATCGTGACGATATGCCCCGTCAGCGCCCCACGGAATGTCATAGACGTTCAGCATGTTTTGCGGGCGGTCGTAACGGTCGAAGTCGATACGCAGGACTTTGCGGATTGAGAACGGCAGCGTTTTGACGCGTCTGGTGGCCTCAATGAGACGTTTGCGCATCAGCCCTTCGCCATCAGCTAACAGGGTGTCGCCGTTCAGCATATCGATAGCTTGCATCTGGGCGTCTGCGACCGTTGCGAATGACTGGCCAGGAATTGACAGCTCGAAGCTATTCAGCAGAACGTACATCTTGCGCTCTTCATGCGTCAGCCCGGATGCCACCGCTTTGACAATGACGTGTCGCAGATCGCGCTCTTTATCTGAAAGCAGGTTGTGTTCGGCCGACACGACAACCGGAATGGACATCTGCCCCTCAGTAATATCGAGAGGTTCGTTATCGACGATGATCGCACCTGCGCCATCTCTGACGGTATACGTGGCCGACTCAATATCCAGAACGTTAAATGCAAACGACAGGGAAACTGCTTCCCCGCTACGGTACGTGTCGATCTGCGCCATTACTCACCGCCCTGTGCTTTCAGGATGCCTTCGATCATTTCAACGATACCTTTGGCTTTCACGCCAATCTGGTTGCCGATCTGACGCAGACCCGCAATACCTTCACAGTCCGCAATCGACTCCAGCTCTTCACGAGTGAAGCGTTGTACCGGTTTGGCTTCCACTTCAGCCGTACCACGTTTCATTGGCACAATATCCGGGGCCGCCGTCTCGACAATGTCGTCCGCAGTCAAATCATTGCGGCTGCTGTACGCGGCAGAAGGAGATACATTTTTGCCTTCAACGGTAGTGGCACGCATGGAGGCACAAATTCGCTGCTGATCGATGAATGGCAGTTCAGCAACCGAGATGCCGTCGACAAACTGGATACCGCAGAGAATGCCCGTATACCCCAAAAACTGAGGCTCCAATAAACGAATTTTTGCTGGTTTCATTCTTCTTCTCACTTAATGGGCGTCATCGCCGCCCATGTGTTGGTTACGCAGCCGGTGTAATGGTGACAGACTGAGTGAACGGAATTGCCCGGAAGCAAGCCGCAAGATGGTTCTGCTGGCGCTCGCTCAGAGGCTCGTTGGAGATGGAATTGGTGAATCCGGCACGGCACATATGCCCCGTGAAATCCGCAAACGCCTCTTCCGTGATCTTCATCTTTTGTTCTGGCATTTCTCGCTCCTACAAAAAGGGTGGGCGTATAGCCCACCCTTAAAGGGTAGATAATTACTTACCTACCATACTGATCAAATTTTTACGTTGGTCAGCGCGGCGATAGCCTTGTCGTGCTTGTTCGCCAGAGAGCAGTACCACTTAACGCGGGTACGGGTTGCGTCTTTGTTCTGAACAGTACCGATGTTCTCAACAACGATACCTGCGTTTTCACCGCCATACAGACCAGTCACACCGTTCTCTTCGGACAGGTGCAGGCAGTAGATGCTTGCTTTGCCCGCGTCAGTCGGGATGAAGTCGTTCACGATGAACGGTACACCGTTGTGGCACAGCATCGGACGGCCGAAGTTTTCCATCATGATTTCGGACGGGCCGAGGCTAACGGTACGCAGCAGAGCGCGATAAGCACGCAGGTGCTCGGAACGCATCATGATGCAGTCTGCGCCCAGATCTTTCACCGCGTCGACCAGCTCGTCGAACATGGAGAAGGTCATGGAAGCGCCTTCGATATCGATCTTCTGATCGTCGTGCATCAGCTTCGGAATGCCGTCGAACGCTTTGGTGTTGGTGCTGGAGTCGCCCAGAATCAGGTTGCGGCGGAATGCGCGAGCCAGACCTTTCACCTTCTGACGAACCTGGATTGCCAGCTGGTTGTTGGTGTCGGACATAGTGGTCGCCAGGAATTTGTCGACGTCTACGTCGCCTGCCAGGATACGCAGCTTCGCAACGTGTTCGGTGAAGGTTGCAGCGCCTTCGGTGATGGTGTCGTTCACATCAATGAAGGTTGCTTCGCTCAGGGTAGCTTCGCGGTTGTAGAGGTATGCCTTAGAATTAATCTTCATGAAAGGCAGAACAGCGAACAGGTCATCGCGATCGATGATGGTCTCGATCACACCCTGCTCAAGTTCGTTGTTAGACAGCTTTTCAGCTTCATCACGCAGTAATGGCATCTTTCATTTCCCTATGATTTAAGATGTTACTTGAGTCCGATTTTCCCCAGACCGGAGGTCAACTTATCCATAGTCGACTTGCTCTTCGGCTGGTTTACTTTGTGGGTCGGTTTGCTATTGGAACCAGCACCCTGCTTGGCTTCGCTGCGCAACAGTGCGTCAGCTTCCGGATCTGCACGCAGAATGCGCTCAATCGCGGATTCGAACGGTAACGGTTTGCCTTCACCGTCAACCAGAACTGCACGTTCTTTCTGACCGGCTGGCTTATCAAAGCCCACAACACTACCGTCTTCACCCACTTCGAAATGAGAGCCGTAGATAACGCGAGCCTTAGCCGGAGTCATCAGAACTTTGTCACGCAGGAAGGCAGAGCCGCTGAAGGAAGCGCCAACAGTCATTTCGACCAGTTGAGCCTTCAGTGCGGCGTTCTCGCTCTCCAGAGCGGAGTAGCGTTCGTCGCGCTGTGCCAGTTCAGCCTGGTGCGCTTCGATCATCTGCTTTTTCACAGCGTCGAATTCGCCGCGACGTTCCAGTTCAGCCTGCTCTGCCTCACGGCGTGCGGTTTCTGCGGCTTGTTCAGCTTCGAGAAGCTGGCGAGCACGCGCCGGGTCAATATCGCCGTACTGAGCCAGCTGATCGGCCAATGTGCGCTCTTTCTCCTTGCGCTTCATGTTCTCTTTCAGCAGGTCTGCACCGGTCTTCTTGGACTTTCGTAGTTCTGCCAGCAACTCTTCCTGAGTCATACCGGCATACTCGTCGTCACCCTTCGGTTGCTCTTTTTGCTCGCCCTGTTTGCCTTGGTCTTGCGTACCCTGCTCATTGTCTCCAGCAGGAGCGCCGCCACCAGCGCCGCCGCGCTCATGCGCTTCGGCTGCATCCATCAGGCCACGACGGGCCAAAAGCATTTGCCACAGATTCATAGAAATTCCTTTTCGTTACTTATCACTCGGTCTCTTGAGTAGATGAGTCCCCATTCCCTCGGGGTTGATCTTGCCCGCTTTCTTGGGCTGTATCTCGATCATAAGTAAGTACTAACTTATTTTCAAGGGTGTTTAGATCATTTTTTGGAGGAAATTTCAAGAGATCTTTATCAAATTCCTTTTTCATCGCCTCAGAAATGTTCGGGAACACTTTCTCGATGAGCATTTCCATCTGGTGACGACGAACGGAATCAGGTGCCTGAAGCAGCGAGAGCTTTTCAGCAACTGCAAACTCATCAGTCAGACCGCGGATGTCGAAACTTTCCGGGTACGCGATCAGAGAGTGGTCTTCATCCAGTTCGACACCCATCCACTTCGCTGCCAGCTGCATCATCTGGCGCTCTGCCCTTTCGAGGCGCTCTGCTTTTGTCACCAGCAGACTGTTAACGCGCTGGAAGTCGTACATCTTCGCTGCGCCCGAAGAGTTATCGATGCCCTGTGCGTTATCCTGCTTGGTTCGCTCACCTGCCACGCCAACGGAATGGTAGATCTCGTTAATCACCGTCTTAATCGTGGTGATAATCATCTGGGCCTGTTTCGGGTCCGGAGACAGGTAGAATGGCTGATTACCGCTCTCAGAGTCGAAGGTGAAGACGCGCTTTGTCCCCATTTCAAGCACTTTGGTGTGGTTTTCATCGCCCGGCAGCAATGACTGAACCGGGATCGCCAGCTGGCTGAATGTCTGATCCTGAATAATCGCGTCAAGGTTCGACAGGTAGTTGGCCACGGCGCGATCAAGATAGGCAATATCGTCAATCAACGACGGGCTGAAATACGGAGACTCGCTTTCACCAATGCAATCCACCGGGAACACCGGCACCACGCCCAGATTATGCTGGCCGCTATCCTCCAGAACGACTTTGGCCTGACGGCGACCGCTATTTCCGGAACCCTTCTTCACTTCTTCACGGAACAGATACCACTCGTTTTGCGTCCACAGACGGTAACGCTGGTATTCCTGCCCGGTTGATGTGAACGGATCTTCGTCGTCGCGCGCGATTTCAACAATCAGCGCCCACAACATATTGCCGTCTTCATCCCAGGCAACATCAAGCAGCTGCTGCGGCGAAATCCAGTAAGCGTAGGCACGCGCATCATTTTTCTTCTCGTCTGCAACAGACTCAACATCGACGTTCATGGTGCTGTCCACGACAACCCAGATACGGCCATAAATGGATGATTGCAGATCGATAGCCGCCATAAACGCATCGATGGAGGCTTTCTGGCGCGTGGCTCGCTTCCAGAAATTGCGGATCTGCTCCGGTGCTTCATCAGTGTTGCGGTGAATGACCTCTTTGAAGAGGTATTTGTTGATGAGGTTTACCACTTCGCGCGTATGGTTGAAGCGATAAGCGCGTTCCAGGCGCTCTTTGAACTCCTGATCGCCCTCTTTGAAGTAACGGAAGATATTGTCGTTGAACCAGGCACGCCCGCCAGCGTAGGTGCTGGCGAGGAAGTCCCAATGTTCTTTTTTCTTCTCATATTCAGGGTGGCGTCGTGCCACAAGGTCTTTGATTTGCTTGTCAGTCAATTCCATTTGATTTCCCTTTCCACTTAGGTAAGCACTTACCTATCTAGATCCACCAAGAATAACACGATTTTTCACCGGATACCTACGATGAACCGGATAACCCAACGCATCCGCACTGTGTTCGATGCCGCCAGTCTTATCCATATCGCGTGAGCCTGGCTTGTAGATCACCTTCTCCAGCGAGTCGATGAGGTGTTTGCACTTCGGATCGATGTACAACCGGGTTTCGCCCGAGGCACTCATCAACATGCGGTTCACTGCGTTAACACGGTCTGCGATCGGCGGGTGCTTCTTCGGATAATCGACTCGAAGGAAACCTTTTTCCTTGAAGATATCGACGTCCGATTCGCCGCGTGCGTGCTGGCGATACGCACCTGCCGGGTCAGGGAAGATAGTGACCTGAGACTTCCAGCGCCAGAAACGGCGCTCCAGCTCATCACACACTTCAGCCGTGTTGGAAGAGAACAGCACAACCTCGTCCACGGCCCACAACTCGCCATTTGGCTGCGGCTGCAGGATGACCGATGACATAGGGTCGATGTTGAAGTCCTGACCAACCCAGATCGGCAGTTTCGGATTGAACTGGAGTGGCTTCACATGCACATTGCGGTCGAACGGGTAGTAAACGCGTCCGGACATGTTTTCGAAGCTGGCCAGGTATTCCTGTGCGAACGATTTAGGGTCCATATCGTTCTTCGCTGCTTCGATTTCCGCGCTCGGTACGAACGGAGAATCAGCCGTAACGAACTGCCAGCTCTTCCACTGCCCTTTGCGTTGCAAATCTTTGTTCTGACCGATAGTCCACAGCTTGTGGAACTCGGAGAAGCCTTTTGGCGTACCGATGATCAGCGCACCGCCACGGGTAGAGGACAGTGTCGGACGCAGTACCTTGTACCAGGTGTCCGGCTTCATATCCTGAAATTCATCGAGCACCACAAAGTGCAGTGCCACACCACGAAGCGTATCGGGCTTATCCGCACCTTTCAGCGCGATTTCAGAGCCGTTCTTCAGCACGATGGTCATCGTGGTGTCGTTTTTCTTACGAACCCATTTACGCGGCAGAACTTCCTGCAGGTCATCCCACAAGATCTGGCGAGCCATCTGGTACGTCGGTGCGACGTACCAGACACGTTGCTTCTTCTCTTTGGCTGCCGCGCGGATGATGGTGGAGATCGACAACCGGGATTTACCCCAGCGTCGACCCGCACACACCACTTTGAAACGATGTGGCGACTGAAAGACTTGCATCTGCCCAGAATGCAGCTGTACGAGACTCAGAGACGACGGGATGGCCATAGTTAGACGCTCCCATCACTTTCATCACCAGACGCGTCAGAATCGCCCTCTGCTTCGCTCAGTGCTTCCTCTTCGAGTGACTCAAGCAGATCGTCATCAATCAGATCCGGCTCATCATCTTCCTTACGCAGCTGCGCCACCTGGGAAGGCGTAAGTTCGCCAAATACCAGGTTCGGGATTTCGTCTTCTTCGTTCTCAGCGCGATCCATACCGAGCGCTTTCGAGGATATTTCGAAGCACTTAGCGAGTGTGCCGCTGGCTCGCTGGAGACTTTTAAGGTCATCTTCTATGGCTGCGAGAGGTCTGCCATCCTTTTTGGCAGTGGCAACTTCGTGCATGACCATGCGCCCGAGTGCGAATGCCCAATCGTCGTAACGAGTCCGGCGCTCTTCGATTTTCTCTGCACGCGCCTTCGCACGCAGCTCTGCGTCGGATTTGAGCGACTCGCGCACCATCTTCCCAACGGAGTCCGCGCCTTTCTCTAATCCACGCTTTTTGAAATGTCTGGAGAGCGTTTCACGACGAATGCCGTACTCTTCCTCCAGCTTGGAGAGTGTGTATTCGCCGGAAGTCCACTTTGCTTCGGCTTCTGCCCACTCAGCTGGTGTCAGGCGAGTTTTGCTCTCGTCTTTTTCTACAGTCATAGATCCCTCTAAAACACTCAGAGCGCATCCTTGCGCTCCTAAACAACTTGTTTAATTCAGTGCCTAACCAATTTGTTTTCTGGGTGTTTAAAACCGGGCTGGGGAGTATTCAGAACCTGCTTCCGTATATATTTAATAAGTCACTTAGTATTTATATATACGGAAGCAGGCTCTCAAACTGGCTCCCAGACCGACTTACATCACCAGTAATTTGGCTCGGGCACGACCTAACGTGGTCAGTCCCAGCGTGCGACGGTGGTAGCCGGAATCTCCGCGCTGGCGGCACATTCCTTTCTCCACCAGCCCCTTTTTCACCAGTGCGCGGATAGAGAACTGCATACTCTGTTTGGTCGTTTTGTACGGCAGCACTTCAAGCAGCTCGTCCAGATCGAGCAGATGCCCACGCTCATGGCCTAAATTGATGGTTTTGATGATGTCTTTTTGTTTGTCGGTCAACGTCATGGCAAATCCTTATGCCGGTAATGCAATTTCAAGAGGTTTATTCAAAGGCTGTTTGTCGAATGCCAGCAGTGGCAGCGTGTCCGGCAGCTGACGACCAAAATCCGGGTTGCGGTACACCCCATATAACGGTGAGGTGAAGCTCAGGTTATGAATATCTTTGAGTAGCTTCACGATGCTGGCTTCATCCACCAGGCTGTCGGCAATGTCCTGAATGGTAGTGCCTCGGTTACGCCCGGCTTTGGCCAGTGAACTGTTCTTGTGGTAGTCGGCAACCAGATCACGCAGCGCACGACGGCGGCGAGACTCACTCATGGCGAACAGCTCTTTGACGATCGCTTCGTTGTCGCCAGGGTCGGAACGGAAATGACGCTGGAAGACGCGCAACGCACTCTCATAGCTCTTCGGACGCTCCGGACGGATGAACTGGAACCCTGCTTTCATGGCGAACGGGTTGTATTTGCTCATCGACGACTGGATCTCGATGATTGGCCGGTCGTGCATCCTGCTAACCAGGTTAATCATACGATAGGAGACGCCGACACCGCGGTACTGAGTGTCAACAACGGAACGGCTGATCACCGCAAAGTTGTTGTTCACGTACCGGCCCCAATACTGGTTGGCCACGGTGGTATTGGTGGTTGGCTTCAGCTTAGGAAACATGCGATGGCGAGGCGCCAGCAGCAGTTTCGGGTAAGCCATAACCACGACGCCCACCAGCCGGTCGTCCAGTTCGCAGCGATAATACGTTGGCGCGAACGGCTTACCATCCGTCTTGTAGTGCAGCGACTTCAGCGCGTGCCAGTCTTCAACCGTGCCTTTGGTAACGGTCATACGCTCCAGAAAGTCCAGATGACGCGGGAACTCTTCCGGGCGGTAGCGTTTGATGATGATGTCTGTCATGTCGATCACCTGCGCTCGATATTGGCATTGATGAAGTCCAGGCGAAGCGATTCCATCGCCCCGACCATGACGTATGGACGCCCACCGTTATGCCAGCAATCCAGAACATTGCCGTCGTTGTTGATCATCAGCAGCGCCAGGCTCTGGCTTTTGCCTTCTCTGGCGTACTGGAGTGCTTCTTCCAGCAGGCGGATGACTTCAACGTTGTTGTTGTCAGCCTCTTTCGATGGCTTCAGCTCTACGATCTTCAAATCAGGCATATTCCACCTTCACGCGTTCTTTGTAGTGCTTGGTGATCTGCATATCCGGGCGCAGCGCGTTCTTCAGGTCTTCGTGGGTCGTCGCCACCATTACCGTCGCACCAACCTTACGGGCGGCACGCTGGAGGTTCGACGCCACAACCTGGGCGGTTACACGGTCGAGAACAGCGCCAAATTCGTCGGCTGCCCAGACTTTGGCGCCTGACTCGATCAGCTTGGCGATCTTGAGACGGTATTTCTGGCCGTCAGACATCTCGGATGGCTTGCGCACGAATAGATAGGCGTCATTCAATCCGGCCATAGACAGCAGCCCCAGCGCTTCGCTGGTGGTTTTGCCCAGCTGGTCGATGACGTTAACCTCATTGTCGAAGGTAAAGTCATCGATGGAGGCTACAGAAAGCCCTTCATCCTTCATCTGGCGTTGCAGCTCGCGCAGCACAACGGATTTACCGGAACCGGATTGGCCGGTGATGTACACCACATCGCCCTGCTTCACTTCCAGCTCCAGATTGTCGTAAAGCGTCCACTCTTTTTCGTCCAGGCCAAGACCGAACGATTCGGCAATCTCCAGCGTGCGCGTGGTTTTATTCACGCGGGTCTGAAACGATACGTTGATGGTGTATTTGCTCATGCAGCCAGCTCCCCAGAAGAAACTTTCTCCGCATACGCCACGAAAGCGTCTACCCCGCTCTCTCCCGTGATTTCTTCCATGTGGGCAAGCAAATCCCCAACCACAATGGCAGAGCCAGCAGGGAGCGTTTTAAAGCCCAATACGTCGATGACGCGGACTTCTTCAGAGGCCACTTCGCGACTGATCTCGGTGTGCTCTTCTTTCTGGCGTTCCGTCTCTTCGCCCAGATCGAGCACCAGAGAGCCGGTTTCCATCTCTTCGGTCATGCTGCCGACAAGCACGTTCAGCTCGCGCTCTTCAAAACCGAAGACCTCGACGTCGCCCAGCACCAGGGATTCCAGTTCCTGCTGCAATTTGATGGCGTCGTAGTCAATACTGGCCAGGCGGTTGTCTTCCAGACGCTTCGCCTTCACTTCTTCTTCGCTCAGATCGTCGCGAACGATGACCGGCACACGCTCCAGACCAGCCAGAAGTGCCGCCTCGCGACGACCGTGGCCAGTAATGATGACATCGTGCTTGTCGACCGTGATCGGCTGGTCAAAACCGCGCTTTTTGATGGCGGCCGCCAGATCGCGGATCTGCTGTTCGTCATGTTTTTTGGCGTTCATCTCATACGGGATGAGTTCTGCCGGGTTTCGATAGACGATTTCAAAGTTTTTGGTCATTACATACGCTCCTTGTAGTAGTCGACCAGCCACACCAGGGCTTCCCCGGCGTTCTCCATTTCGTTACCGGTATTGATCCCCTGCTCTTTGATGATGGTTTTGATGGTGTCGGCGACGCGATCTGACGCATCAAACGTCACCTTGAAGCGCATCGTCTGGTGTTCAGCGCCGACTCGCTCGGTTTTCTCGCGTTTGTCCTCATCGACCGACTCGTCATCGCCACGGGAGAGCGCTTCCAGCGCTTCAAGATCGATAACGGACGCTTTGGCGAGTGTTGCCGCCATTTCGTCGTCATACGGGGCGATATCGGACAACCGGTAGTCGATTTCAGACTGGATTTCTTCGATTAAGCGCTGCAAAGCGACCTGATCGTCTTCGCCGTAGCGCTCGTTATCGACCAGGGACATCTGTTTGGCCACCAGGTCGTTAATTTTGCCCACGGAGATGACGGGGACCGTTGAAATGCCCTGCTCCATCGCGGCACGCCAGCGGTGTTCGCCACCGAGGATCTCAAAAACGCCCCCGTCCAGCTCCCGCGCCAGAATTGGCTTAAAAAAGCCCAATTTTTCGATAGAGCCTTTCAGTTTTTCGAAGTTTTGCGCCCCAACGGAGTTGGTATTCCAGGGATTCGGACGCAGGTTCGCGACTTCCACCTGCAGAATCGTAATTTTCACATCCATAATTCTGATACAATCCATTGTATAAGTACTTACTTACTATAATAGCCAATTACCATACAAAAGGCACGAAGGAAAGAGGTTTATGACAGTTCGGATTGTATCGAATGCAGTCAATGCGCTGATTTCTGGCGCTGATGACAACGTGAAACGGCTCGTTCAGGAGATGTTGAGCTATGAAGTGGAGGCTGGTGACTGGAAAGGAACCAGCACGATGTTCAACTGGAGCAAAAACGCGTTCCCGGCTGGGTTTGCGAAGCCAGTAGCGGCCAACCTTCTGAAAGCTGGCATCAAATGCGTGCATGTGCGCAAGGAAAAAGCCCCCGCGCTTGGCAAGCCGAACCCGGTAGTTAACCCATTCCCGTATAACCCGGACTATGCGTATCAGGATCAGACTGTGGAAACACTGGTGCGCGAAGGGATGATGATTGCCCAGATTGCGACGGGTGGCGGTAAATCGAACGTAGCGTGTAAGGCAGCTGCTCGCATTGGTCGTATGACGCTGTTTTTAACCACGCGCTCGGTTCTGATGTTCCAGATGGCAGAGAACTTCCAGAAATCCATCGACTACCGCGCGGAGAATGGCGAGCCGTGGTTGAAAGGTCAGAAAGTTGGGGTGATTGGATCTGGTGAGTTCCAGGTCTCGCGCCATATCAACGTTGCCACGGTGCAGACCCTGGCCAGTTTTCTCGAAGAACCACCGCGCGACGCATCACCGGAGAAAAAACAGTACCACCTGAAGCGCCGGGAACTGGTTAAGCGCTTTCTGTCCAGCGTTTCTCTGCTGATTCTGGAAGAGGCACACGAATCATCTGGTTCAAACTTCTACGATATCGCCAGGTTGTGCATCAATGCCGATTACCGTCTGGCGCTGACAGCTACGCCGTTCATGAAGGACTCGACCGAGGCAAATATGCGTCTCATGGCCGTTGCCGGCCGCATTGAGATAAAGGTAACGGAGAAATATTTGATCGATCGAGGTATTTTAGCGAAACCATACTTTCTATATCATAAAATCGCGTACACTCCAGACGAGGTGCGGATTAGGGCCGAACTTGCTTCGAAACACCTGAACTTTCGGGTTGGAATGAGTACGGCTTACCAGAAAGCCTATCAGTTAGGCATCGTTTACAATCTGGGCCGCAACGAGGCTATTGTGCGCGAAGCGTTAATGTACAAAAGTCACGGTCTGAACTGTATGACGCTGGTTCGTTTGAAGCGTCATGGTCAGATTTTGATGGAAATGATGAAGGAAAGCGGCCTGAAGGTCGATTTCATCTACGGAGAATCAAACCAGACTACCCGACAAGCAAAGCTCAACAGTCTGGCGGCAGGCAAGATAGATGTTCTGATTGGTTCAACCATTCTGGATGTTGGTGTCGACGTTCCAAGCGTAGGGGCAGTGATTCTGGGTGGTGGCGGCAAAGCCGAAGTTGAGATGCGCCAACGTGTTGGTCGCGGTCTTCGAGCCAAAAAGAATCAGGCTAACGTGTGCTTTATCACCGACTTCATCGACGTGAGCAACAAATACCTCATGTCACATTCATATGAGCGGAAGCACATTATCGATACGACGCCTGGGTTTGCCGAGGGCGTTTTGCCGGTGGGTGGCACATTCGATTTCACTGTTTTGAATAGAGAGTAAGCATGAGCGAGAAACGCGCTATACACTGCCAGGTTCAGTTAACCGAAAAAGCAAACGACAAGCTGGAAACCTTTCAGAATCGACTGCGTGAACGCAATATTAAGCTGTCAAAGGCAGACATCATCAATCTGGTGCTGTCCAACATGACGATGGCTGATTTTGATAAGGCAGCTACGTCATTAGAGGCTTCTGCAAAGGCCCGTGAAAAGGTCATGAAGATTTACGAATCCTCTGGCATGACCAAAGAAGATCTGGCCGATATTCTCAAACGTCTCGATTAAGCATTAAGGGCGTCGCAAGACGCCTTGTTCGTTGAAGTGATAAGGATTTAGTTCAAGCCATGAAACACGTTCTACTTCCACTGATTACCATCCCCGTTTTACTCCTGAGTGCATGTTCATCCCGCCCTGTGTCTGTAGCCGATGCAAAACCGGCGCCGCAGGCCAGAGTTTTCAAATACCAGACGTCTGCACCAACCACGCTGGTGGTTATGAGGGACAAAGGTATGATAGGTGCGGGCTGTGACGCGTCCATCTTCATCAATGGTGAGACGGTTGCGAAACTTGAGACCGGTGAAAAAGCGACGTTCCATCTTGATGCCGGGCAATGGATTGTTGGCGCTTCACTGGAAGGCACCGGGCTGTGCGCACTGAACCCTGCTCGTCAGGAACGCGAGACCATCACCAAAGCTGGCGAGACGAAAGTCTTCCGGGTGTTCACCAGCAACGCAGGTGACATCGATATCCTACCAACGACACTGTGACGATATGACGAATATTACTGACATCACCTACGGGATTCCTGCAGAAGTCTGGCCGCGCGATTACACCAACGTGGAGAAGGCGCTGATGTTCTGGCGTAAGTCTCTCATTCCTGTAAGGGTCACGATGGAAGATGGTCAGGTGTTCTGCATGTACGTTCAGGGTCTCATGTCGTCGCGCAACAAAGTCGATCTTTGCCCTGCCCCGTTCGACAAAGAAAATCGTATAAGGCTCCCACTTGAGCGAATCAGTACGATTGAATCAGGTGTGACAGAAGGCATTGCGCACGATTTCACGGGTCGGACAACGGTACACCCAGACTATGTGGACAATCGGCCATCTCGCCGTGATTTCTTCAAAATTTGTCGCCAGGCTCATGAGATGCAGAAGTCTATAAGGGTCTACATGGCGGATGGCCGTGAAATTGAGGGGGTGTCTTCAGGCGTTGACGCTTGCCAGGTCACGCTCAACATGGGGGACGGTCGGAAGACAGTCGTCATGTTCGATTGGGTCGAACGGATTTTACCGTTTTAAATCTATAAGGGTAATAACCGGCTAAGTCCGGTTATTATTTTATGTGTCACTTCCCGTTATATTTATTTCCCCTAATCCCGATTCCGCTTTAAATATATAAGGGTGAATGACCGAATAGGGAATTTATTTAGGCAACACCTTCGAGAAAACGCGATTTATTTCTAAGACTTTGATTTTTATTGAAGAAAAATTTTTTTCGTTCCCGCGTAAAAAACTCTTGATTTTAATTTCTGTATATCGATAATTAGTCACATCGAAAGCGAACACGCTAACGATAAACAAATAACAAATTAAGTTATCAATATTACATAAGGATTAATATCATGTCTAACGTTGCTATCTCTAAAAAATCCATCATCGACGCTGCTGTAGTTATCGCTAATGAATTACAAGTTGCAGCCAATAATGCTACTCAGACTTATAACAATCATTATCAGAATGGTACGCACACAAAAGCAGATAAAGCTAACATGCTTGCAGCGACTACCAAACTTGCATACTTCACCAACAACGTTTTAAACGCTGTTAATGATGAGAAATTAGCTGGTGTCTTTTACTACGCGATTAAAGCAAGCAAACAAGCGCCAGAAGTGTTTTTCCGCGAAGCTATGACCAATAGCTATTCACTCGAAAAATTGGTTTATCTGGTTAAATCTATCAAGTCTGGTAAATGCGTTTATTCCGTCGCTGATATGTCCGGATCTCGCGTATTCGCATTAATCGAAATGATTAATGATGAAATGGAGACATTCACAAATGGCGCTGTTTTCGATTTGATGAATGAAGCCAAAAAAGAAAATGAAATTAAATTAGACGCTGGCTACACTCAAGCCAACCAGCTGATTAATCTTTGTGAACGTCTCGGACTGGTCGAGAAGATCAAAGGAATGGGCGCTGCTAAAAACGGATCTCAGCAATATCGCTTTATCAAGAATGATTTTTATAACTATCTGGCTGATGCTTTCAAAGCGTAATTAGATGGATATAGCGCCCACTATGGGCGCTATTTTTAAGGATAAAAATCATGATTAGTTATGACCAGATCCGCGCGGAATATCGCGCAAAATATCGCGCTTATAAACTTGAATTAATCGACGACTTAAAAGCGCAACGTGACAAATTAAATTTTACGTTTTCTGATTTGCTTAACAGCAAAAGAGACTGTAAGCGCAAGCGTGAATATTTGCGCTTGTCTGAAATGATCGGAAAACTGCAAAACAGCATTTAAGCAATAGCGCCCATAGTGGGCGCTTTTTTCGTTTCAAGATCCGCACATCATAACGTGCCATTGTTGGCGCGTTTTTTATTGTCTGAAGTCAGCCAAAACAGACCAAAAATAAGCGCCATAAACGCGCCAATTTAACGCGTTTTTATGTGTGGTGGTACATACCCATTACCCACAATAAAAAACACGTTATAGCGCGTTTTACAGCGTTTTAGCGCGTGGATTATTTTGTCGTGTCGTGGGCGTGATCGTCTGGCGATAGCTGGCGACGTGATCCGCGCTATCCTTCGGGACGTGTCGGCAATGTTGGCGCTATCCGTGGGCGCTTGCGTATCATTGGCACGTTGGCGCGACGTGTACGCGCTTGCAGTGGTTTACCCACGGATTCACATAATCACATAGCGAAAGCTATCTGGATGGCTCAGGGGCTGAAACTCCACCAGCGTTACCCCAGCGCCGCTACGCAATTTCTGGCGCGATTCTGGGCTTCTCCCGCTCTGTTTTCTACATAAAGGCAAACCCAGCCGTTTCCCGAAAATTTCCTGACCGTTTCCCTTCGGTTCCCCGGACAGCTCTCTGGCCGTTTCTGAAATTCCCTGCGGCAGATGGTGGACGAAAAGAAAGGGGCGTTTCCGGCCCCTCCCCTCTTACTTGCCAGCCATGATGTGAATGCGGTTCTTTCCGTACACCTCTTTCACGTATTCCCCGCACGAGACACTCCACGAGTCGATTCCTGCTTCGTAGGTGACGTTTTTGCACTTGATGGCATTGTTGGCGATGCGCATCCCCTCCCCCACTGCTTCCTGTTCGCTGAAGTCGAACCCGGATTCTGTTTTAACCCATAGCGCGATCTGCGTGGCGAACTCGATGAGTTTTGACTGGCAGAAGCGACCGCTGCGCACCGGGAAGATGAATACGCCAAATCCGGAGGTGGAGACATACGCTTTCTCAAATACGCGCTTATGGCGACGGTTGCAGATTATGTCATTGGTGATCTGCTGTTTCTCTTTCCCGGACAGCTCGATGGTTACATTGTCACGCCAGGCGTCCAGCACGCTTTTCTCGTTCTCAGAGAACGTCACAGAAATATGGCCATGCGCAGGGGTGTTAACAGTAGCGATAAAATTCATGGTGATAATCCTTTAAACAACTTGTTTTCTTGTTGGTTTAATTATCGCTACGCGCATAAGGCGTCCAAGCGCTCTGTTCCGGCAGCTGGTGGCCGGCAGGGAGTCGGAGGGGTGCTCGGTAGCCTGGCGGTAAGAGGTGGATGTTTTTAGCCTGCGGGAAACAGGATGGTCATTTAAGGCCACCAGCATGGGTGGCCTCGTTTTCTTAGTGGAGCAGACCGACGTCGATGGTATCGCCGGAGCCATCCACGCGGATCATCAGCATGGCGAAAGCATTTAATGGGTATCCTGCGTGCCAGTCCGGGAAGCGGTCATCGCGCATGAAGTCGGCAATGTCATAAACGCTGTCTTCAAAGCGGAAGAAGCGGGCATCAAATTGTTCGTCCTGTTCAACGTGATCCATTTCCTGCTGCTCTTCCGGCGACAGGTCGAGCCAGGATTCCAGCCATACGTTTTCAGCTTTAGGGGAGATAGTGAAATCGGTCATGTGCATATCCTCCATGCGTAAACATCTTGTTTTCTAGTTGGTGTAATTATCGCAGTGTGGATAAGGCAAAAAACATTTTGTTATCGGGGATAAGAAAATGGCGCGGGATACGCGCCATTGGAAGGGATTATTCAAACACGCTTTCGGGAATAAATTCGTCTACCATCGCGCTGGAAACGATACGCAGACCGTATTGACCCATCCAGGTGCTGTTAGAGTTCAAATCGGAGGTAAACAGCTTATCTACTCTGGTCATCAGCTTATCGAACATCGCCTTGTCCGCGGTGCGGAAGTACGCTTCCAGCTTTAGCAGCAGCGGGTCGGTTGCGTTGCTGATGTTCTGATAACCTACGGTGTATACCGCACTTTCACCTTCCCCCTCGCGCACTAAGGTGCTGGTGTGAACCTCCGTTCCGGTAGTGTTGTCACGCAGAACGACGGTCAGTTTGGCAACTTTCTCGCCGAAGGTGGTTTCGGACGCATAATGTAAATCCAGCACAAGATTTTCGCGTAAAACAGTCATCTTTATCTCCCTGTAGTTGACTAACCTATATTATTGTCATAGGTATGTACTTACAATACAGGAGACTAAAAAAGCCCCGAAGGATGAACGGGGCTGTCGTAGGGTCGACTAATCGCTTTTGCACATGTCAGGCTGTCGCCAGTAGAGAGGCACGCTGGATTTCTTGCTGGGCTGCTTTGTTCGCCTCCAGTAGCGCCTGTTCCAGCTCTCCTTCCGGCCAGATAATCTGTTTTGCCATCCACCCTCTTCCACTCTGGCGACGCACACTCATGACGTAACGCGTGCGGGAACCATTGTCGAACGAGACCAGCGTCTCTTTGAACAGGCGAATAGCAGTGCCGTTGGCGATGATATCGAGCAGGGTCAGCTGGCTCATTGCGGTTGGCTTTTCTTTACGTGGCTGGCCCGCACTCAGTTTGGTGATCATCGCGTTTTTCATAATTCACTCCGTAAACAACTTGTTTTCTTGTTGGTGTAAATAATACCAGCGAGAAAACGGCTACAAAGCATAGCGTTACGGCGCTGCGCTGCCCCGGAGGTTGCAAACAGCAAAAAGCCACCGTGCTGGTGGCCTCACTCTTAATCTTCGTCGTCCGGGAACTCAATGTGTACCGCGTCCACCAGCTCCCGCTGTTCATCTTCACTGAGCAGGTGCCAGATATCCTTCCCTTTGGGCGATTCCCCTTCTGCCGGGACGAACGACCATAGCTTGCGGTGCAGTTCCGGCCCTACAGCATCCAGACATTCGGCCAGCGAATCCACACTCCATACCTCCACCAGCACAGGCATCTTAATTTCATTCCCCGGGCAATCGTCAGAGGCGCAAACTGTAGCGCCTTCATACTCGCGGCCACAGTGCTGGCAAATGAAAATGGTCATGCGCTTATCTCCGTTAAATAAACATGTTGTTTTCTTGTTGTTGTTATTATCGCAATAAGAAAGCGGGGAAAAAGTATTCATTAAAGGCTGATGTGTTTGTGTCGATTTATTGCTATGTATGTATCTGGCTAACTCAGAGGGAATGTGATGAGCACTAACAACTACACAGACGGTTACTTCAGCATCGACGTCGAGAGAGGCGAACTGCTACATGGCGGTATCTCTGTCGGACGCATCATTTTGACCAACGGTCAGATTTATACAGAGCTGGACGACACCAGTTCAGACGCACCTGTCGTCTCCGGCCCCTTCGGGACAAGAGAAGAGGCGCTCGATGATTTGTGGGACAACAGGGACGATGCGAATCAGGGCAGTGAGATTTTCGAATAAGCGTCATCGGCGATTTCGCCACCAAAACCCGTAACCCTTTACACTAGATCTGGCTTCCCGACATGAGCGTGCGAAGCTGATCTGGTCTCAACGCTTAACTGCGGGATTCACCATTTCCCGCACTCTTCAGGTGAATGAGGAATAAGGCATACTCCCGCAGTCGTCCCTCTCTCTGTACCGGGATGTACCCGTTCCCCGACCGGCAGCCAGCCTTTTCCCGGTTCGTATAGCGGGATTCCCACCGTTTCCCTGAAAACCTCCAGCCTTTTCCCTGCGGCGACGCTCCCGTTCCTGAAAAGGGACATGACCTTTTCCCTGGATGGCCCGAAGGCTGACCGAAGGGGTGAAAATGGACGTCACGGGGGATGAAAACTATGGCTTGAATTTCTACGGAGGAAGTAGCGATCCCCCTCTTCCCCTTCCCACTTATACCTACCTCTAATTCTCCCTCTTATGGGGGCGTATACCTCCCCCCTGATAACGCTCTATACGGCGAGTATTTCTTTGGGTGAAACGGGAGGTTTGTTCTCTCTACCGGCGTATGTGGTTTCGTTCTTCTTGAGGTGGCTCTTCTCTGTGTTTTCGTCTGGGTCGTTCTCGTCGTTTTGGTGAGTGTTCTTCTCCGTGTATGGAGTAATGGCAGGTGCGCTTTTCTCTTCGTTTACGTGAAATGATGGAAGTGTGGGTAATGGCAGTAGGGCGCTTTTGTTGTTCTCCGCATATGAAGTAATGGCGTTCCCTGCTATTCAGGAATTTGCGTAATCTTTCGGGGTAATAGTGGGTAAGCGAGATTGCGACGGTTCTGTTCTGGTCTTGGTTTGTCCGGGGTTTCGTTCTGGCTGTTCTTCTCCGTGTATTGGGTAATGGCGTCTCGGGGTTTGCGTGCGCGAGCTGCGTTCTCGATTGCCTGGGAAGATTAGGTGGGTGGTCTGTAGCCTGGGGCAAAGAGGTGGGTCTTTCCGGTAGCCTGACAGGAAGAGGTGGGTGTTTCCGGGATTTTGGGTAATGGCGTCTCTGGGTTTCCTGTGGGTGTGGTTAACTTGTTTTCCTGTACCTGAAAACAACTTGTTTAGATATCCAATACAACGCAACGGGAGCGCTTCTGAGCATGTCTATTTTTGGGTGGTATCACGAGTCGTTTTTGACGTTTTGGTCGCAGGGAGATGGGTTCTGGTGCGCAGGATTTTGGGTATAAGAGATGGCGTGCGAAAACGTCAACTTTTTAGACCAAATCAGGGGAAATCGTTGACATTTCGTTGATGTGTTATTTATTTGTTTTCTTATGAGTGTAATTGACTTAAATGCCTTGTCACGCCTGGGCTGGGGTAGGTTGGAAGGGTGGGGAAAGTGGCGATCAACGGACTCTTATAGAAATCCTCAATTTGTGACCGCCAATGTCAATGGATTGATAGTCCTGGCTCAATGTCTAATAGACATTCCCATTGAAGTGTTTTTGGGTGGCGGATTCTTGTCGGGTCCAGTCAGGACGTGCATTCTGGTTTTGACAGTCGTAAAAGCGGAGGATATCCCGCATCTGAAAATCGATGTTGTCCTGTGGCGTAGCATTAACGAAGGTGTAATCGGAAGTCTTCCCACGAACGAGATTTTGCCGTCCAAGATGAATCAGTGCCCAGTTGTGGAATTGCTCGCGGCTTTCGACCTGTCCAAATGGCGTGAATCCCCAAGCGCTGAAAAATGCCTGCATGTATTCGTCAGATTTAGTGGTTGGGATTATCGCAAACAAGATCTGCTCTCCCACGCCTTCTAGGTAGGCTTTTCCAGACAATTGGGTCGCGGTTTTGCCTGAAAGAAGCTCTGCGTTGCAGAGCAGCATGGTATCGCGTCCTGCCGGTGGCGCTGTGCGTATCAATTCATCTGTGCTTTCAGCAGCCGCTGCGGAAAACGATATGCCCAACGCGAAAGCACAGGTCAAACGAAAATTCATTGACTCTCCTTGTTTACTTATCGGTGTTATTAACTTGTTTTCTTATATTCGCAAACAAAACCATAATCCGAACTCACCGGTGCTCAGTTCCGGTTGTGACCTATTGAGCGCGAAAGCAGGATACTTTTCCAATGTTTTTCACGCCTGTTGATTTCGTGTTTGTCGCTGTTGTTGTCCATGATCTCCAGAATGGAAAACGTGACGTTTTTGAGCCGTTCCTCGTCGCAGGTACCGAACGCTTCAATCAGTCCGGCGTTCCCACCGTGTCCCGTCGTAAAGTAGGTCTTCCATCTTCCCCATATTCCGTCTTTGCCGTTAGCCTGGCCAACATACAGCTTCTCTCCATCGACATCGGTTAGCAGGTAAATGCCTTTGACAATACTCAGCGCTGTTTTCCACGATTTTAGCTCCTGCCGGATGATGGCTCCCAGACTGACTCTATCCAGTACCACGTTTTTGTAGCCGGGAAACTCACCAAACGAGAGACAAACAGGGGAGATCTCGACGATTTGCATCGTCCCAGCTAGCGTCTCACCTTTCAGGATAAAGTTGCGAGGACGAGCCGTGCGAACGTACATACGCCCACGATATTCATCCAGTTCAGTAACAGGGGTCAGTTGATAGAGATTGTATGTTTCATTCCGACCTGGGACATAATGAGATGCCGTCAGACTACACCCCTTCTTGATATAGGTCCCGGCATAGAGAAATCGTTCCTTATCTTCAGTCTGAATGAGTGAGACAACATAAGTTCTATCAAAGCTTTTATGCTTCTGTAGACATTGCCAACTATCAAACGTCTTGTTTACGAACTCCGTTATCGGGTTTTCTTTATACTCGTTGGTGCTAGCTAAATGAATTTTGCAGTTCTGTGGGGTCAGCGGCGGGTATCGCGACTGAAGGTACTGGAATAGTTCCATGCATAAAGTGTCCCTGATTAGATCGACTCTGCCGTCTTGTATCTCACACAGAGAGCCGATCTGTCCACTCGGAACAAGCAATTACCAGTCCCATGCAGGCAGCCCATCCACCAGCTCGGCGTCGCAATCGAATTGCACCGCGTCAAAGCCGGCATCCAGTATGGCCTGTATGTTGGAGATCGCCTCTTTCGAAATGCCGTATTCACTTAGCTCTTCTTTCCAGTCACTGCCACGCATTCCAGCACGAACAATCCAGCCGTACTGTGTACCGTGTACCCAATTCAACCCGCGATCGGTAAGTGGGTCGAAGCAGGCAATGGGTAGCCGCTCTGAATCCGCTGCCGTTACGTGGGCGGTGCTGATCACTGCCGTTTTGTAGACTTCCGTGAACTTCAACATACCAACTCCTTAAACAAATTGTTTTCTTATATTCGTTATTATCTCAGATAACAAAAGGCTGAAAACAAAATGTTTAAGGGGTAATTAGGTCAATTTAAAGTCATCTATGTCGTCCACGAACTCCATATGTCTGGCTTCAACACTAGACAGTCTGATCAGATATGCAAGCCCGTAACTAAGTGAAGTGGGTTGTTCCAGCACAAACTCGAACCCGTTCTCATGCGTTTTACCAAGCCAGAATCCACCGCCGTATTCTTTTTTACGTTGGAAGAAAACGAACTGTCCAGGTATTAAGTACTTGAGCACTTCTCCCCTGTAGACGATCACATATTTGGAATTTTCTCTGCCCATTTCACACACCCCAATACTGTATGTATAAACAGTAGTATTTTAGATGCAATGAATCAACTTTGATGGTTAATTAAATAACTAGGTGGTGAAAACAATTTGTTTCGGCACTTGAGATTTCGGTAATTGCACATACATGGAAAACGACAACGTTTGAGACCTGATTTGACCCATGTGAAAGGAGGAAACGATGAAGACCTATGATCGCAACCGTAACGCTATCACTGCCGGCAGCCGGGTGATGGTGGCAACGAATGGTGCAACGGGAGTCATCAGGGAAATCTGTGGAGAAGGCAAATCAGAAGAACAATTACGCCGCTCTGACTGCGTGTCTATCGAAGGTGTGGAAGGTCTGTTCTGCCCAATGGATTTAGTTCGCCTGGGGTTCCATTGATTTCACCATCAATAAAACAAATTGTTTAAGGCCACAATTAGTGGCCTTATCTGTCTTATGGCACAGCGGTAATCAGATCGCAAATGCCTGTTTTAGTTAAATCACTATTCAGCTGCTGAAAATTGGCATTCAACATCGCGGTGTGTATGCGATTCTCAAGCTCAAAGAAAAGGTCGATCTTGCCCTCTTTTGCTGCGTGCTTCTTCCAGACATTTACCTGGTCGTCAGCAATGCGACTGGCGCAGGTGAACAAAAACGAACTCCCTCTGGGAAGAGATGTCGTACTGTAGTACTCACCATTGACCTCAATATACTTAGCCCGGAATGATTCCAGAGTTAGCTCATTACCTTTCTTGGCCGGCTTTGCGTCTGCCTTGCTTGTCTTTTCCTGAACTTCAGGCTGTTTCTGCGTCGGCTTCGGTGTCTCATTGACCGCTGCTGTAGCGGCCGGAACACCTAAGCCATTGAGACCATTAATTTGGATAAGATAAGCCAGCTCCAGAGCCTTATCATCAGTGAGTTTTCCACGCATATTTACCCACTGTCGTTGAACCGTCTTTAGGGTATCTGCATTTTCTGGGTTAGCCTTGAGCGCGCTGGAATAGGTTGCGCTAAGTTGTTCGTCTAATTTTGACAGGCGTTCGTTGTCACAGATTTTGTGTTCGATTTCTGTCGAAGCCTTTTGGCAGTCAAAGCTGGCTGCAAATGAGACCGGCGATGCCACCAACAATGATGCCAGTAGGATATTTTTCATATTCACTCCATAAATACAAAAGCGCCTGACTATATCACTTAACCAACTGCTTATCTCGACTGATCGTCAACCACTTTCAGTCCATCACGTACCGCTCTGACATACGCTCAAGGTATTGGTATGCTGGATTTGGCACCGTTGGCCAGCCTGCATACCACGGTTCATCGCCAAACAAACTCAGCAGTTCGTTACCTACTCCGAAACAGCAGCAACTCTCTTTTACGTCATCAGCGTTTTCAGCTTCGTCCCACATATTTCTGGCCGTTTCTGCGTCGATTTCCCTCTCTCTGCGCAACTTTATGATTTCGGACTTTACGAAAATCAGATTTGCGTCGTTGTCATCGCCGACCGTACTTCGCAGTTGAGGGGCGAGGCAGCCAATCAAGTAATCATCACTCACTCGCTTAATAAATGTCTGAACATCATCACCGCCCATCGCAAACCAGGCGGCAGTCCACGCTTTCCCATAGCAGGTTATGGTGACTCTTCCCTTACCCGGCTCGTAGTTTTCAATCATTACGCGTACCGGGTCGAGACGTTCCAGATCCGTCAGCACAAAGGAAAGAACATCTAATTTCTCGACCTTCATGCAGCCTCCCACGCGCTCCAGATCTAACGGAGTGCCGGCAGCCAGAGCCTCTTTTGCTGTGTCCATTGCGTCCATGAACCGGTCGAACTCATTGGCGCGTTTCTCAAGGTCTCTCCACTGCTGGCTCCAACGGCGTGCCAGATGTTCGATAAAAACCTGCGCCGATTCATCAAAGTTACCTTCGAACGTCACAAGCTCCTTGTCGATTTTGATGGTTCCGGCAGGCGTTCCTTCGTTCCCCTGTAGCACTAAATTAAATGGCAGCTTCGCCTGATTAACGCTGGCGAATGTAATTCTCGAGTTTTCGCTCATGTGTTCACCTCTGATAAAGTGGCTCTATTCTTACATAAATTAGGTAAGTATTTACCTATCATTTTACGCGTTTGAAAACGTATACGCTTACAGTGATTCCGGTGTCTTCAAACTCGTCAGTAAACGACTTCCCTTTGGCATAAACGTAATTATCCAGCGTCATCCAGTTCAGAACTGGCGCATCACCCGGCAGTACTGCCACCAGTCGCCCGCCGACTTTCAGATGCTCCAGCGCGGCCAGCGTATGCTCTCTGTGACGGCCAAGAGAGTAGGGCGGGTTCATGACGATTTTGTCGAACTGATAGCCTGCGTTGTCCTCAGACCACTTCATGAAGTCGCAGCAGACCGTATTTGTGTACCCCTTGCCAAGCAGGATATCAGCGAAGAGAGGTGCGACTTCTATGCAGGTAACGTCTTCCGGATTAGCGTCGATGCAGGCCAGCAGATCTCCACGCCCGGCTTCAGGCTCCAGCAGCTTCTCACCTGGCTTCAGCTCGATGGCTCTGGCAACGTACTCCGCTATCAAACGTGGGGTAGGGTAGAACTGGTGTGATTTTGTATCCGGCATTAAGCCGGTGGCCACAATCGTATTGAGCGTATGGCCGATCTCATACGGGAACTGCCAGTGCTTTTTCTCCTGTACGCCGCCAATGAAGTTCAGTGTGCGCTCAAGCTCTTCCACTTGCGACTTCTGGAGGTTGGAATCAGAGAAGTACCAGACGCCTTTGTCTTTGTTGAATCGCCCGTCGCGCAGCGCGGTACGAACCGGCTCGGAGATCGTCTTCTGGATTAACCCGAACTCTTTTGGTGCCCGTGTTTTGGGTGCAGTACGGCATGGCGCCGGGATTGCTGCAGGCATACTGTAAGCCAGCACCTCATTCAGCTTCCAGGCCACGTCAGGATGTATTTCAAAGTGAACGTTGCCGTTCTTGAACATCTTCACGCGCATCAGGTTTCCGTCGACATTCATCCAGTCACCGGTCTGGCAGTCGTTTGCCCGGTACGCAGCAGATAGCATCTCAGTTGTGCGGTTGATGGTGATGAACTCTTTGTGCGCGAAGAAATGAAGCATGACGCGCAGGTCGTCGATGTAGTCCTCTTTTCGGTAGTTCACGCTGACGCTGTCCCGCCAGAACTCGGAAATGCAGTTGGCGATGATCAGACGCTCGCTAAAGCCGTTCGTCTTATTGGTCTTGTGGGCAGGACTCAGCGCCTTAAACAAGCCATACACGCGCTCAGAGAGATATTTGTGCCTGTCATTCAGCAGATTGAGCATCGTGGGGATGACCGTTTCTGCTTTGAACTCCGGCACACCAACGAACTCCTTAACCTTCATCTGGTAGCCGGTTCTGTCAGTCCTGATGGTCTCCTGCTTGCCCTCGATAAACTGCTCACGCCACTCGTCGCGGCGGGAAGCTGGCATGATCAGCAGAACGTTTGTCATATCCGTGACCTTCTTCCAGTACTCGGCCCAGATATTCTGTTTCACCCATTCAAGGTCGACCTTGTCCAGCCAGGCTCTGTTAAAGCGTGTGCGCTCGTCATCCGGCCGGTGGTTGAGTCGCAGCAGGCGGTTAATCATGTTGTGGCGTTCGTCGCCATAAACGAAGTCGTGAACCTGATGCATGAATGCGATCTCTTTCTCGCACTCGGCCACAATTTCGTGGATGACGTTCATTTCCTGCCGGTAGTCGATATCAGTGTTTGGGGTGATAGCGTCAATGATGGAAAGGGCTGTATTCATGATTGCACCATTAAACAAATTGTTTTCTTGTTGGTGTTATTTTCCCAAAGTTGAAAAGGCGTAAAAGCAGCATTCACAGGCGTTGCAGCTGATTTAAGGCGTAAAAAAGGGGGCTTTCGCCCCCTGTCGGCAGGTGAGATATTAGTGGTGTACGTGCTGCGTTTTGTGCGGCTGTTTGTTCAGGTCGTGGCGATGGGTCAGCTCGCGCATCATGTCTTCAAGACGGCTCTTGGTGTCGTCAAGCTGGTCGGCCATTGCCCCCAGCAGATGGCGAACGGCTATCGGATCGTCGCTGTTCAGCTCAGGCATTTTGAACCCAGCCTGGGAAGACATCAGTTTGAAGGCGGCCAGCAACATCGCCAGAGAAGACTTCAGCCCGGCGATTTCACGATCTTTGCTGGCGTTGGTTTCATCTGCCTTGACTGAATCCGGTGAGCACTTCGGCTTGATTACCATTTCCAGAGTTGCCTGAAGTTTGTCGGCGCGTTCTTTCTCTTCCAGATACGCTTCGCCGAAATGACGCGCCAGCATCACAATTTCAATCGGATCATCAATCATGCTTGAGAACTTGAGAACGCTGAAAAGGCGGTCGATAGGGGAGGCGTCGTCTTCGTGACCAACCACAAGACCCATGATCTCAACCAGTTCGGCCGCACCAACTTTTTTAATCACGTTTTCAACTTTGGCATTAGTTTTTTTGCATTTTTCGCACATGTGTTTTTTCCTTATGTTTTTAAACAAGTTGTTTTCTCGATGGCGTTATTGTGGCGTGACTGAAAAGGTGGGCAAACGCTACGTAAAGGCGGACGCCCACACTGACGGTTAATGAAGACGTTTGGATTCCTTCATTTCGCGTTCGACATGCTCACGACAAGGCTCATACTCAATGGCGCTGGCGGTAATTTTCCCGGCAGCAATTAGCTTCACGGCAGCAAAGCAAAGTCCTTTAAAGGTGAACTTGGCCTGGTTGCGTCCGTTTCCGATGACAACGTTTTTGCCATATCCGCGGTCAATGAAGATCTTGAGGAACTGGCGGTTAACAGTGGTGTATTTGCGCTTAACGTACACATCACCCAGCGAGTCCATCAGCGCACCCAGAACAGCCCCGGACGTTCCGAGAATGCGACCAGCTTCATTCAGCCCATAAAGCTCATCAGCAGTGCCGCAAATGGTGTCCATGAGAATGGCTTTTGGCCTTGCCACCGACAGCTTGCGCTCAAGATCAGCACGCTGTTCTTCAAGATCGGCTGCCAGTCGAAGTGCTTCTGAAAAGGTTTCCGGGATGCTGGGGTAGGCACCGTAAAGCGCCCCGCTTGAAACACTCATTTCCAGCTCATGCCAGCGCTCAATGACAGCAGCGCGGTACTTCAACGAGTAGCCGGTAATGAGAACATCGGTATGCTTTCGGTCGAGCATGTACTCGCCTTCCATTCCCCGGTAATCGATGTTGACAACAATGCCTTCAACAATTGTAAGTAACTGATTTTTCTCATAACGCAATTTTGCGTTATGGTAATCGTCGGCATACAGCTCATTCAGCACGCTACGGATGTCGCGAAGAATGTCGCTGTGTCGTTTACCGGTCAGCTTTGAGATTTCTTTTGAGGACATCAATGGTCTGTCCGGGAGCACACCGGGAATCGATAAAGTAGTCATCTCAAACATACATTCTCCATTCAGTGTAAAAAGGGCCGTCAGTGGCCCTTGTTGTTAACTCTCATTGGTTAATTGGCTAAACAATTTGTTTTAACAGTGCCGAAAATGGATTCGGCATCAAAAGAACCCGAGAATGCTGCCCACCGGAACAACGAAAATTCCCACGACACGCGCAAGTGTCATTCCGGCATCAAACTGAAGATCGCCACCGTTCACGAGTTTCACCAGATTCATGATCCAGCCACCAAGCAGAAAAATGGCGAGGCCAACAATCATCGCGGTGACTTTCTGGAAGCTCCATTTCATGCAATAGCCTCAGTCACAGTAGAAGGAAGATCCGGAGTTGCAGGTCGAGCTGGAATCGTGTCCAGCAGCATCCCATCCAGAGAGACAGGAGGTCGTTCTGGCAGGGGCGTCGTCTGCAAGGTTGTGGTGGAAGTAGTTGTGTCCGGTATCAACAGACTCTGACCGGCTGGCACGGCTACCGCTGCCAGGGTTGCTAAAATTACTCCGTAGGCCATTGGCTTCAGTCGATTTCGTTGAAAATTTTCCATGGGAACTGTCCTTGTGCGTCTGGGATTCACGCAACACACGAGAGGCGACGGAATCACGCACCTTCTCCATGCCTACTGTCGCACCCAGATTTGCTATGGCGGTAGCTTGCGCATCAATGCGCTTCTCCAGCTCAAACACTCGTTCTTCCAGTTCCGCAAGGCGTGCAGAAACACGACCGCTAAACAGCTCGGCCAGAACCAGGCGAATTGAACGGGGACGTTTATTGAAAGAAGTGAAAGGCGTTTGACGTGCCATTTGGATTCCATTCTGTGTCAGAAAGAGTTGCGGCTGGCTTGGCCAGCCGCCTTTTGGCGTTCCATCCTGGAACAGTACCTAACCGGTACTTCGTCATCCTGACGAACGGTAAGATACCTGATTTAAAATGATAGGTAAATACTTACTTATCATTTTGTGACAAAAATCCAATGTCACGCTTGTGAGGCATATCAGCTGCGGAGTAGGCGGCGATCTTCGCCAGGCGGTCACACATTTCGTTCTCGCGATGACCGGCATGACCTTTAACCCACTTCCAGCGGACATTGTGACGGCTGGCGGCCGAATCGAGACGTTTCCAGAGATCGACGTTTTTGACTGGCTTCTTCTCAGACGTGATCCATCCGTTACGCTTCCAGCCTTTCATCCAGAGCGTCATGCCGTTTTTTAAATACTGGCTGTCGGAATGCAGGATCACGTTGCAGGGGTACTTCAGACGCTCCAGCGCAATCAGGGCGCCCATCATCTCCATCCGATTGTTGGTCGTGCTGTGGAAGCCCTCAGAAAGCTCGCGCTCTTCGCCTCGATACTGGAGAACGATGCCGTAACCGCCCGGCCCGCCCGGATTTTTGAGGCAAGAGCCATCACTGAATACTTTTACGGTTTTGAGCTGGGGATTGAACTCGACTACGGGGGTTTTGAAGTTGGTACGGGATTGCTGGTGGGTTTGGTATCTGGCTTTGGACTTCGTGCGGCAGCCAGTATGTTGCCGGGCTGGGGTCTTGGTCGTCATTTTGGCTCCAGAATCGCGCGCCGCGACGATTTTTTTCCTCGCGCGTGTGCGCACGCGTGCGTGCAAATATTAAAAATTATTAGAAAAGAAAAACTTACTTCCCAGAACAGGTTTTAATAAAACCTGAACTGAACGAACGAAGTGAGTGAAGTTCACCTCGAACGAAGTGAGAGGTTGTCTTTTCAGGTAATACTTTCCCAGGGAGGTGAGTACAAAATTTCCTCACCAACCTGGTCGTTACATAACCTGAAAAGTTATGACCTAAGTCTACTGCCAGCTTAGGCTTGGGAAGTTATGGATGACAGCACCCCAGAACCGAGATCTTCCCACACTTTATGAAGGGGAGTACTGGATTCAACCTCTCGAAACACTCCAGACTCGACAATCATAAAGTGACCCTTCTCTCTGCTCACTTTGGTTCCCCCTTCCCCAACCCCTAAACGGTGCCGGTTCTACGCTGGTAGTGAGCTTTTTTAAACCTGATGCCAGTGACGCTATCCCCCACCCATCAGGTCGAGCTGCCGGAATCAATCCGGAAAGCGGGTATATTTTATCACTGGCGATCTGCGTTTTAAATGGTAAGTACTTACCGATTATTTCGATTGATTATTTTCTCGCCCATGAAGCTGGACGTTCAGGGCAAACACCTCATTGATGAGTTCCCCTAACAGCTGCTCCACCAGCTCTTTGTGCTCGCCTGAATGAAGACATTTGAGCGACCATTCGTAGAGACTGAAAGCCTTATCGCGATCTTTCATCATGTCGCGCACTTTGGCCAGAAAATCGCTCTCAACGAGCGCTACGACGTTCGTCGGGTATACCATGATAGTTTTCCTTACTGTGGTTCATAAAATCGATTCTAGAGCGTCTGAAGAGGGGTTCCAGTGGGTTCTGGAGGTGTAAAACGGTCAGGGAGTTGTTTGGAAATCACGTCTTAAAAAGCCTGCGTCTGTATATATTAATAATTAGTACTTAGTTATTTATATATACAGACGCAGGTTCTCAAACTAACTCCCAGACTGGTGTTTACGCTGCCTTTTTACGTGGTCTCTTCTTCCTGACAACATTGGCAGGATCATAACCACCCAGCTTTTTCATCACCGCCAGCGGTATCTTGTTGATGGTGTGCCCAGCTTCCTGACAGTAGCCACGGAAGATAAGCAACATGCTGCCACCAGGGTTGATGTTCACCTCCACCAGCCCAAGTTCAACATCTGGCTCAACGAACGCCACGCGGCCGCCAGACAAGATGACGGTTTCGTTGGCGCATTCAGCCGCACGCTCGTACCACTGCGTATCGAGGGATTGTGGTATCAGCATGACCGTCGTCACTCCACGCGCCTGCTCGCGGATGGCTGCGTCTATCCAGGGGGTGATTTTGGAGTAGGGCGGGTTAAGGAACGCCACAGTGCCAGGTTCTCCCCAGCTGCACTTGAGCGCATCACGCTCAACACCGATAAAGTTCGGCAGGAGGGCATTATCTTTGTTGCAGGCGACGTCCACATCGAACTTTGCGCCTATGTAACGTTGGATGGCGACAAACAACCACTGCGGTGTGCGCCAAAGGTCGCGAAGAGAGGCATCACGCTCTCGCTTTTTGATTTTTTCGGCTGCGATCATTACTTTGCTTTTATAGGTAATTACTTACCTATTTTTTCATTTAATCCAACGGATAGCAAACAAAGAAGAACGCGCCAGATTCGCAAACGGGAAGCTCTCTGGCGCGTTTTATCGATGCTGGGTATGCAATTAGCTTACCCAGCGTCCTAAAGCTGTCAGGGGGCTTTAGATCGGGTAGGGGAACATCATCCAATGGAATACTCCGCTATGAATTTTTTGACGATCGGCGACTCTTTATTAAGGGTTAGATTTCCACCTTCCCTGGTGGCAATGCCAGTAGCTGGAAACACAGCCATCATCTGGCCAGCCTGAGTCGAAGCGGTGTTGAGCGGATATGGTTTCTCCGGGTTGCTCATTAGCGCCAGTTTAATGCTATTGCTGGTCGCCGTGTTCGCGTCAAGGATATGGCGCATTGCGATTACCGTGTAGACGCTGATTTCCGGCCCACCACTAAACCAGTTCAAAAGGTTTAAGATCTTGTCTTTAGCTTTGACTGGCGCCCCTTCGAATGCGGCAGTAAAGCTCTCACTTTCCAGACCGGCTGTCGCATAGAACGATTCGTCCTTACCTTCCAGCGTGAAGCGAGGTTTGGCCGGGGTACGCTCTGATTTTGCCTTCTGGCGTTTTGGCTGCTCTTCTTCAGGTTTAGGCTCTGACGCCACTGAAGGTAAAGGGGTTGGATCTGTACCGGTAGTCTCAGTACTTCGAGCGTCAAGTTCAGGCGCTGGCTCGTTCACTATCTCCGCAACAAGGTCACGCTCTGGTTCCTCGACCTTCACCGATTCGTGCTCAATCTCAAGCTCTTCCAGAACGCTACTCAGATCGCCGGTAGAGCTGGCATTCATGACTTCATCCGCCACCGCCTCGACTGGTTTTGCGATTGCATCACCTAGACCAGAGAGAAGATCGTCGATCTCGTCGACACCGCTCATTTTCGCAGCTTTTTGCACTGGTTCGTCGAGAGATTGCAACATTGCAGTCAGTTCGTCCAGTTCATCGTTTTTAACAGTGTTTGTAACTGCGCTCATTTTTAACTCCTTATGTTTTCGTTGGTGCGTTTCCGCGTTTTGGTTGAGCGTATTCTGGCAAAACCTATCAGGCGGAAAAGTCATAATTACAGGCAGTTAGAAGAACTGAAGGCAAAGAAAAAGCGCCATCAGGCGCTTTCGAATGGGAGTTTGAAGAAGCCGTATTTCTCTCGGGCTTTGAAGAAGCACTGCATCATCAGGTCAGTATCGTAGAGAGCGCTGTGAGCCTTCTCACGGTCGTAAGTGAACCCAAGTGAGAACGCCAGCTCTTCCAGGCGTGGGCGCTTCCCATCCTCGGTAGCCCACAAGCCATCTAGCATGGAGTCAACCAGAGGGATATCTGGCAATTTCACCCCATAGCTACCGAACTCGTGGCGAATGAACGGAAGGTCAAAAGCCTCTCCGTTATGGGCGACTAACGCGCTACATGCGCCCATGTACGCAGCAATCTTGCCTGCGTGGTCAGCCAGTAGCGGTTCCGTCGCCAGATCTTCCAGTGAAATGCCATGCACTGCCTGCGCCTTCGGATCGATACTGCGACGCGGGTTGAAGCGCATCTCAAGGCTGTCGATGTGCTTCTGGGTTTCCAGTTCATAACGGGTTATCGCGATTTCGATAATTTTGTGGCCGGATGTGAAGTCCAGCCCTGTGGACTCAATATCGAAGCCACCGACAATCGTGGTCATTGGTACTCCTTACAGCTTCTTCGCGCCTTTCAGCAGTGCGCCACGCACAAACTGAGCAGCCTTTTTCAGTGCGTCCTCGCCACTTTCGCAGACGACCGGCTCGCGCCATTCGCCCGTTGATGTGTTGAGGATCTGGATTTGGTTGGTCTCCAGGCAAACGGACACGTACAGAACCGTACCGCCTGAGAGTTTGAGGTGCATAGGAAACAGAGGGCGCTTGGTGCCGCCATTGAACTGCGACATCGCCACATTGATGGCTTCGCCAACCTCTTCCCCAACAAGCCCTTGAACGGACTCAAACACTGCGCGGATAGCCAGACGTGCTTCACGTTCACTCATCAAAGAGCGGGATTGTTCGTCAGCAATGCGGATCAGTGCTTCAATCGCTTTACGATCTAATTCATCCGAGAGGGGAAGTTCGTCTATCATTCTGTTTTTCCTCGATTCATTTCGCGTGTCTTATTGTCACACTGCCCAACAGGGGAGCAACATTCAGTGGAAGGTCACTCGTCCTGTTATACGGCGCTCGATGTTTTCAGCGGCTCTATCCAGCACTCGCAATACCGATCTGGCTCGCGCTTCAACCGTGCGGCACTTTTCAGAAATAACGAACACCTGCAGATCGCCGGTTTGGGGAAGCGTGTTGATTTTCGTCAGCTCACCGCACATAAGTGCATCGATGCGAGCAACATAGAGACGGTCAAGCGATCCTCGCTGGGGACGCGCGAGATCTTTGCTGGAAAGCTCAACGCCCGGGCGAAGACCCGCGATAGCATTGAAGTTGGAAATGGCCGCTTTGTGGCAAAACTGCTCAATGTCGAGAGCCAGCTCGATGCAGCGGTCTTCGTTGGTCTGGCCGACCAGGTCAAGCGTATAAGCCATGACATCGGCTGGCGTGCGGTCGATAACAAAACCTTCAACGCCGCGGGTGATCATCTCGATATGTCTGGCAATCTCCATCTGAACCTGAAGACGTTCGTAAAGGGGCAAACGCTCGCCAACCTTCACCCCCAGACTGCTCATCAGCTTGCCAACGCCGGCATCCACATACGGAATGCCATAATGCGCATCGATGTACCTTGCCAGGGTTGTTTTTCCACTGCCCTGTGCGCCAGTGATTCCAATCCGGTAATCCATTACGACCTTCTGTATACGATCTGCAAAAAGCCAGGCTCATCCTCATTTGCACGTTGGGTATAAGCCGTTTCGACTGGTACGAACCCTAAAGAACGCATCATTGGCGCCGGGAAGAACGCATCCGCGCCCGGCACATCCACGCCAATATGCGACAGCCAGATCTCTTCTACGTGTGGCATAAAGAGCAAGTAAATCTGCCCGCCACCAATCACCCAGACCGGATCTGGCAGTCTCAAAACGTCATCGATGCCAGCGGGGTAGAACCCATTGGGGATATACCCACGAGAGCGCGTCAAAACGAGGTTATGGCGCTCTGGCAGCGGGCGCTTGAGACTTTCCATCGTCTTGCGTCCCATCACGACAGTGGCGTTTTTGGTGAGTTGTTTGAACAGTTTCAGATCGGTCGGGCAACGCCAGGGAAGTTCGTTGCCAATGCCGATTTCATAGTTGCGGCCGACAGCTGCAATCATCTTCATTGGCTTACCTCATAGATGGTTGGTCGCTGGTGAGAATCTGCCAGCGCAGAACGCAGACGCGGATCATGAACCAGTGCGGCGATAAGTAAGTCGCCTTTGTGCTCTGCCAGCGTGCGCTTGATATGGGTTTCAAAACTGACACCGCGCGGAACAAGGTGGAGCCAGTCATAATCAATGCCGAAGTCCTTCAGCCAGCGTTTGGTTGGGCCTTCGAGCGCTTCCGGACGACTACTGATAAGCACCACTTCAGCACCGGAGCGAGCAAAACCACGCAACATGCGGCTGGTGGGAAAGATGAGTTCATCACCGGCAATGAGAGCGCCTGCATCCGCATCAGACACTGCTTTGCGATGGCTGGCTCTCGCCAGCACACCTTCAATTTCACACAACACATACATCCCTCTGGCCATATCACACCGCCACTGGAACCTTGATCCACGGAAGAGGGCTGTAGCCGCACACCTGCACACCTTCCCATTTGAAGTCGTCCAGTTCGGCCCATTCATGCGGAAAAATGACAACCGGGTCGGACTCTTTGGGCGGCTCGCGCTTCATCAGCTCCTCAACGCCTTCCATGTGGTTGTCGTAGAGATGAACGTCAAAGCCAAAATGCACGAATGCGCCAGCCATGTGGCCGGTGATCTTCGCGAGGAAGTGGGTGAGAATGCCGTAACCGGCGATGTTGAACGGCATACCAACAAAGGTATCGACGCTGCGCTGCACCAGGCATGAGTTCAGAATGCGTTTCGGGATGCCCAGCTCGTCCAGCATGTTCTCAGTAATGCCGCCATCTCTTTCCAGAAGACACAGCATCTGGGTGTAAATGGATTCGTGGCCGTGGCGGTTGTGCTGGATGCCAATGTCGGTGGCCATCGTCAGTCGAGTCTCAAAGTCCAGCTCGCGACTCCACAGTGAAAACACGAAATGGCATGGCGGCAGCTTCATATCTTCCAGTTCGCCAACATTCCAGGCATTCAGCAGGATGCGACGATCTGTCGGGTTGGTGCGAAGCGTGTGAACGATACGCTGTAGCTGGTCGATTTCACGGGACAACACAACGCGATCTTCACTTACGCCCAGATACCCCTCGACCTTGTACCCGCGCTCACGGAACGTGTCGATTTTGCTCAAATACTCGCTATGGCTCACGATGCGGGTATCTTCCCACCGACGCCATTGTTTGCCATAGACCGGGCCTAAATCGCCATTTTCATCAGCCCAGGCATCCCAGATTTTGACGCCATTGTCTTTCAGGAACTGGATGTTGCCCGTTCCTTTGAGATACCACTCCAGCTCAACCAGTAACGGCTTCAGGTTGACGGCTTTTCCGGAGATAAGTGGAACAGAGCCTCCCGTCAGCATGTAGTAGGAAGGGACATATGAAACGCTTTTTGTGCCGGTTCCGGTGCGATCACCCGCGTGAACGCCAGTGTTGAGCACCGTTTCAACCACTTTGGCATACGAACCACTGGCAAACTGACCGTTCGTAAAGTCTCGATTCAGTAGGATAGACAAAATCAACCTCACACAAGATAAGTAAGTACATACATATTATTTTATACAAGTTTATCTGTCAGAAGTGTGTAAGGCTAGGAGGGGAGTAAAAAAAATGGTGGCTCTTAGGCCACCATTGCAATGAGCAATTAAGAACTTGGACAATAAAACACGCCCAGGCAATATATAATGATAAGTGGATACTTACAATTATTTTTTTACCATCTCGTAAAGAGATGAGGCTTTCGCCTTCTCAACAAAGCGAGTCAGATCCACATCGCTGTAGGTTGGGGATTTGAGGATCTTGCCATCAGAAACTCTGAAGCCAATCATCATGTCAGTCCCTTCAGCGTGGCGGAAGCCCAGATCTTCCTTGTCGTATTTGCAATTCTCTACCGCCACACGACGCTCTTCGGCGCCAGCCGGCCACAGCTTGGTCATGTTGGAACGATGGATTTCTGCCACCAGCTCAACAATATCGATACCGAGAAAATCAGCCAGGCGGTAGGTCATCATGCAGGCAACGTAGATTTTATTCATCACGCGGCGCAGCTCCTGCACCAATTCGGAATCGCTAATCGGCTTCGCTTCGAGTTTGTCAGCCAGCGCATTCAGCATTAATGCAGCTTCTTTTGCTTCTTCAAACGGGATGGCCATGTCGTCAAAGACCGTGTTGCCTGGAACCATGATGGTGTGGATGAAGCGATCAACACTCTGCTCTTGGGTGTAGTAGCTCATACCTGTAGAGATACCGCCTTTGATGGCCACCATTGTGCCGACGCCCACGTAAAGGAAGTCAGCCATCGCATCCAGCAGCGCCGTCATGTCCCCGTTTTTAGCTGCCGGGATGCCCTCGGTAACAGCTTCTTCGTGGATCAGCTTGGCACGCAGACGCAGTAGTGCCGGATCTGGAATGGCACGGCGTGGGTGATGAAACAGTGTGTGGAACTGGTCAACCATCAGGTAGATGCTTTCCGTTGCCTTGCCAAAACCGGGATTCAACTCGTAAGGCTCTGGCTTAAATCCCACGAGTTTGTCTGCGGCAAGTTTCAGATGATCGGTCAGTTTCGTAAATTTCATGTCTTCTTTCTTTCCTTTGGACTTCATTTGATACGTCAATTGTGACCCAGCAGCGCCAGGCCACAAAGTGGTTAAACTCGGCTTAAAGGTCTGCGAACTGGCTCAGGCCGGAGCGATCGACAGCGGAGTCAATCTGGCCAACGAGGTAGTTGCTTTGTTCAGCTTCCTGCGGAGCGATCTGCAGGGTGTCTGACAGCAGCCATTTGTTCATCCATACCAGTGGATCGTCTTTGATTTCCGGGAACAGCGGTCGCAGCCCAAGACGACGCATTGCCAGGTTGGTGCGGTATTTCACATAGCTTTTGAGGATGTCGGCATTCAAGCCAATCATTGAGCCGTCTTTAAACAGATAGTCAGCCCAGCGCATTTCCTGCCCGGCCACGTCCATCATGGTCTGATAGATGAAGCTCTCTTCTTCTGCGGCAATCATCTTCCACATCAGACCTTCACGACCGGTACGCATAAAGCGGATCATGCGTTCAGTACCTTCGCAATGCAGAGCCTCGTCGCGCGCGATGAAGCGCATGATCTTCGTGTTGCCCTCCAGCAGCTTCCGCTCACCAAAGGCGAACGTACACGCAAAGCTCACGTAGAAGCGAATCGCCTCCAGTGCATTCACCGACACCAGTGTTCGGAACAGCTGGCGCTGGAGAGGGTAGGGCTTGCCATCAAACTCGCTGACATACAGCCGTTCAAATTCGTCTTCGCCAAGATGCTGGCGAGCGCAGGTCATTTCGTACAGCCTGTCATATTCGCTTGAGATGCTTACAGCCCGGCTGATGATCTCTTCGTCCGTGACGATGCCGTCGAAAACGATGCTCGGGTCATCCACCATACCGCGGATAATGTGCGTATAGCTGCGGCTGTGAATCGTCTCGGAGAACGACCAGGTCTCGACCCATGTCTCCAGCTCAGGAATGGAGATCAGCGGCAGCAGTGTTGCGTTAGGACTGCGACCCTGAACGGAATCCAACAGCGTCTGGTAACGCAGGTTGCTCAGGAAAATATGGCGTTCGTGCTCTTGCAGCTTGGTATTGAAGTCGATGCGGTCAGTGGTAATGTCGACTTCTTCAGGGCGCCAGAAGAACGAGAGTTGTTTCTCAATCAGCTTTTCGAAGTCACGGTACTTTTGCTGATCGTAGCGTGCTACGTTGACAGACTGGCCGAGGAACATAGGTTCCTTCGTTGCGTCGTTAGCGCCCAAACGGAAAGTAGAATAAGTCATGTGTTTCCCTCTGAATGTTATCGAGTGGCTTTAAACAAATTGTTATCTTATTGGTTTAAACAAGGTGCTCAACTCAATGAAAAGGTGGGGATTTCTCCCCACGCTCATCAGATTTTGCACGCACCATCGCACTCATCTTCTGGCTCAACAACCTCCGCAGCGGAAGGTTCTGACACCTGATCGTCGTCATCACGCTTACCAGCGCCATCACGCGTGTTGTGGTAATAAAGCGTCTTCACACCTTGCTGATACGCAAACAGCAGGTCTTCCAGCAGCTTCATCATTGGAACCTTGTCGCCAGGGAAGCGAGTCGGGTCGTAGTTGGTGTTCGCAGAGATGGCCTGATCGAAGAACTTCTGAATGATGGCCACCTTAGTCAGATAGCCGCGGTTGTCCGGCATATCCCACAGGTACTCGTACTGGTCTTTCAGTTGCGCGAAGTCCGGAACGACCATCTTCACGATGCCGTCTTTGGACGACTTCACGGACACCGGGCCGCGGGGCGGCTCAATACCATTGGTGGAGTTGGTGATCTGACTGGACGTCTCGCACGGCATTTGGGCGGTCAGAGTGGAGTTACGCAGACCATGCTCACGGATACGGCCACGCAGCTCTTCCCACGGCATTTTCAGCTCGAAAGAGGTCTCCGGGTTGGTATCCAGCGTTTTGCGATAGTGGTCGACTGGCAGCTGGCCCTGTGCATATTTGGTGTGGGAGAACCAGTCACATGCACCTTTCGCTTCGGCCAGTCGGCAGCTCGCATCGAGCAGGTAGTACTGAATGGCTTCGAAGGTCTCATGCACCAGCTGGTTGCCCGCAGTGTCAGAGTAGTTAAAGCCGTTCTTCGCCAGATAGTAGGCAAAGTTGGTTACGCCAATGCCCAGGCTACGACGTGCTTTAGCCGGGATTTCTGCAGCAGCCATCGGGTAGTCCTGATAGTCGAGCAGAGAGTCCAGTGCCGCCACAGCGTAGAACGCCACGTCTTTCAGTGAGTCCAACGTGCGGATCGCGCCCAGGTTAAACGCAGACAGAGTGCAAAGCGCGATTTCCCCGTTCGGATCGTCAGTGAACGCCAGTGGCTTGGTCGGTAGCGTGATCTCCATGCAGAGATTGGACTGGTGTACCGGTGCAATTTCCGGAACGAATGCGCCGTGATCGTTCATGTGGTCGACGTTGGCAATGTAAACACGACCAGTAGAGGCACGCTCCTGCATCAGCGTAGAGAACAGGTCGACGGCCGGGATAGATTTCTTACGGATGCTCTCGTCGGCTTCGTACTTCAGGTACAGCTCTTCGAACTTGTCCTGATCAACAAAGAACGCGTCGTACAGGCCCGGCACATCGTGTGGGCTGAACAGCGTAATGTTTTCGTTGCGCACCAGGCGGCGATACATCAGACGGTTAATCATCACGCCATAGTCGAGATGACGAACGCGGTTCTCTTCAATGCCACGGTTGTTTTTCAGCACCAGCAGGCTTTCTACTTCCAAGTGCCAGATCGGATAGAACGCTGTAGCAGCGCCGCCGCGAACACCGCCCTGAGAGCAGGATTTCACAGCTGTCTGGAAGTGTTTCAGGAATGGAATAACGCCAGTGTGGGTGGCCTCGCCATTGCGGATCTCACTTCCCAGCGCACGCAGACGCCCAAAGCCAATACCAATTCCCGCGCGACGTGACACGTAGTCAATGATTGCGGAAGACGCAGCGCTAATCCCTTTCAGACTATCAGCAGCTTCAATCAGCACGCAGCTGGAGAACTGGCGAGTAGGGGTGCGCACGCCGGCCATAATTGGCGTTGGCAGAGACAGCTTGAATGTACTGGTCACATCGTAGAAGCCTTTGACCATCTCCAGACGCGTCTTACCGGCGCAGCCATCTTCCCAATTCTGGAACAGGCACATGCCGACCAGCATATAGAGTTGCTGTGGCCCTTCGTAGATAGCGCCAGTTACTCGGTTTTGAACGAGATACTTGCTCGCCAGCTGCACGGTGGCGGCATAGCCGAAGTATTCGTCGCGCTTAGGCTTGATGTACACGCCCAGCTCGGCAATTTCTTCCTGAGAGTAGTACTTGAGAAGGTCTTCATCGTAAACGCCACGACTGACGTTGCTGACGATGTGATTGTAGAAATTCGGGTAGTCATACTGGCCGAAGGCGTCCTTGCGGATCTTGAACAGGCTCAGTCGCGCGGCAACCTGCGAGTAGTTCGGGGTTTCCGGAGAGATCAGATCGGCAGCGGACTTTACCAGCGCCTCATGCAGCTGGCAGGTGGTCATTCCGTCGAAAATGCTGGCAGCAGCGCCCATAGCGACAGCAGACGCGCTAACGTTGCGAATGTTTTCGACTCCCCACATCACAACGCGGTTGTATTTTTCCTCTGACAACGGCTCAGTGGAACCGTTACGTTTTACGATGCTTATCATGTATCACCCAATAAAAAAGGCCACTAAATATAGTGGCCTCATGTTAATAGATAAGTACTTACCTATCAATTACCGACTTATAAAATTCCTGCAAGAACATCGCGAACCTGAAGGAATTGATCTGTTTGCATACCGGTGTAAATCGACGCGACAGCGTCCGCAAGGTGCTCGTTTTTATTCACCAGCACTTCCTTACCAGATTGCTTACGGCGCAACCACGGGGCGTTTGGCTGCTTCTGCGTAGCCCACTGAATGATCTCTTCCTTCGACGTGGTCAGCTTATTCCCGACATAGTGCTTAATCTCGTTTGGCGTGACCTGTATCAGTGGCTTATCCACGCACGCCAGTACGCCAATACAGATGCCGTATGAGGTCTGAGAGCGACTCGATTGGCTACCAACCGGCAATTCGCAAAACACCATATGAGCCTGCTCGATTATGGGCTTGGCGGTACGCCAGATTTCATTAGCGCGGCGCAGATCGTCGCTGTTTACGCGAACCGTCTTCTTGTTGCCGCCAGCTTTGGTTTCCACCAATGTCAGGCCATGAATGTCCAGCTTATCCGTTTCCAGATCCAGCGTGCCAATCGCCAGGCCAAAGTTGCTCATTGAAGGGTCGACGCCGACCACACGAATGGTTTTACTCATTTTTGGTCTCCTTACCACGTAGCCCAGGTTGGGCATTCCATTAGTTTCTGTTCAAGTGTCTTTTCCGGCTCGCGAGTTGGCGGCTTCGGAATGTCGCTAACAACGTGAATGCTATCGTTGGTTAGAACGCCTGCAGCAATGTCTGCATCGATCATGCTCTGGCCGATGAAATGCCGCATGATGTCGATCAGATGGCGTGCAGCCGTTTCATTCGCGCTGAATACATGGGGGAGAAGTACTTCAATAATCGCTACTTCACATCCCTCCTCGTAAAAGCAGAGTTTCGCCCGCTTTGAAATTGGCGCGTGTCGGTCATAGTCAACAGAGAAGCTGGCGAAAGCAGCACCCGGCATTGCAACGTGATCCGCGCGTGCGTTAGCGTGTCGAATCAGATTAGTGAATGCGGTGCTGATGTGCGTCTCCATCGCATTGAAGAGCGCATTTTCTTGGATGTTCAGCGTTCCGGTTTCAGGAATCACAACGAACCCCGGCCCAGAATGTGGGAGATATCCACCTTCCGTAAATGGATTAATAAGGATCGGCGCAGTGCTTCCTGACGGCAGCATAGACAAACTCGGCATCAACGGAGTCGATGACAGCAGACTGGTTAATACCGAGAACTGGTCGTCATTGATGTTTTCGTTTTTCCACAAAAGTGCAGGCGCAGCTGCTTTTGCCGTATGGTGGTTTATCAGCTTTATAGACTGCATCACGGCAAACATCTGCAAAAACTGCGTTCGGCTCAAGTTAAACGACATAGCTGCGACCCTCTTTGACTTCGACTGTGATGGTTTCCCGGAACCACGATTTCATCTCTTTGTGGGAAATGATCATCACTGTGCCGCGTTCACGCGCTTTGGCTTCCAGAATCCCCATGAGACGCTCCAGACCGGCAGTGTCGAGCGCGTCGTCAATTTCATCGCCGATAAACAGCTCGATATTCTTACTGGCGCGACTGGCAACCAGATCCTGCAAAGCAAGAGAGCACGCAATGCGTACCTTACGCTTCTCGCCACCAGACAACGTCTGGAAGGATTTGCTGGAGCCTGTTTTGGTTACGCTGATATTGAATTTGTCGCGATACTCGCCTTTCTTCGTTGTCTCCATTGTCGACCATTCGGCAACGATGTTGCCGTCCGACAGCGTGTTGAGATACTCCGCAGTTCTGATGTTAAGGAAAGGCGTAACAGAGGTCAGGATGTGTGAACGCACACCAGCTGGGGAGTAAACCTGGCGAGCTTTCTCCAGCAACAGAGCCTGCTCCTGAATACTCTTTAACTCATTTTTAAGTACTGAATGATTAGATTTATTGGCAGCAAGGTTGTCTTCATGACGTTTAATAACGGCCAGAAATGGGTTTACCTCTGCCATAATGCGATTCATGTCGGTACGTGCCCGCGCCACCATCGCTTCGACGGCCACAACTTCACGTTCTCGATGACGCAGCGCACTTAGCTCATTGGTCAGGCGTTCGATTCTGGCGATGATTTCTGATACGTCGGGTGTGGCTGCGACCAGTGCAGACTCGATGCCGAGCGCTTTCTCAAGACGAGCTTTGTGTTGAGCCACTGCCGCTGCTGATGCCTGCGCCTGGCCGATCTCATTACGCGCTTGTTCAATGAAACTCTCCTTTACGGTGGACAAATCTTCTTCGCAGTAGGGCTTTCCGCACGTAACACAAGGTGCTCCGACCTTTGTGCCAACCTCTTCTGCTTTGGTTTTAAACGAGCGAGCACGGTTCATGGACTCGTTCTGTGCCGCTTCTGAAGTGCGGATGCTTGAGCGGATCTCCGTAATCGCACCGCGCACCTTCAGCAGTTTGGCGTCATGCTCTTCTTTGGAGGCCAGCTTACTGCGTTCGCCAGCAATCGCGTTTTCCGTATCCCGGATCTGTTCCGGCAGCGAGCGAATTTCCATCACGACTTCGGACAGCGTTACCTCCGCGCCAGCCAAATCGACGCGGGCCTTGTCCAGACGTTCGCCGCGATCGCGCTCCCAACTATCAGAGGACGCTTTGGCCGCCTCAATCTCTGACTGCGCGGTCTCGATAAGCGTGAGACAGGCGTCCATTTTGGATTTGGTAACATCCATGCGTGCGGCAGCTGCATTAGCACGCTCGCGAGCAATGGCATAGGCTCGCGTTAACCGGTCGACGCCAGCGGCTTCTTCAACGATGGTTTTGAGGTTCTTGTCGGACATACCCGGCAGATCAGGCATTGCTTCCTGACTGGCGTAGATGGACGCCATGAACACCTCTTTCGATGCACCAATCAGGCGTTCAACGAACTCCTGCGTCAGTGTGTCTTTGCCTTTGGTCATATCACCGTCTTCGCCACGGACGATCAGCCGGTTCTTGAACTCTTTGTGTTTGCGGTGGCGAATGATGGCGTAACGCTTTCCTTCATCCTCAACAGTCACCATCACACGACAGTTTTTCTCGTGACCTGTAGACAGCACGTCGTCACCTTTGACGCCATGCGCAGTTTCGCCATACAGACACCACATCAGGCTGTTCATCAATGTCGATTTGCCCGCACCATTGCTGGCAGCAGAAGAGTCGCCACTGTTAACACCCTGAATGAGCACCAGACCGCGTTGGTCTAACTCAACTTCGGCGCTGGCTAACGCCATGAAGTTCTCAACCTGGAGCTTTAGAAATTTCATACAATGCCTCTAACTTTTTGATTCAAATGCTGGCCTTTTCGCAGTTGAAACTCTGTGTGGGCCGGGAAAGATCTCCGTTTCAGTACGCCTTGTTTGCTCAGTCTTCCCAGATAAAACGCCACAGGGTTTCCGTTGGGTGGGTAGGGCTTGTGGAACATCACCGTCTGGCCTCGTTCAAGTCTTTTCATCGTGGAGATGAAGTCCCGAAAGCTCCCAGAATGGCTCGTTCTCACACTGCCTCCGCACTCTCCGCTTCGGTCAGGATCTCCTGACATAGCATGTCCAGCTTGCTCAGGTCGAAGCCGCCGTCAGTGTCGTGAACGATTTTGCAGTACGCCGCGACGGACTCGCCCAGGCTGTCTATTTTGCTGGTCTCCGCAGTACTGGCAGTGCCTTCCATCATCGATGCCTTGCGGATGAAGTTGCAGACGACACCCTTCGCGCCCATTGTTTTCAGGACGTTCTGGATTTTGATGCCTTCTTCATCGCTCTCCACAACGGCACGGAAGCGCACGTAGTTACCGCGAATTTGGTCGTCTTCCACATCGTCCTCAAGGTTGACGAACTTGGGTGCGGAGGTTTCGTAGTGGGTGAATGTGCCGTCAGGGTTGACGATCATGAAGCCAGCCAGCGAGCCAACATCGCCCCAATTCTGGTGCGTCAGCGCCCCGATGCTAACCACTCCAGGCAGCACTTCTTTGTGGTTGTGGTAGTGTCCGGACAGCAACAAACGGAAGCCGATATCTTTCAGTTCCTGTGCGTCGATGCCGACATCTGGCATGGTGGGGATCGCTTTGTTGATCGAGGTATGCACAACGACATCGTGATTGTCGCCATCCAGCCCGGAACGCAGTGTTTTGAGGTCGCTAATAAGCTCTGCGTGGTTGTTACGCCAGCTAATCAGGTGGACGGTTACGTCGCCCATTTTGATGGAGTGAGGACGTTTGCCGCAGACAATTTCCACACCGATTGAGCGCAGAGAGGCCGCTGCATTGGCGCTGTATACGGAATCGTTGGTTTCGAGGTCGTGGTTGCCGGCCAGCATAACCACTTCGAGGCCCAACTCTTTGATGATCCACTCGTAAGTTTCAGTCACGAAATGCAGGACGGAAGGTGATATAGCACCACGAACATGGAAAGTATCACCAGCCACCAGCATGTACTTACAGCCCGCAGCTTTCATGGCTTTGGCTGCTTCTTTCGTGGCGTCCAGTTGGATCTCCAGTCGAGAGTTCAGCCCGTCAGCGTTTGTTGTCGCAAAAGCATCCCAACGATGATAATGGGGATCTGATATCACCCCGTATGGCAATGTCATGTGTCTTTTCCTTTGTGGTTATTTTGATACAGATGTTAAGCGTGTTTGAGAGGCGAGCAACCCAGACAACACGGCACAGAAGAAAATCTACAGGCACACGATTATGACAAAATATATAAGTAAATACCTACTTATTTTTATGGTGGTGACAATATCTCAACCGTATGGGGGCTTATTACTTCGGATCGCGAAACAGCATCTGCGTGCCTTTGGGGGACGTGTCGAAAAGGTGAAAACCTCTGCGTTTTAGCATGTCGGCCATTTGCGAGGATTTGACGTAGCACTTCGCCATCATCGGCTGGCTCGGGTTTGAATCGATCATGTCGGACACCAGCATTGACCCATAGCCTTTCCCGCGTAGCTCTTTGACGATACTGACGGCACGGAGTTCAAGTCGTGGCGCACCGGTTGGATCGAGTTCGGCACAGAACCAGATTAGCCCTGCTTTTTTGTCATCAGAACGGCGCAGCAGGATGTAGATATAATGCCCGGAGTATTGGCCCTGCTCGTTCGTCTTGATGGCCAGCCTGGTCTGCTTCTCAAAGGTTTTACCCCCCTTTGATGTGAGGATCTCTTCGTAGAAGTGACCCTTGCGTGCGCCGTCTTCGAACTCACCCATGATAAATGGCATGTCTGCCACAGTTGCTGCCCTTGAATAAAATTCACTCATGTATTAATCCCTAAAGCTCTCAGTGTCTTTCTAAGACACCATATTTTATGCCCCGGTAAAACCATGAGTTTACGTTTAAAACGTCTCAGGGGGCTTCTGACGCGCTACGCTGATGTCGATTACCCCAGCTTTTGGGCGAGGGTCGACAAGATTCAACTCTTCAGCACTGTGATACTCCGTATCGAACTCCCGATCGACATGGCGAATGTAGATGGCCGTAAGAAGGCTGTCGTCGTTCAGGAAGTGTCCGTAGGATTTGCGGATCACTTCGCCAACCTTCTCGATCTTCTCTCCACCCATGCAGAGATGGTTAAACCGGCTGTGTTTCCGCAGCATCTCATCCACCGGGCCGGAGTAGACCTTATCGACTCTCCCGAACCGGATGATATTTCCAGTATCAGCCTCAACCAGACAAACGAGCTTGCCAGGTTCGACCCGGTCTCGCCATGTTACACCAGAGCGGAGTGTGTTGAAGTAGGGTGCGTCTAATCCGATGATCGGTTTACGAAATGCCAGCAGTGGCACGTAACGTATGCAGCTGTTCAGGTGGAAGTGCGCCCCGGCGTCGTGGAGTTTGAGCCGGGTTTCGTTAATCGGGCACTTCGACGCAATGCCGCACAGGTCGCAGAGCAACTTCTGTTTGTTCAGGCTAGTGTTCGATTCAATGGTGTAGGAGCCATCTTCAAGACGGCGAACCCAGCGCGTGCGTTTGAGATCCATAGTTCTTATTCAAATAGTTTTGTCCGGGGCAACGATAACTGACAAGGCGCACCGATGTTTGCAAATGCCTGTTTTACTTATACCCATTATTCACAGGACCGATCCAATAATTAGATCCCCAGAGAGATCCTACAGAAGATCAAAAGAGATCCCCGATCGTCTCCAGCCGTTGCGGTTACTGGCCTGAGAGGGGGTTACTATCCACTATGGGGAGGAAAGTAACCTCTGTAGAGAGCATAATAACCGCTATGAAGAGCAAAACAACCTCTCTGGAGAGTGGTCGGTATCCACTGTAGTGAGTAGGAGACATTGTCTTAACTGGATAACTCAGTGCCTGTTTTTCTACGTCAGGTGGCTGATATTCATAGAGATGTTGGAAGTTTTGCGTTCAGGCGTGTTTGTTTCGACCACACATTATCCCCAGAAGGGGAGTGATGGCTGGTTTTGCAATTACCTGATTTTTATACACAGGCCCGATCCAGTAATTCAGATCCTAAAGAGAACCAAATAGACCCACAAAGACCCAAAAAGATCCCCGTACCCCGCAAACCGTTGTGCCACATGGCCTTAGAGGTGATCGATATCCACTATAGAGAGAAGATCAGCCACTATGAAGAGTAAACCAACCACTGTAGAGAGTAGAAAAACCACTATAGGCGGTAGGATAACCGCTGCGATGAGTGCTACTATCCACTGTAATCAGCAAAGGCCACCAAAGCGGTCGAATAAAAAGAGACACTTGGAATGAGCGAAAACGGCAATAAAAACATAGCGATCGTTGAAGCATTCTCAGAAACAGACAAAAAGACCGGTGAAGTTGTTACGTTAGTTCCTAACACCAACAACACAGTTCAGCCTGTTGCTCTGATGCGTCTTGGTCTCTTCGTTCCGACGCTGAAATCGACCGCCAGGGGCAGAAAGGGGCAAATGGTCTCTATGGACGCCTCTGCTGAACTCAAACAGCTGTCTCTGGCCAAAGCCGAAGGGTACGAGGACATAAGGATCTCCGGCGTTCGTCTGGATATGGATAACGACTTCAAAACGTGGGTAGGCATCATCCACGCGTTCGCCAAGCACAAGGTTGTTGGCGACACCGTCACGTTACCGTTCGTCGAGTTCGTCAGGCTCTGTGGCATACCAACGGCCAGATCGTCCGCGAAGTTACGCAAGCGCCTGGACAGTTCTCTAACTCGTATTGCCACAAACACTATCTCATTCCGCAGTAAAGGCTCTGATGAGTATTACGTGACGCACCTTGTGCAGACAGCAAAGTACAGCACAAAGAACGACACGGTCTCGCTGCAGGCTGATCCTAAGATTTTCGAACTCTACCAGTTCGACAAAAAGGTTCTTCTGCAACTCCGGGCAATTAACGAACTCTCCAGAAAAGAATCCGCGCAGGCGCTCTACACCTTCATCGAAAGTTTGCCACCTGACCCGGCACCAATCTCGCTGGCTCGCTTACGCGCCAGACTTAACTTAACCAGCCGCACCATTACCCAGAACGCGACAGTCAGGAAGGCGATGGAGCAGCTGCGTGAGATCGGCTATCTCGATTACACCGAAGTGAAGCGCGGCAGCTCGGTCTACTTCATCATCCACTATAGGCGGCCGAAGTTACGCCCGGCATTGCCACCAGTTAAAGCTGCGCCGGAAGAACCAGAAGAGCAGGAAGATAGCTTGCCTGGTGATGATCAGGAGGACATCATCGATGTTGTTCCTGAAGAAAAAGACGGTGAGATGGTCATGTTAAGCAAGGAAGAACTGGCGATTCTCGAAGAGCTGCGCAAAGCTAAAACTCGTAAATAGCCCAACCACTGTAGAGAGTAGAAAGGCTCACTATCCACTGTAGTGAGCCTTTTGTTTATCTGGAATCCGCTATCCACTGTAGTGAGTAACAGCAACCGAAGAGTAACCACTGTAGGCAGTGGCACGCAAACAACGAAATAAATGTTAGTGGTTACAAACCTAGATGAATCAAGGGCTGCGAGGTTAGTGGTCACTGGGTATCTTGTTAAATCTACTCTCTATAGTGGTTATCGTTGTTCCCTTCGTTATTGGCTATCCACTGTGGAGAGCAGAATCGGTTGGCTGGGTTTACTAACCACTGTAGTGAGTAGATATCCGCTGAAAACAGTGAAGGTTTACTCTCTATAGTGGATATCCGCTGGAGAGCGCATTCCATCACTCGCTATAGTGGTTGTTTGCTGCGAATGAACGCCTGTTTACTCCCTACAGTGGATAGCGACGTCGATAATCGCCACTTTACTCACTACAGTGGATACCGGATGTCACGGCAGGCGTTTTACTCACTACAGTGGTTGGATTGCATACCTGAATGGTGTTCTACTCACCACAGTGGTTATGAGCAGGATACGCACGCGGTGAGCTGGCTACTCACCGCAGTGGTTAGTGTTATCAGTGGATTTTCTTCAGCAGACCCCAGAGTGTCCCGGCCTTCGTCGTGAGCTTACCTGTTTCCGGATCGTACATGCGCCATTCGCGACGCTGGTGGACAATGACACCGTCCTCACGTTCCAGACGTTCCAGCACGCCAGGTTGCTTAAACCCTTTGGCACGCCAGTAGCCGCTTGTTTTTTCGATTTCCAGACCTGCCAGTGTAACCGCCATCAACCAACCTCCTTGCAGTCATCGAAAAGATAGCTGGCGTTCTTCGCGTGAACGCCGTAGACATCACCTGATTTGTTGTAAACGAACTTATCTTCACCCACGCCAGTCAGTTTGCCGTTACGTTCGGTGAGATAGGGGGAAGACAGGACGCGATCATCGCGCACAACATAAAACTGTTCGCCGCTGTCCACAACCATCGCGCCGTAGCTGGCTTTGACGACATTGCGGATCACGTTGTTTTTCACTTCGGCCACTGACATCTCACACTCATAGACGTATGTGTCCGCGTAGACTGGGAGGGAGAGCAGCACCAGAGCCAGGGCTATTTTCTTCATGCCACGACTCCTTTGATAACGCCAAATGCTGAGTCGAATACCAGCACTACGGCCAGCGCATTAATCATCGCGCCATTAACAGGCGCCAGCGCTTTACGGATTGCTCCGGTGAAGATGCAATCGAGCACAAAAGCTATCGAGACAATAAGTAATAAAGTGTCTAATACAGTTTTCATGATAGGTAGATACTAACTTATATATTTTTTGCTGTAAATATCACTCAAAAGTGCTGATACCTAAGATACGCTCAAGATGAGCCGCGTCTTCATCGCTTACCGGCATCGTGTCGTCGACGTACCAGCAACTACCGTTGTGCCAACAAACACCGTCATCGTCGACATACACAGAATCTGCATCCATGCCAGTGTACTCAACGAGATTGCGCTCAATTGCCGCTTGAATTTCTTCATCGTTCAGCCCATCGCACTTGACCATGAATAGCGGGTAAACGTCATAGTCGGTGCTGGCTGAAACTCGAACCAAAATCTTCATGTGTCTTCTCCTTGTTGGTAAGTACTTATTTATATTAATGTGCGCCATGCGGCGCACAATCATTGTGTTCAGGCTGGTGGAAAGAACTTCTCCAGCGTGCGGTCGACAGCTTTATCGATGTGCATCAGATGCCAGACGACCATATCTTTACTTCCCATACCGCGGGTGTAGATCACGTCGAACTTACGCCAGGCGGCGTGAAACCAGTGCGGTGTATCATCAACCGGCAGATTCTCTCCAGCCTCCTTGAAGTACTTGAGCAGCATGGCCTGTTCAGCGGTGGGCGTCGGGCCAATCTCTTCCGCGTACATTCTGATGAAACGCTGCCAGTCGGCTTCATCTTCTGAAGGTTCCGGTGCGTTCATCTCTGCAATCGCCTCACGCAGCTGCGTCGCCCATTCTGGCTCCGGGAAGCCCTGGGCAATTTCGGTATCCACTACATCCAGCGCAGCGTTGGCCGCGTCATACAGTTTCTTCACGCTTTTTCTCCTGCATTAAAAGGAACACGGTCATTGCCGCTCTGAAAGGGTTAGGGTTCTGGATCAGATGTTGTGGCGTTGAGCTATCCACCTTTCTGTGGGCCGCTCTCCACTCGCCAGGCTGTCTGGTGGGGATTACGCCGATTCTGTGTCGATAAATAATGTCCCACGCATCTTCCGGATCGTTACACCAGTCGAAGGTTCCGGCTCCGTTCGGGCCGATGGCGACCACTGCTGTGTAATCGCCTTCCTGTGAGCCTTTCCAGCCATATTGTGAGATAAGCGGTCGATGGCCGGTGGCTTCCGCGACCAGGCAGTTAATCTCAAAGTCCGTCATCTCGCTGTAATTTTTCATTCCCGATCTCCTTCTCATCCGTTGCCGAACAACTATGTGGCGTTGTCACTTTGTACTTCTACGGATGCTAATTCCGTATTAGTAACCAATTTGTTTTCTTGTTGGTGATAATACGGAAATAAAAAAGGCGTCCAAGTGGACGCCTTGTGATTACGCTTCTTCTGTCTCTGCTGGGGACGACTCTTTCGCTCGCCGTTCGTCTATCGCCTGGAGTGCTGCGATGATTTCCGGGAGTGGCTTCTCGCGGTACATCTCGACGATCTGCGATTTGGTGTATTTCTTATCGCCAATTTCCACACGCCCGCTGGCGTTCTTGGGCAGGTATCCTTCCTCCAGCATGTACTCAACCAGCGATTCGATGACGTCCAGCCCGCGAGTCGGGTCGAAGTAGAATTTCCATGAGCATTTGCCAAACGGAGGCGCGACTTTGTTTTTAATGCACTCGGCGCCAACGTCCTGTCCGATCTTCTCTTTGCCATCCTTCATAACGGATGCGCCCAGACGGATGCGCACCGACGCGTAGAACTTCGGAGAGTCGCCACCTGGAGACGTCGTCGGATCGCCAAACATCACGCCAATTTTGGTACGCACCTGGTTCAAGAAGATGATGCACGCGTTGTACTTACGCGCCCAAAGCGCCAGAGTAGGGAAGTTCGCACTCGTCGCGCGCGCCAGCGCCGTGTTGTCGTTCATGTTCAGCTGATCTTTGTCCTTCGCAGTACCTTCTGCCATCTTGTCGAACTTCTCAGCCTTCGAGTTCGGAACCATCGACGCCAGAGAGTCGGCAACGATGCAGATAGGAGCTGTTTCCGGGATAAGCTCTTCGTCGCGCACCAGCTTGAGGATTGTGCCGATCAGCTCTACGGAGTCTTCGAAGGTATCCGGCTGTTTGTAGACCCACTGACCGTCGTCTTCGTCGGCGTTCAGTCCGTTCGCTACCGCCAGACCAACGTCGAAACTGTTTTCGTGGTCAAGGAACACGGCCAGACCATCCTGTTTCTGTGCTGACACCATCGCTGCCGTCGCGAGGAATGTGTTGTGGCTGATAATCCCGTTAGACCAGAAAGAGTGTGTTTCCGGCATCGCTACGTCGAACGTTGGTGCTTCACCTTCCTCAATAGCCACGACTTCGTCGTAGAACAAGTTAGAGTCAATTACCGCTGCCAGTTGTGCAAACAGATGCTCGTTAAAACGATTTTTTCTGCCAATGAAGGAGACATAGATTTCTCGCAGTTTGTCTATTCCGACACGATCGCCGCGGCCAATAACGTGATCTACCAGAACGTAGTCTTTACGAGAGGTCTTGGTGAGTGACTCGTAGAGTGATTTCACTAAGCCGCTGATGTGCGGAACGTAGCCTAAATAAGTGCGGTCAAAACTAATGTCCCGTTTGGTTGCCACTGCTAAACGAGCCGGAGACTCGAACCCAATCGTTGACAGGAAAAGGTCGTAGTTAGAGCCACTGAATGACAGCCGGTAATATATGTTTTTATAACCTGCGACGTGTTTTTCAGAGATAGTTGACGTAATCCCCAGATTCAGGAGCATGAGGCGAATTTGCTGTAGCAGCAGCCCACTCGCGCTCACAACCTCAATGCAGCGACCATCATTGACGTGGCATTCCAGCTCAAAGTAGCCGCGAAGGAATGCAATTTGAGCCTCGCTATTGGCGCGACGCACACTCAACGGAACCTGCTTGCCAGCAGCTTTCTCATACTCCAGACCATATTCTTTAAAAAGCAGCGAACGCACCTCTTTGCTAAACAGCACATGGTCTTCCGAGCCGTTATGTTTTCTCGTAACTGGCATCTTGTTTGATACCAGCGAAATGAGGCGGTAGTACTCATCCTTGATGAATGGATCTGTGTTAGAAAAATGCACAGAATTTTCAGAGGCCACGTATCCGTCAGCAATTAAATAGCCCATCAGTTTTGCGATATTGGCATCCAAGTGCTGATCGCCGAATTGATGTGTGCCAACCATTGAAGGAATCGTGTCGCCTACACTGATTTTTTCAGCATACCGCCAGACGATATTGCCTAAGTCGTCAACCACACGAATTGGGTGACGGAACGTAGCCTCGATGTAACCCCCTGATGCCAGCTTAATGCGCTTGAATTTGCGACGGTTGTTCCATGTCAGGTGTGAGGTCTTCTCTATCACGCCATTTTCATTGATGAGTCCAACGTTATGCTCTACATCGCGAGTAGTGCATGTTGCTTTGTGCCCCTCAATCTCAAACAGTTCTTTCACTGTTACCATTCCACGCTCCGTCAGCAGCATGGTGTCTGCGGTAACACATTTCCCCGCGCTTGGTGGCCCGAAGACTTCAACGATACGTCCACACGGAAAACCACCGTCGTAACGTCCGGAAATGGCTTTGTTTAGTGGAGGGAAACCGGAGTCAATCCAGTGGGAGACCTTCTGGATCTCGTCATTGCTGCCGATTTTCTTTTTCAGCGCCAGTGCCAGTGCGGATTTGCCTTTTGCCATGATTAGGCTCCTTTTGATTCGTTGATTCGCTTCGAAGCAGCGGCTTCGTCAAACTTGATTGCGTCGTGGTTCAGGTGTTTGGCGACGCGAGCGATGATCTTCACGACCTGCTCGCTGACCAGCGCGAACTCGCGCTCAGTTGCAGAAATGCCAGCAGCGCCCAGAATGTTCGGCAGCGCCACCACAGCGTGCTCGCCGTGGCAGAAGACAATCTCTTTAGCCAGCATGGTTGGCGTAGTTGCCCCGCCATTAATGATGGACTTCAGCATCAGCAGTACCTCTCAAATGGCAGAACAAACACTTCCAGATCTTCCAGAAACGACCGGAAATTCAGCTCGTAACACATCTGTTCGAAGGCATTCATGTCGCGTGCGCCTTTAATCGACTCGATTTCGCTGGGTGGGAATTTTGTGTCGATAAGGTTCATCAGCATCATGTTGCGCTTAAAGGCTTCGAGCATCCGGCAGCCCGTCTTCTCGTTGAAGGCGTTCTTTGCCAGCTTGTTGAATGCCGTCTTATAGCGACCCTTATTGATGACAATGGAGCCGTCGTTAATGCCGCGTACCATTGCGGCCACGCTTCCCCACTCATGAAGCAGCTCTTTCGCGCCACCATCACCAATGCCGCCGACGCCTTTGATGTTGTCCGAGTTATCGCCCTGCAACGCTTTCGCTTCCAGAAACGCGCGTGGTGTTGGCAGACCTGTCAGCTCTGCGAACTGTTCGAAGTTCACCTGCTTGTGCTTGGCATCTTCACGCAGGCTTACCCAGCTCACATTCTCGCGAACCAACTGGAGCCAGTCGCCATCGCCCGTCAGCAGGTAGATGTGATCGACGGTCGGCTGCGGAGCCAGGCGAGAGACCAGCATTCCAGCCAGGTCGTCCGCTTCTGCGTCCTTTGCAATGAGTTGGTTAACGCCCAGCGCGGTCATCATTTTCAAGATGTACGGCTTCTGGATGGCAAAGCCTTCTTTCATCTTCTTCATATCCGGGTCGTCATCGCGATTCGCTTTGTACTCCGGGTAGAAGTCGCGACGTTTGTCGCTGAATCCATCCCACAAGATCATTGGGCGGGCATGGAGAATTGAGGCGTAACGACGAACGTTCTTCACGAAGCCAAAAGCCGCCTGAACTTCCATCTCGCCGTTGTGTAATTTGTCGGATTGCTGGTGGTAATAGCCCAGGCTGTTACCGTCCACAAAGAGATAATTCACCGGTACACTCCTTCCAAAAAGTAAGGCGTCCGTAGACGCCTTACTGGTCACGTTATGGGATTACAGAGCGTCCAGTTCAGCCAGCAGGTCGTCGAGACCTTCGTCAGCTGGTGCAGATGCAGCGGCAGCAGATGCTGAAGCACTTGCAGCTGCGGCGGCTTCCGGAGCTTTAACTTCTTCCGGTTTAGTTTCCGGTTTGAACTCAGCTTCAGCGGCACGCAGGATCTCTTCATCAACCAGACTGGTGGACTCTGGAGCCGGAGTGTGTGCTGTAGCGACAGCAGCTGCGCCTTCCGTATGACCAGTGATAGAGCCAAAGCCTGGCAGTTCAGCAGCAGCTGATTTTGCAGCGGAAGAAATGGCCGGAGAGGACATTGTTGCTGCCGGAGCCGCAATACCAATCAGACGACCCATAGTGCGAGCCGTAGACAGCAGACGAGTTTCGTCAGCCTGGTTCGCGTATGCGATCAGATCGTGTTGGGTAGTCCAGAGCTTCTCAGGAATGTCGCCTTTGTAGACTTTACGTTTCGGGGATACGTCGTACTTGGTGTCACGACCGGAACCGGTACGCTTAATCAGGAACGCATAGCCTTCTTCTTTGCTCAGTGGGTTGCCGATATCATCCGCAATATCTTCGGACATCACTTTGCAGATATCGTCGAAGACCGTAGACGGCAGCTCAATCAACTGGCATTTCTCTGCGTCTGCAAAGTCTTCACGCGCAGACAGAACACCGTTGACCAGATAACGCGGTGTAGCACGCATACTGTTAATGCGCTCTTCCATCGCTTTGTTGCCCTTAAAGCGAGCACGACCTTCCATAACCATCTCACACAGCTGGCAAGCGTGGCCGTGGGTGTGCTGTTCGCAGATGTAGGCGGTTGTTACATCTTTGCCTTCCTCATTCTGATGCTTAACGTAGTGCATACCGAAAGTCTGGAAGAACACGCCATTCGGGTCGTCCTTGTTCGGAAAAATGCGCAGATAGTTATTGCCGTCTTTCAGACGGGTCAAATCAACGTTATTGCCACGTTTAGAAGCAATATCGCCACGGGTCTTGTTAAGCAGATCAAGTAATGACTTAGACATATATTTCTCCTTGTTGTGATTGTGGCCATTGGCGCTATGCGCGTTGGGCGTTCGTTTATTCGTGGCTCTTTCGAGCGAGAAGGATGATAGATCAGTACTTACTTACGATCTAGCATAAATTAACGGGAAGAGTGGAAACGTTCGGCGCCCAAACGTTCAATCTCCACGATAGCCATTTTGGACGCCTGGACAATCATGTCGCGGCGGTGAGAGAAGGCGGCCACAGCGTGCTTGTACAGATCTGCAATGTGCCGGGCATCGTCGAGTTTCTGGCGCTTTGCGAGGTATTGCGGGTTGGTTCTCACCTTCGCCTCCAGTACGGATTCATTGAACTTAATGCCGTTCATACTCAGGTTCTTACGCTCATTATCGTAGATTTTCGCCTCAATCGCATCGAGGGAGAGTTTTGCATCCGCGACCTCGCGTTCTGCCCGCGCCAGCTTAGAGCCGTACTCCATCAAAAGACGCGGCTGCTGACGCCAGACTTCCTCCAGATTGTCGCGATCGAACTCAAGATCGGACATGATTTTTTCGTAGATATCGGTGCTCATAGTGTTAATTGCCTGCTTATTTATATGTATCAATTTTATCATAATGGAAACAGGCATTGGAGATTATGACACGATGAAATGGAGGTTATGAGATAGGTAAGCCAGTGAAAAATCAGGCGGTTCTGGTACTCTATGCCCCGTTAAAAGCTGGCCGTAGACAGCGTACGACAATGTGGTGGAGATACGGACGGATTGAGTTTACTCGCCGTTGACAGTTGTCAACATCGAACATATAATATGCCGGAGATAAATTGTATCTGAAGACGCATCCTAATAAGCACATTCAAGCGGCCATTGAATATGCTGTAACTCAAGGCTGGGTTTGGGTTCCACCAGGCGATTCTGCACACTGTTTTTGCAAATTGCGCTGTGGCAATCCAGAAGGTGAACACCGAGATCACCAAATGAGTGTATGGTCAACGCCGAAAAGTGCTGAAAACCATGCCAAGCAAATCATTCGTATGGTTAAACGCTGCGATTGATTTTGCCCGGTAAGGAGTTGCTACAACAACTCCTTACCGAATAAATAAGAGAATACTCTGAATACTAAACGAAGAGGTACTATGGCGCTTTTTAACTTCACTCTGACACTCTCAGGCGTAACGTATGAGACCGAAGGACTGGAAGACGCGCTGTACGAAAGCGGCTGTGACGATGCGCTGATTTGCGCATATGGAAACTCCGTCTATGTTGAGTTCGACCGCGAAGCCGAATCGCTGGATGCTGCTATTGCATCAGCGATTGACAATATCGAATCAGCCGGTATCGGCGCTATTGTTGAATCTGTCGACTCTGCTCTTGTTGGCCTGAGCGACATTGCAGAAATTACAGAAATGTCCCGACAGGCGATTGCAATGTTGAAAGATGGCACTCGCGGTAGCGGCGACTTCCCTTGCCCAGTCCAACGCATTAAAGGCCAATCCCCACTCTGGGATTGGGCTGATGTAGCCGAATGGTTACTAAAGAACGGTCGATTAAAAGAAGACAGCAACTTGGTAAATAACGCTCGTGTGCTGAGTAAATGGAACCTTGCCTTACGTGCAAGCGCTTCAAAAGATTTTCAAGAAGTTGAGTCAATAGCGGCAGCACTAATCGAACGTCGACGTAAAACTATTTCATAGTCCTTACGCGTTTGGTCTTACTGCCCCTCCATTTTATATTAATAACGATGTGCAATTGAGGAATTATGGCCCAAGACTCCAAACGTGGTAGTGAATTGGTTGAGGTTATAAAATCTGATGATGTAACCGATCTGTTCAAGGAATACGGTGAGATAGCTATTGACTCTGCCCTTGAATCGGGAACGCTTGAGTCGATTCCTTTACTCAATACTCTCGTTGGAATTTTCAAGACGGTTAGCTCAGTGCATGATCGTCGGTTTACGGAAAAGTTAATTCGTTTCATCTCTGGCTTCGCCGATCTAGACGATGCTACACGAATAAATATGGCCAATCGGTTGAATGAAAATGACAAATTTGCGGGTAAGGCCGGCGATAGACTGATTGAAATCATTGACCGCATGGAGAGTGAAAATAAGCCAGAAATTGCAGCAGCATTCTTGAAAGCGTTTGCGTTTGAGCACATTGATTTTATTACATTACGTCGCTTAATGGTTGCGCTTGAACGTATCCCTTCCTTTGAGATTGATGAGTTAGATACTTTTTCCAAATACGATGAAAATAACCACCATCAAATATCAGATGAAGCGCTTTTACTCTCATTTGTTAATGCTGGGTTGGGGAAAAACAATGGCGGGTTTGAGGGAGGTATTATTTTGCCGACAGATTTGTGCGCAGTATTCGTTCGGTTCAAAGGCTTCAAACCGGAATAATTTAGATCATATAACCCGCCATTTGGCGGGTTTTTGCTTTATGCGACTTTCTTACCAAAAATGTTGGATAGAGTGACTCTTATCTGGCGCTTCAGCCTGTACTGTCTCACATCGCCAATTTTGTTAACTTCCATAAATTCTTTGGCCACCTTCAGTACCAGCCGATTGCGGAATACTTTGAATGCCTCCAGCTGTTCCTCTGGGTTATCTGATTCGTAGATCTCCAGCAGATACTGGCACGCCTTCGGATCTTGCGTTTTAAGCGCCAGCGCTCTGGCACATTTACGCAGACGACTGACTTTATCGGCGCCATCCAGCCCGGCGAACGCCAGCGCCAGATCTAACGTGACCGGGCAGTCGATGATTTCCCAGAACTGCGACCGCATGGTGGCCGCAACTGCTTTATCCTGAAAATCCGCGGGGATAGCCGCCAGCGCTTGTGCAATCTTCTGTGCCTCGTTCATGGTGTTCTCTTTATTCATTTGCTAATAGTCTCCGCTACCTCTGCCAGAATTGCTTCCAGCTTTTCGCCTTCCTCTGGGCGAAAGTACAAAATGTTCGGGTTAAATCCGTAGAAAACGGTCACATCCAGCTCTGGCAGATACTCTTTGCGTCCAACCAGGTCGGATGGTTTGCTCTTGTTGTTGAAGAGTGACGTCGCCCGGCTGCCACACGTCAGCACATAGGTCGGACGCACCAGATTGATCTCTTCACGCACAAAGTCGATGAACTGGCCGATTTCGTCTTTGGTGTAGTCCTTCTCTTTGTCCTTCACCTTTTTGCACACGCCGGTGACGTAGAGATCGCCCATACGCAGATCGCCTGCAGTAAGCAACTTCGCCTTAAAGTCGTCGTAGCCGTTCTCCATGAAGTAGCCGGTACGCCCATCATTGCCGTTCGCGTTGTCCAGAATGACCATGATTTTCGGCTTAATGCCAATGCTTGGGCGGATCAGGTCGTCTCCCAGACCCATTTCGGCCGCCATGCGAGTCATCAGTACATTCACTTCAGCAGAGCGCTTAGGGTTCATCTCGAACGGTCGAGAGGCTTTTACAGCGTCGATCACCAGATTGCCCATCAACTCTGCCTGGTCGCGCAGCCGTTCCGGATCTGTCGCTGGCAGACTGCCAGGCTCAATCGATGCGAACGCACCTACTTTTTGCAGTGACTCGCGTACCCGGCTGTTACACGCACGCTTCTCGACCGCTTCCTCAAATTGCTCAAGTGACTCGAATTTACCGCCAACTTTCTCACGCGCTCTCATGATGGCCTGGCAACCATTCTCAGAGCAGCCTTTCACAGCAGAGAATGGCGCATACAGAACCTGGCTGCCGTCTTCCAGCGTGCGGATCTCAATTCGGTTAGATGACACGTTAACGTCTGGTGGCAATACGCGAATGCCATAGGTCAGCGCATCCTTAACCAGCCCCTGGTGCTTATCCTCGCCCAGAATGGTGAGAGCAGCAGCGAAGAACTCAGCAGGGTAATGTGTCTTTAACCACATAGACTGATAGCTGATCAGCGAGTAGGCAACGGAGTGTGATTTGTTGAAGGCATATCCACCGAACTTCTCAAAGGCGTCCCATATTTCTTGGGCTTTCTCAGGGCTAAGACCTTCCTGCTCGGAAATAACTTTGGCAATTTTCATGTGTTTTTCCCGTCATTTGCTTCAAACGCTAGCTTTTTTTAAGATATTTGCGATTTGAGTGTTAGAGATGCCGAATTTTTCTCGCAACTTTTCATAGGTTGCGCCAGCCTTGCGCAAGGCGACCACCTCAGCTCTTGCTTCAGCATCCAGTTTTTTGGATGCTCTTGAGACAACGATCGGCCCACCAACTCGTGCCCATTTCTTCCCGGTGACGATATGGTGAATGTAAAGCTCAGTTAAACCATATTCGGCCGCGAGGTCTTTGTTCAGAGCGCCTTCTGACTTTTTAATGCGAATAGCAATGACGACTTCGTTGGTTAGCTTGGCGTTGTAGCGCCTCTCACCAAACTCAACGGTATCGTGTGCAATGGCGTCAGCCATGTTGTCGACTTGAGTGCCATACGCGAGATTGGAGGGCGCATTGTTTGATGGTCTTCCGTCAAGATGACGAATAAGTAAGCCTTCTGGTCGTTCTCCGTGGAATGCAGTTGCTGCCAGATAATGAACTGTGCGGTCGCATTTGACGCCGTTGACGCTTAGTTTCACGCCCAGATGTCCAAAATCATTGATTACGCGAGGTTTGAGGATTTGCCCCTTCTTCACCCATTCGCCCCCATTGGGGGCTGTTCGTATAACATCTAAAGAGCGAATGCGACCTAAACTGGATGCTTCGTAATAACCTTCAAACTCAGGAATGGATTTCCAAATTTCTTCCACCGTCAAACTCCAAAATCAACAATATCAGCGTTATCACCAATCGCTTCGTCATAGGTTCTGCGTTTGCCGTCAGAGCACATCAGCTTGGCCTTTTTGTGGACTTCTACTGTGCTTCCGTTTTCAAGTGACAGTGTCACCCAACCTGCTTGCGCTCGTTCTACAAAATCGCTGCCGATCGCTTTCATCTTATCCATGTTCTTTTTACCGATAGCGGAACGCAGAGCGTCAGCCTCAGCCATAGAGAATCCAGCGAGTACGCGAGAGCTTTTCATGATCTGCTCTTGATAGAGTAAAACGCCGTTGGTTTCTTTAGTTGCTTCCTCAAGACGCGGATGAATTGAATGTGGAGCCATGAAGCCTTTGGCTACGGAGACATAGTCGTCCAACATGCCTGACTGAATCGGGCCAGGTCGAAATAGCGCGGTAGTAGCGACAACGGTTTTAAAGCTCATTGGCTCAATGCCACCGCCCAGATCTTTAAGTAACTTACGCATGGGGCCGGACTCCAGCTGGAATACGCCCTGCGTGTACCCTGCAGCGAACCCATCCAGAACCTTGCGATCGTCCAGTGGGATAGCATCGAGATTGATGTCTTCCCCGGTACTCTCTTTGATGTAGCGTTTCGCGCTATCCAGCAGATCGAGCGTTGCCAGACCGAGAACGTCCAGCTTAATCAGCCCCATCGCCTCGCAGTAACGTTTATCGAACGCAATACAGCGAGCATTGCCACGCAGCTCGACGGGCGTGCGCTCTACCAATGGAACACCAGCGACGATCATCCCCGCAGCGTGACGACCAAAACCACGCATCAGGCTTTGCAGCTTACACGCCGCTTTGAACGCTTCCGGGTTTTTCGTGGCGTATTTGTCCAGGCTGGCCAGTTGCTCGCGCAGCTCTTCCAGCGACAGGCTATCGTCTTCCAGATTCTTGAACTCTTTGGATACCGCCATATCCGCAGCGTCGACACCGTAAATACGCGCAGTGTCACGCAGCGCCGAAGCAGCGCCCAGATAGGTGAAGTTCGGAATACCGGCAACGTAATCTTCGCCATAGCGTTCATTCAGATACTCGATCACCTCATGACGACGTGCCTGGCTGAAGTCCAGATCCGCATCCGGCAAGTCGAGACGTTCAGGGTTAATGAAACGCTCAAACAGAAGACCGTGACGGATAGGATCAACGTTGGTTATGCCTATGCACCACGCCACCAGAGACCCGGCAGAGGAACCACGACCTGGCCCGACAGGAATGCCAGTTTCACGACTGTGATTCATCAGGTCGCGCACCATCAGGAAGTAGCCACAGAAGCCCAGGCGGGTCAGTGTGTCCATTTCGTACTTCAGGCGATCAACATACACACGGTGCTCAGAAGCCGGTGGTGTGTAGCCAAACTCTTTGGTAGTAAGACGCTTGCGCAGCCCCGCGACAGCCAGCTTCATCAGCGTTGCAGGTTCGTCGTCTGCCATCTTGGGCAGTGCTGGTGGCAATTCATGCCAGCGCCATGTGCAGGCTTCAATAATGGTGTCCTGCGTTGTTGAGGCCATTGCAGCTGTTACCGGCACATCCATTCGAATGGAGAAGGCTTTCAGCGCTTCAAGGAGATGGCGGCGACCATTAACGGCATTATCTCGCTGGTGGGGAATACGCAGACGATGCGGCTGGTCGATTTTGATGTTGTTCGTAACCATGTGCGCAATGTCTTTAATGTCAGCGTCGTCGACCGCTTCGTAATAAGCGGGATAGAACGCCACTGGCTCTATTTTCAGTGCGCTCGCTACTTTCATCGCCCGGACGTTAATCTGGTCGTAGAATGGGGTAGGGTGCGGATAAACCACGCTGTAGAAGTTATCGCGTCCTCCAGCTGTCACCAGCGTCCCGATAATCTTTGTGAAGTCCCGGCGCTGGAATACACTGCCAATGTCGGACGTCAGCAGGATGATGTTGCCTTTGGCATATGCGGTCGCCAGCTGGTCAAGTGCCAGACGAGGGACAAAGTAGAATTGCTCGCGCTTGTTGGCTAAGGTCATCAGTTCGCACACGTCGCGATAACCTTGCTCATTCTTTATCAGTGCCGTAAAGCAGTAGCTGCGATCACGTACCAATGATTCCATACATCCCCCTGACTCTTTCGCCAGGCGGGCGCGGTGCTCGTATGTCGGATCGTCGACCACATTCAGCTTAACACCACAAATAACCGCCATGTCGTCGCCAGCGGCACGCTGCAGGGGGATCACACTGGCAATGTTCATGCTGTCAGCGGAAATGACAGCGGTGTAGCCAGCTTCTCTCGCGATTTTCACCGCGTTTTCTGCTTTTAGAGCCGACTCTCCCAGGGAGAAGTCAGTTCTGACCATCAGAGCCTTCATGTGTTTTTACCTTTCTGGTTTTCTTGATTTTGTCATTGGGGAAGCCAACGAACTTCCCATACATCGAAATCGCAACCTCTTTGGCTGACTGGTGGCACTCGGGCCTATCCGGACACGCCAGACAAGCCCGGCCAGTTTCAGACGCTGCGATAAGAGAGCCGAAACATCCTTTACGCACGATTAACCGAAGATCTTCTGAACCACTTCACGCGCTGCCTGTGCAGACGTGGATGGAAGTTTATTGATAAACGACTTTTCGATGCCGGCAGAGAAATCACCGCGCATCATTCCGATTTTTGCGGACAGCAGCAGCTCGCGAGGGCCGATTGGCTGGCTGATCAGATGCTGTTCATAACCTTCACGGACAAGGTTCGCGAATTTCACCATCTTCTCGGCGTATTCGCGGATGACGCCAGCCTCAGCCAGCATGTTGACTTCAGCCTTAGTGCTCATGTACTTCACGTTCGAAACAATGCCGAAGCGCGAGAAGTTCGCCGCGTTCTGGATGTTCGTTCCTTGATAGAGACCCGTTTCGTCGCCAGAGCCGTTAGTGTTGCCAGTGCCAATGAAGGCAAAGCGTTTATGCGGAGTGATACGGCGCCAGTCCGGAGTTGCCTCTTTGATGATCAGCGGTTCTCCTTCAAGAACTGGCTGGTACACACCCAGAATCTGCGGGAACGCGAAGTCATATTCATCAGCGAGGTACACCCAGCCATTTTTCATCGCCAGCGCCAGCAAACCAGGCTCGAAGTAGGTGGAACCATCGCGAGCGAGGATCTGGCCTGTAACGTGTGCCTCTTCCATAGACGCCGTATGCTGGGCGCGGATCAGTGGTCGATTCAGCAGGGCGCATAGCTGCGTAGGAAGAGAAGATTTACCGGTTCCTGCATGACCCCAGAGATAGCCTGGGATTCCGATTTCCAGCATCATGAAGATGTCTTTAATCAGGTCGAAGTCGCCATACACATAGTTCTTCTTCGCTTCCGGTACGAACTCCGGATATGGCGTGTTGACGTTGACTGTCACCTGTAGTGGTTTTCCGCGTGGCGTTCCCAGCTCTTTGATCGTTACGCCAAGCAGCTCGTGCGCGGCCACCAGTTCGGTCTTGTATTCGACCGTTCCTGCGTAGCCCGGATGTGCGCTAATCTCCGCTACTTTTCCTTCGCCTGAATGCTTTTCGGCACGCTTCTCATTGAGTTTGGCCAGTGCCGTGCGAGAGATCGTTGGTTCATCCGGAAACGCAGAGGTGTACATTTTCACCACCTCGTCCACGTCCAGACCTTTCGCGGACTCAGGAATGTTCTCGCAGCGGCCCATAGAGATATGGGATTTCAGGTAATGAAAGGATTTGCCACACCACTTGCAGACGATGGCTTCCGGCAAATGTTCTTCTTGCTGTAGTGCAGTAGCGGTCATGTGTTTTTCCTTACTGTTTGTCGTTCGTGGGGTATATCTTATATAAATATATTAGGCTGTATAGTAAGTGATTACTTATTTTTACGGGTAAAGCAATTACCCAAGAATGATACGAGATAGCTCTGTGACGACTGACGGCCCTAACTCTTCTACGCTGTTTACCAGTGCGTAATTTTTGTAGTAACGCCGTGGTGCGTCGGTCAGAACGCCGATAGCCATCAAATCGATGTCACTCAACGTCTCAATTTCTTTGGTGACGGTTCGTAAATGCTGATGGAACCCATCGCCTGCAGCACATGGCGCCCCGTCGCTCATAACCAGCATGATCTTCTTGTCCTCCATTCGCCCTGCAAACAGAGTCGCCAGCTGCGCGACGCTCTCACCATCGACGTTATTGAGCAGGGGGAACGTCTCACACACGCAGCCCATGCGGGCGCGGATCTCTGGAGAGTTAGCTTTCTCATTCCAGTTTTTGATAATGGGCAGCATTAGCGCCTCGAAGCGAGTAAACCCGCGCTTCGACATGGTTTCATAATCTGGGCTACCAAACGTGGTAAAGCCGGTGATGATGTTAGGCACATTGATACGATCCAGAGCATCCGCAATGGTGTAGGCGCTTGCGAGTGCCAACTGAATCTTCCTGCCGCCCATTGAGCCGGACAAGTCGATCACTTGCTGGACGCACGCGTTCACCGCTCTGTGGTCTTCTTTTTTGCGGAACACGCGGTCGTCGTTCATTGCCAGACGATACAGGTTCGCGCCATGTATCCGCCCACGTCTCTGGCCTGGGATAAACTGAACTCGGTTGCGGCTGGCGATAGCTCGCTCCAGGTCTTTGGCCAGAGTCGAAGAAACGCCTGCTGACAGATGTTTTTCGATTTTCAGTTCAAAGAGCTTTCTGCCTTCCGGAACCATGCGGTAGCGATCGACAGGTGAGTGCATTGGGATTGCGCCGAACGTCTTTCTGGTGCGCTTTACATGCTCTTCAGCCTCATCAATCAACCCGATAAAGTCGTATGAACGATCGTATGGGCGATACTCAGAAAGTGAGGTGCTCATAAGCTCTTTGCTGATGGTGGCCGACAGTGCGTCTTCGGTCATTTCGCCTGTTCCGTCTTCCATCTCGTCGAGCGCCTTGAGTGCGTCCTCCAGAGTCATTTCATCCGGAGCAGGAACAAAGCCTGATTCACTGTCTTCAGGCGCTTCCGCGGCATCCTCATTTTCTTTACCTTCGCCGTCTGTGTGATCGGCGGCGTCATCTTCCTCTTCGCCTTCTCCTTCGGACTCCCCATGACCGGCATCGGAGTCTTCGCCGTCATCACTATCACCATCGCCATCGCCAGCGGCGCCAGAGCCATAACCATCGGAGTCATCGGCGTCATCGCGAATGCCATCACCAGGCGTTGGAGAGCCAGTGTCATCACTACCACCTTCGTCATCAGAATCACCTGATTCCATGCCGGCATCATCGGATTCTGGGGTGTCTCCTGATTCCTCTTCGCCTGCTTCTGTATATTTACTTTCTATATCACTAATTTCTTTATCTTCTGTAGGTAAGTCCTTATCTACTGATTCGGGCAAATCAGAATCCCCAGACTCTTCCTCTTCTGAGGCATCATCTTCTTGCTCTTCCTTGTCGTCGTCTTCGCCTTTGGTACGCTTTGGTGCTGATTCACTATGAGTCGGTTCATCACCGGCTTCTGGGGTTTCCTCTGACTCATCCTCACTCTTCGACGGCTTCCTAGCAGACGATTTAAGCTCTGGTAATTTGCCCTCTGGCTTGTCTTTCATATCCTGCATGATTTGGGCGATAGCAGCTGCGACCTTCACACAGTCTTCTGTGTTCGACATATTGCGAACGGCCACGTCGATACCATGCTCTTTGAGCAAGGCTATAGGCTTCTCGATGAGGTGCCAGTGTTCTTCCATAAAGTCGATGAAAGGGCTTTGGCCATCCCAGGCGCGGACGACAGGGCAAAGGAAGAATTTCAGGAACAATTCACGCTGGTTGCCGTGGCAGATTGAAACCGCCTCTGACACTTTGCCCTTGAAGTATTTGTCGATCACCAGGTTCTGTGTGGCCAGTAAATTGCGACGGGTTCCGTTGAATACCTGTCCCATTCTGCGTTCAATAAAAACGTCTTCCAGCGCGTTCCAAAGCCCGGTAGACGGAGCCTTTCCTCTCTCGCGCATCTTCATTGCGACTTTCGGATCAGTAAAGAGGATATGGGCTACCTCATGGTCGAGAAAACCACGTACTGCGTTCATGAGGGTTGGTGACGCGTCGTCCGGTATAGATGGGATGTTTACCAGCACTGGTTCGCCGCGCCGGTTGTAGCGGACATATGCTTCATTGCCTCGCTCTGCAACAGGTATCTGTTTGCCTGATAGCATCGCTACAACTCGTTTTACGCAGTCGCGGAAGTCCTGTACCTCTTTCAGCACAGCTCTGGTCATGGCTTTGGACATGAGAATTTCCTTGTTATTAAAACAATTTGTTTTCTGATGTGCGTAATTTATCACTGTACGAACAGGCGACTAAGCTGTTCGTACAGGCTTCTATCGGCAGGAATGTGTGTTAAATGGTTCTCACGGCAAGGGAGCCGCAACCAGTATTGATGAGTGTGAAATGTTTATTTTTTAGTTCAAAAGTGAAAACCGTCGTATCAACCATCTCCACGGGAAGCTCTTCAGATTCTAGTTCTGTCAGGATCGTCGCAACGCCATCCAGCCCAATCGCATATGCGTGTCCAACCTCAAGGGCGGTCAATTTAGAAGTTATATTTTTCATTTCATATCATCCAACTGAACACATTTGAAAGTTCGGCAATACTACTACCTATTGTATCAATATGGAATGCACCTATATCAGATACGTCTTACTTTTCTCTGTAAGCGAATAGTGACAAATCGCCTAAAAACCATAGTATAATGGCGGTATGCTGGGGTTTTGTGCCTATCGAAATTAAATAGATAAGTCTTTACAACCCTGGCCTTTGCTGTAATATCAGTAAGCACTTACCAGAGATAAACAAAACACGCAAGGTTCACTACATGGCTACCAACGAAACAGAGATCAAACAAGGTCGCTACGCAGCTTACATTGACTCGTTAATCACAATCTCGCCTAAAAGTCAGGCTACCATTGCCAAAGAGGTTGGGTACAAGAACGCCAACAATCTCTCTCTCATCAAAAGCGGCAAAATCCCACTTCCAGTAGATAAGGTTCGAGCATTAGCCGAAGCGCTGGATGCAGATCCGGTTCGACTGATGCTGATGGTTCTGGAAGAACGTCATCCTGAGCTGCTTGAGTTTTTTCGCGAAGAGGGCACTGCACCGCTCTCCGCTGATGAAAAACTCGTTCTAGAAGCGTTCCGTAACCGTTTTGACGGTCAACAGGGAGCGTCAGAAAAGGTGGTAGAGGCCATCAAGTCACTGTGAGAAATTTACACGAATAAGCTCGGTGGCTAGACGATCTCCCTTGAATTTGTGGTCTATCTCGTCTAAGTCTGTTTGATTCACGATAGATGCGATGTACGTTGAGAAGTTATTCAAGGCGTCTCGCATCTCATCCATATAATCGTGGCGATCATAGACGCGATCTATCCCTTCAAGACTGTGGTTCATAATCTTACGGGCCACCTCCTGATTAATCCCCAGAGCAGGGAAATAACTACGCGCTGTACGTCTCAGATCGCGTGGGGTGAATGACTCAACCTCCATCAACTCAGGTCGTTCCAGTATCCTTCTCAGTGCCTGGGCAATGGCCACCTTAGACATTGGCGTATCCACGCCCTTCTTCTTATTCGAAGGAACGAGCCACTGGCTGCCTTTCCCGTACTCAAACAACCCTTCTACGCATTGGCGCATCAATGGGCTTAACGGCAGCGCGTGCTGTCTGGCCGATTTGTTTCGCGTACCTTGATTCCATACATCACGTTGAAGGTTGAACTCATCCTTTCTGGCCCGGAGCACTTCATCGGGTCGTCTGGCGGCGACAAGACAGAGCCTGGCCGCCCACTTTGTGCCTTCGCACACATTGAAGTAATCCCAGACGTTCCAGAATACCCAGACCTCGGCGTCCGTCAGCTTACGTTCGCGCGGCACTGGCTTTGCGCCACCGGCAACTCTATTGAGCGACATATCATTCAACGGTGATGTATCAATCAGCCCCTGAAAAGCGCACCAGCTCAGGAACTGTTTCATTAGGGAGAATACGCGTCTGCCCTGGACGATCTTGCCTTCCAGTATCAGTGGGTTCACCAGTTGGTTGACCAAGACCCTACTTATATCACTTACCTTTACTTCAGAGATATGCGGCATTATATGTATCAAAACACAATGAACGGCTATTTCAGGTCGACGTCTCGTTATCAGTAAAGATAAGCGAGTGAATAATATGAAGGCGGAAGAAAACGACATGTCTCCGTCGAAATTGGCGGTCGACACTGCCGACAAACCGGAAGCGCGTTCGAGGTACTCGATGGCTTCCCGAGAGGTGTTTTCTGCTGCGCGTGCTTTATCAAAGGTGTTTTTCATCGTCCACTCACTGAGTGAAACCTTTTACTGTATGTATGAACAGTATATTAGGCTTAAGTTTTTGTATGATCAACCATAAAATAGCCTGTTTTGTACAATGATTCCATACTTAATAGGTATGGAATCATTGAGAGTCGATTTTTTTAAATCTGAGAAACAAGCAAGATGATTTTAGCGGTTGTGAAAATCTTCAGCACAGGCTGAAAAGTGGGAGATTAACTGTGTGTTGGCGGCGCTCATGAGATCGTGTGCTGGGGTAACAACTGCAAGAATGGAGTATCTGTCCGGATTCCACAAATGCTGTGCATAAACTAAATAAGTATTACTCTTCTTCTGCCGATCTGGAGTGCGAGGTGGCCAGGGCTGTTCGTCGGGTAGCTTGATGTGGATGCGAGCGAGTTGAGCGTCTACGGCATAAGGTGGAAAAGTGAAGACGGCGTCACTGCCGAAGGTATCCGTTGTGGCGTTGTGCTCCTTGCAGTAAATAAATTCCTCTATGAGCTGCTGTTCCAATCCAGGGAACTTTTTGAAAGTGGGGTCTAAAAATGCGGCGCGTGTATCGGGGTTGATCTCGACAATCAGAGCCATTTGGTCGAAGCCTCTGTGCCACTGGCTGCCAGAACAGCAAGAGCCGCATGGCTAATTTCTGATTCGCGAAGAGGGCTAACTGTCAGGATCTGATTAACCAGATTATCGAGATTTTTGGCCCCGTGACGCATCTCAGCGACAGCCCTGCATAGCTTGTATTCAGTGGAGTTTTTGTCGTAAGACCGGATGATCGACATCTCTGGTAATGCCTGGAATAAGAACTCGGCAATTGCCAGGGAGCCAATTACATCAGCACGTAAGCCTTCTGCGGCAAACTTTGCCTGCTCAAAATCATGTTCTGCCAACGCATCCAGTCTGGCGTAAATTTCACGGCCATCAGCGGTAACTTCCTGGATTTTACCCACACTTTCGCGCAGTTCTGCGAGGGATGGTGCGCTCGCCCCTGAAGTAATAGCGCTGCGTTCATGGGTGTGATCTTTGGCATAAGAACCGTGTGACAGGCTGCTTAGTGCCAGTGCCACAACCATTGCGATTTTGGTGATTGAGTCTTTCATGATTTATCTGCCTGCTTTTTGCTGGCTCGTAACTAAGTGTACGCGTTCCCTGAAACTGCGACAAACAGAAACGGCCCCAAAAGGAGCCGTATTGTATTACAGGGTGCTCGCAAAAGCAGCAAATTCCGTATAACCCCCGATAGGTTCGCCATTTACGAACACCTGCGGTATGGTCTCCACCGGCTTGCCAACCAGGTCGCTCAACTTCTCTTTGTCGATCCCGGCAGACACAATATCGATGTATTCATAATCGCCAAAGCCGTGGCCGTGCAGCTGCTTCGCCAGCTCGACCGCACGTTTGCAGTATGAGCAATTATCCCGTCCGTAGATAACGACCTTCATCACTTCACCTCGTGCAGCTGCTGCTTGAGAAGATAGCCTTCCAGGGGCCAGATTTTGGCAATCGCGTTCTGGCGTGCAATTTTACGTCCGATCTCCGGATCAAAGTTCTCCGGGCTGGCGCACGCAGACTCGCCGGTTACGGTGTAGCCGTTCTCCAGCACAAGAACGCAGAATGTCAGCAGTTCGAGTGATTGCGGGGCCGGTTCAGGCTCTTCCTGCTTCAGCCACAACGGTGAGCTGCGATATCCGTCCGCGCCGGTAAAGTAAAATTCGCCTGAGATAACAGCTTCAATGCGTTCCGGGGTAACACGCGCGGCCGTTTTGCCTTTGGCCACAATCTCTTTTTCGATATCCATATCGGTCATTTTGGTTTCCTTACGTTAAAAACGAGCGATTCGGGCACGAAGAATTAGCTCATAGGCTTTCATCGCGTCCAGCTGCTTAATGAGCATGTTGCGGTCGACTTGAGGGAGACGACTAAAAATCTCGGTGGCTGTGAAGCACTCCAGCTTGAAAATACGGCGCGACAGATCTTCCTGTTCCTCTATCACACGCTGCTGGTGAGGCAGATATTCTTTGGTCACGCTTATCTCCTTATTGGTAGGCTTCAAGCGCAATTTTGCATAACTCAGACCGTACACAGTCCTCGCTCTCGAACTCGATCCGTCCAACATATTCAGACGGCTTAAAGCGCTCCATAGCGTCTTCCAGCCCGGATTTGACGCTGCCAGGAAGATCGCATTGGGTGATGTCCCCGTTAACGATAACCGTGACGTTTTCTCCCATACGGGTCAGGAACATTTTCATTTGTGACGCTGTCACGTTTTGAGCTTCATCCAGAATTACCACAGCGTTTTCGAAAGTGCGCCCACGCATGTAAGCGAAGGGGGCAATCTCCACTTTGGCCACCTCTGGCTTTAAGCAGTATTCGAGAAACGAGCCACCCAGACGCTTCTGTAGCACGTCATAGACGGGCCGGAAGAACGGAGCGAACTTCTCGCTCATGTCGCCCGGAAGGAAGCCCAGATCTTCGTCTGCTTGCAATACCGGACGAGTCACGATGATCTTGTCCACTTCCTTATTAAGTAGACGCTGCGCTGCAACGGCCGCGGCCAGGTACGTTTTACCGCAGCCAGCTTCGCCAGTGGCGAACGTTAGCGTTTTGGTATCGAGGGAGATGAGATAGTGGGCCTGGGCCTCGTTTCGCGCTTCGAGAGGAGAGTTGTCGCGCTTCGGTTTCGGAGGCAGAGCAGGGGCGGCAGCCAGCTCGTCAACGATGATTGTGTCAATTTCGTAGCCGTGGATGCGTGGCTTTGACTTCAGTGCCTGACGAGCTGCGCGACGCGCCTGTTTACGTTTGTTTCCCATATTGGGGTCGTCTCAGAAAACGGAAAATAAAGCACGCTAAGCCGGTTGCAGCGGCCGTAGCGGCCTGAACTTGCCCGCGCCGATCTTGGCGCTGCTGCGCCAGAGGTAATCGCCGGTCAGGTTGATGTGCTCCCAGCCGAGCGGCGACAGGTACTGCAACAGGCCGTCATCGACGGCTTGACCGTGGCCACGCAAGGCGTTCGCGGCCCGCTCCAGATAGACCGTGTTCCATAGCACGATGGCCGCCGTCACCAGGTTGAGGCCGCTGGCCCGGTAGCGCTGCTGCTCGAAGCTGCGGTCGCGGATTTCCCCCAGGCGGTTGAAGAACACGGCGCGGGTAATCGCTTCGGCGCTCGCCCGCTCGACGGCGTTGAGGGCGGGCACAATGACCGACTGCCGCCGCAGGTGCTCGATCAAGGCTCTGGCCAGCACGATGCCCTTGTCGGTTTGCATGGCCAGCTCGGTCAGCAACTGGACAGCCTGCCGGTAGTGGCCAATCGTGAACGGCTGGAAGCCGAACACCGTTTGCAGCTCGACCAGGTGCTCGCGTCGGGTCTGCTCACGCTGCCCGTACTCGTCCCAGCTTTCGATGCCGACCTTGAGCTGGTTGGCGACCAGTCTCAGCAATGGCGGGAACGGTGGCTCATCAGCGCCAAGGATGACGCCGGGAAAGCGCAGGTAGCAGAGCTGCACCGCGAAGCCCAGCCGATTGGCCGGGCCGCGCCGCTGCCGGATGATGGAGAGGTCGCTTTCGCTGAACGTGTAGTGACGGATCAACTCATCCTTGGTGTCCGGCAACGCCAGCAGGCTTTCGCGCTCGGCGGCGGAGAGGATCGAACGGCGGGGCATGCGGTTTCCTTCTTCTTGAAAACGTAGGTTTGTGACAAGCCCGCCAAGGCAACCGGCGCG